>CAZRPT010000196.1:0-6781 GCA_964601985.1 uncultured Verrucomicrobiota bacterium
GTGGTGCTGACGTGGGAAGGCGACGCCACGCTGCAAAGCGCGGAAGTGGTGACCGGTCCGTATGCCGACGTGGCGGGAGCGACGAGCCCCTACACGGTGGCGCCGACCGGCGCGGCGAAGTTCTACCGCTTGAAGCAGTAGTTCCCAGCGCTCTGAGTTCAGAGCAGACACAGGAGGCCGGGGTTCATCCCCGGCCTCTTCGTTTTTGCGGAGGGCTTTCCGGCGCCACATCCCGCTTTTCTCCCGCGACCGTTTGGAGTAGAGCAGGGGGCGTGGTTTGCGCATGACGGAACGCACCGCCAGATTGCGGCGGGAAAGCCTCGACGCCCGGCCCGCCATTTCAGCCGAGCGCGCCCTGCTGTTGACCGACTTTTACCGGCAGCAGGCGGGCCGATGGCCCGTGCCGGTGCTGCGCGCCCGTTCCTTTCTCCATCTCTGCCGCCACCAGACGATTTACCTCGGGCCGGGCGAATTGATTGTGGGCGAACGCGGGCCGCGTCCCAAGGCGGTGCCCACCTTTCCGGAACTGACCTGTCACAGCCTCGAGGATTTGGAGATCCTCGCTTCCCGGCCCAAGACCCGCTACGACGTGCCGCCCGGGACCTTCGCCGCCTACCGGGACACCATCATCCCCTGCTGGCGGGGCCGCTCGCTGCGCGACCGGATCTTCGCCGAGCTGCCGGAGGAATGGCACGCTGCTTACGAGGCGGGCATCTTCACCGAGTTCATGGAGCAACGCGCTCCGGGTCACACGGTGCTGGATGACAAGATCTACCGCCGCGGCCTGCTCGATTTCAAACGGGACATCGCCGAAGAACTCGCCCGGCTGGAGGGCCGGAACGATCCCGACGCCTTGGAGCGCCGTCATGCCCTGCAATCCTTCGCCCTGGCCTGCGACGCGGTGATGCTCTTCGCCCGGCGTCACGCCGAACTTGCCCGCCACCGGGCGGCCACGGAGGCGGATCCCGTCCGGCGCGCCGAGCTGGAAAAGATCGCCGACGTCTGCGCGCGCGTGCCGGCTCACGCGCCCCGCGATTTTCACGAAGCCCTGCAGGCCTATTGGTTCTGCCACCTTGCGGTGATCACCGAGCTGAACGGCTGGGACGCCTTCAACCCCGGCCATCTGGACCAGCATCTCCTGCCCTTCTACGAGCGGGGCCTGGCCGACGGCTCCCTCACCCGGGAGCGTGCCCGCGAGTTGCTCGAGTGCTTTTTCATCAAGTTCAACAACCATCCCGCCCCGCCGAAGGTGGGCGTGACAGCGGCCGAGAGCGGCACCTACACCGACTTCGCCAACCTCAACCTGGGCGGCCTGAAACCCGACGGCAGCAACGGCGCCAACGAGCTCACCCACCTGCTGCTGGAGATCGTGGATGAACTGCACCTGCTCCAGCCCGGCACCAATCTCCAGCTCGCCGAGGTGACCGACGACGAGGTCCTCCGGCACACCCTGCGGGTGTTGCGGCAGGGTTACGGGTTCCCCAGCATCTTCAACGCCGACGCCGTGGTGCGGGAGCAGTTGCGCCAGGGCAAGACCCTCGAAGACGCCCGCGCCGGCGGGTGCAGCGGCTGCGTGGAGGTGGGCGCCTTCGGCAAGGAGGCCTACATCCTGACCGGCTACTTCAACCTGCCCAAGGTCTTCGAGCTGGCCCTCCACAACGGGGTGGACCCGCGCACCGGCCGCCAACTGGGGCCGCGTACCGGCGCGCCGGAATCCTTCCGTTCGTTCGACGACTTGTTCGCCGCCTATCGCGCGCAGTTCCGCCATTTCCTCGACCTCAAACTGCGCGGCAACGCCATCATTGGCCGCCTCTACGCCACCCGCATGCCCGCGCCGTTCCTGAGCGTGTTGATTGACGATTGCATCCGCAACGGACGCGACTACAACGCCGGCGGCGCCCGCTACAACAACACCTACGTCCAGTTCGTGGGCCTGGGCAGCCTGACCGACAGCCTCGCCGCCGTGCGCCAACTCTGTTTCCCGGAAAACGGTGTTGCCGCTGGCCGGGACGTCCAACCCCGCGTTGCTTCGCCATCCCCACGAAATGGAAACCCCGGTCCGTTGCCGCTGGCCGAATTGGTTTCCGTGCTGGACGCCGACTTTGCCGACCACGAGCTGCTTCGTCAGCGCCTGCTGCACAAAATGCCGAAATACGGCAACGACGACGACCGGGCCGACACCCTCATGCGGCGGGTCTTCGACACCTGCGTCGAGGAGCTGGACGGTCGGCCGGACCCGCGCGGGGGCCGGTACCGGGTCGAGATGCTGCCCACCACCTGCCATGTCTATTTCGGCAGCGTCACCGGTGCCACGCCGGACGGACGCCGGGCCGGGCGGCCGTTGAGCGAGGGCATCTCGCCGGTGCAGGGGGCCGACCGCCGCGGGCCGACCGCCGTCCTCCGCAGCGCCGGCAAAATGGACCACCTGCTCACCGGCGGCACGCTGCTCAACCTGAAGTTCACCCCCTCGCTGGTGGCCACCGAGGAGGGGGTGGAAAAGTGGGCGGCCCTGGTGCGCGGCTATTTCCGGATGAACGGCCACCACGTCCAGTTCAACGTCGTAAGCGCCGGGCACCTGCGCGAAGCCCGCGCCCATCCCGGGGCGCACCGCGACCTGATCGTCCGCGTGGCCGGCTACAGCGATTACTTCTGCGACCTGTCCGAGGCGTTGCAGGAGGAAATCATCCAGCGCACCGAACACGAGGGCTTTTGAGCCGTCGCCTCGCGGCCCCGGTCTCGTGGCGTTCCTTCGCGCCTCCGCGGATGGGGAGGGCCTTTTGCTCGCGTCCGTTTTTCGGCGAAAAGCCCCTTCCGTTCCGCCTTTTTTCCGGGAAACGCCCGGGCGACGGCGAAGCCGCGTTCACGAATCGCCTTGCGTTGGAAGGGCGCTAACGGACAAGATGCGCGTCGCTTAACCAAGAATTGAGACCAACTCGACGAAAGGGAAGCATGGCGAACACGAGTCAAAACGGACCCACGTACACGAAAGATGGCCTCACTTACACGAAGGTTTCGCGGGAGTATTTCGAGAAGCGCGGGCTCAAGCGGTTCGCGGGGCCGTGGTCGCTCTGGGCGCTGGGGGTCGGGGCGGTCATCTCCGGGGACTTCTTCGGCTGGAATTTCGGGCTCGCCGCCGGCGGGTTCGGCGGGTTGCTGATCGCCACCTGCGTGATCGCGGTGCTCTACATCTGCCTCTGCTACTGCATTGCCGAGATGTCCCCGGCGCTGCCGCACACGGGCGGGGCCTACTCGTTCGGGCGCACGACGATGGGTCCGTGGGGCGGGTTCATCACCGGGCTGGCGGAAAACATGGAATACGTCCTGACGCCGGCGGTGATCGTGGTGGGCATCGGCGGCTATCTGGGCGCGATCTGCAATGACCTGTTCGGTCTGCAACTGCCGGCGCCCGCATGGTGGGCGATTTCCTACGGCATTTTCGTGGGGCTGAACATCCTCGGCGTCGAGGCCACGTTCAAGTTCACGGTGGTGATTACGTTTCTGGCGCTGGGGATTCTGGCGGTGTTCTGGATCGGCGCGCTGCCGCATTTCTCGGCGGACCTGCTGTTCACGGTGAAGCCCGGCGAAGGTGGAACGCGGTTCCTGCCGCACGGCATCGGCGGCATCTTTGCCGGCCTGCCGTTCGCCATCTGGTTTTATCTCGCCATCGAGCAACTGCCGCTGGCCGCCGAGGAGAGCCATGATCCGAAACGCGACATGCCGCGCGGTCTGCTCTGGGGCATCGCCACGCTGGTGGTGGCCTCGTTCCTGACCCTCTTCCTGAGCGCCGGCATTCCGCCGGGCGCGGCGGTGCTGGGCACGTCCGATGAACCCCTGCTGCTGGGATTCCAGACCATCTTCGGCGAAGGCGCGGGCGCGTCGCTTTTGGCGTTGGTGGCGGTGGCGGGGCTCATCGCGAGCTTTCACGCGATCATCTACGCCTACGGGCGGAACATCTACTCGCTGGGACGCGCGGGGTATTTCCCGAAATGGCTGAGCGTGACCCACGGCTCGCGCAAGACCCCCCACGTGGCCTTGATCGTGGGCGCGGTGCTGGGTTTCCTGGCGGCGCTGGTCATTCATTACGGCAAGCAATGGTTCAGCAAGGTGCCGGTGGGCGCGGTGTTGTTGAACATGGCCGTGTTCGGCGCGGTGATCGCCTACATCATGCAGGCCTTGTCGTTCATCATTCTGCGCCGGCGCATGCCCGATCTGCCGCGGCCCTACGTGAGTCCGTTGGGGGTGGTGGGCGCCTGGGGGGCGCTCTCGCTCTCGGCCATCACGCTGGTTTCCCTGTTCCTGAACGAAGAATACCGGCTGGGCGTGTACGGCTGCGCGGTGTGGTTTTTGGGCGGGCTGATTTACTTCGCCGTGTACGCGCGGCATCGGATGGTGCTCTCGCCTGAAGAAGAGTTCGCGCTCGAACACGAGGCCCAGATGGCCGCCGCCGCGCGGGCGAGGGAAACCTCGCCTGACGCCGCGGCCTCCACCCCGGAAACTCAACCCTGACTCGCATCGCATCGTGAAAACTCCCCCGACCGGCATGCTGACGCTCGACGAACTGACCCGGCTCATCCAACAAGGCGAAATTGACACGGTCCTCGTGGCCTTTCCCGACATGCAGGGCCGCCTGGTGGGCAAGCGCTTCACGGGCCGCTTCTTCCTCGACTCGGCCCGCACCGCATCGCACGCCTGCAATTACCTCCTCACGAACGACATGGAAATGGAGCCCGTGCCCGGCTACGAAGCGGCCTCGTGGTCGCTGGGCTACGGCGATTTCGTCATGCGGCCGGACCTCGCGACGCTGCGCCGCGTTCCCTGGCTGGAAGGCACCGCGTTGGTGCTGGCCGACGTGTGCGACGAGGAGGGCCACCTGCTCGAACACGCCCCGCGCACGATCCTGAAACGCCAGCTCGCCCGCCTCCAGGAGCGCGGCTGGATGGCGCACTTCGCCTCCGAGCTCGAGTTCTACCTGTTCGAGGAATCCTTCGCCGCCTGCCGCGAGCAGGCCTATCGCGACCTGCACACCGCCGGCTGGTACATCGAGGATTACCACATCTTCCAGACCACCAAGGAGGAGCCGCTCATCCGCGCCATCCGCAACGGCATGGAAGGCGCGGGCATTCCGGTCGAGGCCTCGAAGGGCGAATGGGGGCCGGGCCAGGAGGAAATCAACTTCCGCTACGCCGAGGGCCTCGAAATGGCCGACCGCCACGTGCTCTACAAAAACGGCGCGAAGGAAATCGCCCACCAGCACGGGCACGCGCTCACCTTCATGGCCAAGTTTTCCGCGCAGCTCGCCGGCAATTCGTGTCACATCCACTGCTCGCTTCAGGAACGCGAGGGCGGCAAACCGCTGTTTTCCGACCCGGACGCGCCGGACGGCATGTCCGAGTTGCTGCGTCACTTTCTCGCCGGCCAGCTCGCCCTCGCCCGCGAATACACCCTGTTCCTCGCGCCGTTCATCAATTCCTACAAACGCTTTCAGGCGCAGTCGTTCGCGCCCACCCGCATCGCCTGGTCGCACGACAACCGCACCACCGGCCTGCGCATCCTGGGCCACGGCCCCGGCCTCCGGATCGAGAACCGCGTGCCGGGCGCGGACTGCAATCCCTACCTCGCCTACGCGGCCATCCTCGCCGCCGGACTGCACGGCATCGAGCAACGCCTCCCGCTGCCCGACGCGTTCCGCGGCAATGCCTACGAAGCCGCCGACATCCCGCAGGTGCCCGCCACGCTGGCCGAGGCCATCCAACTGCTCGACGGCTCGGCTCCGCTTCGGGCGGCGTTCGGTGACCGGGTCATCGAGCATTACCTCCACGCCGCCCGCTACGAACAAGCCGACTTCGACCGGGCGGTGACCGATTACGAACTGAACCGGATGTTCGAACGCGGCTAGGACGATGAACGCGGGTTGGGCAGGGAAACATCCGGGTTCCTTGGACGGCAACGGACCGCCCGCCTTCGTAGCGCAGACTTCCAGTCTGCTGTATCGCCGGCTTCCCGCCGGTAACCGCTCCCTTTCTGCTCCGTTCCTGTTATGAGCGAATCCGTATTACGCACCATCAGTCCCATTGACGGTTCCGTCGTGGTCGAACGCCCGTTGCACACCTCCGCGGACAGGGACCGCGCCCTGGCGCGCGCCGTGACCGCCCAAAAAAGCTGGCGCACGCTGCCCCTCGAAGAACGCCAGCAGCGCGTGACTTCCTTCGTCGAGCGAATGCTCGCTTGGCGCGACGAGCTGGCCGAAGAAATCAGCCGCCAGATGGGCCGCCCCCTCAGCCAGAGCCCGGGCGAGCTGCGCGGTTTCGAGGAACGCGCGCGCGCCATGATCGAGCAGGCGCCCGAGGGGCTCCGCCCCCACCGCCCCGCACCCAAACCGGGCTTCACCCGCTTCATCGAACGCGTGCCGCTCGGCGTGGTGGCCGTCATCGCGCCGTGGAATTATCCCTACCTCACCTCGGTGAACGCCGTGGTGCCGGCCCTGCTGGCGGGCAACGCCGTCCTGCTCAAACACTCCCACCAGACGCCGCTTTGCGCCGAGCGTTACGCCCAAGCCGCCGGGCAATCGGACCTGCCGGACGGCCTTCTGCAACACCTCCACCTCGACCACGCCGGCGTGACCGCGCTGCTCGCCGACGCCCGTGTGAACTACGTCGCCTTCACCGGCTCGGTCGCCGGCGGTATCAGCGTCACCCGCGCGCTGGCGGGACGGTTCGTCGGCACGACGCTCGAACTGGGCGGCAAGGACCCCGCCTACGTGCTCGCCGACGCCGACCTCGAT
>CAZRPT010000197.1:0-9889 GCA_964601985.1 uncultured Verrucomicrobiota bacterium
CCTCAAAACCGGCAGGCCCTCGCGGAATGGATCGCCGCCGGGCTCATCCGGGACTACCAGCGGCAATTCGGCGGCGGGAGGAAGTCAGGCCGCAAAAAGTAGCCGGAAAGCGCAAAAAAAACATCACCGGCGGGAGCTCTCCTTCGTCCTTTGATCGCGGCCATTTCAATCGTTTCACGCCCGTCAAGAAGGCGGGCGGAATGCCCGAATCGAGGTGCCAAACGGTTTTGGGGGCTGGAATTGGTGGCCGTTTCGCCGGAGCGAAGAACCCGAGCCGGATTGCAAATTTTTATTGCAACTGAGTCTCATTCTCGATAACACTGCTCCACCAATGCGGCCGCTGTTTGAAGCAAATGCGGGATGCCTTGAAGCCGGTCTGAAAATGCCGGGTTGGGAAACCCGGCCTGCGGCCAGGAGATGGTTCGCGCCCTTCCCGCAGGCCGAATGCCCCCACGCGGCGGGATTTTCCACTGCTCAGACCGGCTCTCAGGATCGCCTCAAAACGACCAAAACGGGAAAAAGAGGGATGACTCAAAGCGGGTGGACAGTCGGAACGCGGATCGGATTCACGCTCTTGGCGCTGCAAATACTCAGCAAACCGGGGTTGTATGCTGGTGAGATTGCGGACTGGCTTTCGGTGAATGGAGTGGCGGCCGTGATCGGAATGGCCCAGCAGGCAGCGGGCGCTCCTGAGGCCGACGATACTTCCCGCCTTGTAATGCCGTTGCAGGTGGAGTTCGACATCCATCCCCTTCCCCGCCATGAATGGTTTGCCAAACTCGCCTACACGCAGGGAGACGGCTTGACCGGAAACGGCACGTTTGTGCTCGCTCCCTGGGGCGGGGATCACGAATCCGATGTGCGTCACATCAACGGTCGGAACCGAAGTTACCTGCTCACAGCCGGGTGCCGGTTTACGCACGAATGGGGCGAGAATTCCGCGTCGCTCACCCTCGGCATCATTGATTCAACGGACTTTCTGGATGGCAATGAATTGGCCGGCGACGAATATGCCCGGTTTTTCAACGAGGTTTTTGTGTTCAGCGGAAGCCACGGACTCCCTTCCTATGACTACGGGGCGGCGGCGGAAGGACGGTTTGGCGCCTGGACCTTTACGGGGCTGCTCATGGACGTGGGGGAAAATGAAGCGGGAAACAGTTATTTGTTTTGGGGCGCGCAGGTGGCCCGGGCTCATGAAAACGCGCTGGGGAAAGGCAATCTCCGAATCTTTCTGGTGGGAACGGACGCGAAATTTCCCGACGTATCGGAAACCCGATTGAAATGTCGGGTGGGAGGCGCCGTTTCCGCCACCCAGCAATGGGGCGAACAAATGGGTGGTTTTCTCCGAATGGGATGTCAAGCCAGGTCCTCCCGGGTGAATTATCAGAGTTTCTACTCGGGAGGGCTGAATTTTCCGGGCGCGACTTGGGGGCGCAAGGCGGACACGGTGGGCGTTGCCTGTGCTTATTTGCATGGAGGAAACACGGGAGTGGACCATACGCACGCGGTGGAAGCATATTATCGTTGCGTTATCACGCCGGGTTTTGCCCTCACCGGAGACATTCAATATCTTTACGACGCGAGGGAAAACGCCCCCCGGACCCGAGGAGTGATTGGGGGAATTCGGGCCGTCGTCGAATTCTGACTTCGGAGCGGCGCTCGTGAGGTGCCGCCGGAAAAGCGAAACACCCCGCCGCGCGGATGGGACAGGCGGCCCGCGGGAAGGGCGCAAAATGCCCCCCGGCTTCAGGCCGGGTTCCCCTCCCCTGATCGCGGCCGTTTTCAACGGTTTCCCCGCGTCCGGAAGCCGGGCGGGAGGTCCGGTTCCACCCGCCAGAGGCAGGGGCCACCCTGCCGGGAAAACGCTTCCTCCGAGGCGAAACGGCCTCGGACCGGCACTGAGGCCGTTTCGCCGGTTGGTTTGGAACGGACCGGCGCTTCAAGAGGCAGGAAACGGGGAGAGGAGGTGGCCAAGCCGGTGCGCGCCCGTTATGGTCGCGGCGCATGAAACGCAACGCTCCGGCGGCTCCCGCGCAGGCAGCGGTCTCCGGCCTCGACGTCTGGTTCGGCGGCTGGCGGCCGCTGGCCGGCTTGCTGCTGGTGTGGGCGGCGTTGTTTCTCGTCCGGCTGAGCGCCCCGTGCGACCTGCTGGACAATGACCAGGAAAATCCCGCCGCCTACGTGCAGGACGTGGTCCTGAACGGGCACTGGATCCTCCAGCGGGACGTGTTCGGCAGCATCACCTCGAAGCCGCCGATGTACACCTGGCTGGCGGCGCTCAGCACGCTGGCCCTGGGACGCTTGAGCCCGCTGAGTCTGGCCCTGCCCACCGCTTTGGCCACGCTGGGGATCGCCGGGCTGGTGCTGGCGGCGGGCCGCCGGGTTTGGGGCGCGCGGGCCGGTTGGTGGGCGGCGATGGTGTATCTGATCTCGAACGTGGCCGCGAAACAGATGACCCTGGTCCGGACCGACGGGGTCTTTTCGCTGTGGGTCACGGCGGCGGCGTTGGCGGGTTACGCGGCGTGGATCCGGGGAGGCGGCTGGCGCTGGTTTTGGCTGGCGGCGGCGCTGGCCACGCTGACCAAGGGACCGCTGGGGCTGCTGTTCGCCGCCGGTGGTTTGCTGGCGGCGGGGTGGGAACGGCGCGTGCCCGACGCGCCCAAGCTGCGCGGCTCCCATTTGTCCGGCGTGCTGCTGTATCTGCTGCTGTGCGGCGGGTGGTTTTATGCCGCGTGGCTGGATTCCGGCCCGGCGATGTGGGACAAACTCATCCAACGCGAGCTGCTGGGGCACGCCACGGGCGGCTCGACCGGCGGCTTTCCCGGCAGCCAGGCCTACAAGCCGCCCCTGCTGCTGCTGGCGCGGTTCGCGCCGTGGAGTTTGCTGGCGTATTTGGGCCTGTGGCGGGTTGGGAAACATCCGGCCCGCGCGGCCTGCGAGCAAAGATTCGAGCGGTTTCTGGCTTGCTGGTTGCTGGTGGGAATGGCGTTGCTGGCGCTGGGCGCGCATCAACGGGGCGACCTGCTCTTTCCGCTGATCCCGGCGGCGGCGTTGCTGGCCGGACGGGAGGTGGATCGCTGGCTGGCGCGGCGTTCTCCCGGCGCGGTGCGGATCGGGACGGGAACCGTGCCGGTGGTGGGACTGGCGTTGCTGGGGGCCTACTGGCACGTTTTGCGCCCGCAAAAACCCGCCGTGCGGCAAACCGTCGCGGTGCAGGCGCTCGCGCGGGAATTGATGGCCGCCACCGGCGAGGAATGCCCGTTGACCGACGTGGACGCCCCCTACGGTCTGCAAATTTTCCTGAACGAACTCCACGCGCACGTTTCTCCGGCTGCCGCCGCCGCCCTCTTGGCCGATGAACCGGCCGCGCTGGTGGCCACGATGGATACCAACGCCTTGGCCGCGCATCTGCCCGCCGGCGCGACGGTTCACGAAGTGGCTGCCTGCGTCCTGCCGGAGCGGGGCGTTTTGCGCGTGCTGAGCAACCGTCCCCGGGCCGCCGCAGGGGCCGCCGACCCGGTGGCGGCCGGGCTGGGGCCGTTGACCGTGAGCTGCGCCGGCGTCCGCCCGCGCCACCTGACCGTCGAGCGGTTGCAATTCGAGCTGACTCCCCAAGCCGGCTGGGTCCGGGTCCACAACGGCGGGCAAACCGCCCGTCAAATTGAAATACGGTTTCGCGGGGGCGGGCGGGCTCCGCATCGTGTCGTCCGCGTCCTGAACCCCGGCGAGACCTGGCGGATTTTCTCGCCCGCCGCTTCCGTGGCGCAGACTGGAAGTCTGCGTGTCTCGTCACTTCGGGGGCCACGGAAGGGAAAAAGCGAATGTTTCGCAGCGTGCCACGCTGCGATACAGCAGGCTCCCAGCCTGCGCTACGCAGGGCGGCGGCGAAAGGGATTCGTCCGGCAGGACGAAGGCCCGCAGGGCCGAGCGCGGGGGCACGTGCGAGCCCCTCGCCGACTTCCAGTCGGCCCGGCATTCTTTTTTACGCGGCGGCCGCTGGTGCCCGGACACTGGGCAGGTTGGAAACCTGCGAAACAGCAGACTGGAAATCTGCGCTACGGGAAGGAGTCTCCGCCTCACGCCAGCGGCTACGAAGGATGTGCTTCCTTTCGGATTTCGGGATTCGGATTTCCTTCGGTCCTTCGGCCCCCGGCCCTCGGATTTCCCCGCTGGATCCCCCCCTTCTCACCGTAAAATTGTAGGATGAACCCGTCCCGTCGTCGTCCGCCTTTTCGTCCACGCCGTCCCGCTTTCGCCGCTTCGGCGCCGGCCTGGGAGCGCCGCAACTGGTCGCCGCCGCCCGAGAGCGCCGACTGGCCGGCGCCGTGGGTGCAGCTCCGCTACTTCAGCAACCACCCCCACATCTATCCGGCCATGATCGGCGCGGTCTCGCCCGACGCCGCGCCCGGCGCCGTGGTGAACGTGTTCGACAAGGCGGGCCGGCCCTTCGGCGTGGGCTTGTGGAATCCGCGCGCCCGGGTGCCGTTGCGGGTGTGCGCGCAGGGCGGCGAAACGGCCTCGGAAACGGTCCTGGACCAACTGCTCGAAGCCGCCCTGGACCTCCGGCTCGACACGCTGCGCCTGCCGGAGCGCACCGACGCCTTCCGGGTGGTTCATTCCGACGGGGACCGCCTGAGCGGCTTGGTGGTGGATCGCTACGGCGACACCTTGAGCATCGAGGCGCACAGCCTGGGGATTTATCAACGCCTGCCGCGCTGGCTGCCGCGTTTGCACGAGCGACTGGGCACCCGGCGGGCGCGCGTGGCGGTGGATCCGCTGATCGCCCGGCGGGAGGGCATCGCGGCCGCCGCGCCCGGGCCGCTGCCGCCGGTGCGGTTCCGGGAACACGGGGTGCGGTTCGAGGTGGATTTCGCGCGCGGCCACAAGACCGGCTTCTTCTGCGACCAGCGCGAAAACCGTCGGCGCCTGGCGGAATGGGCCGCCGGGCGGCGGATGCTGGATTTGTGCTGCTACACCGGCGGATTCTCCGTCATGGCCAGAACGCTGGGCGGCGCGACCGACGTGACGGGGGTGGACCTGGACGAGCAGGCCATCGCCCAAGCCCGGCGCAACGCGAACCTCAACCAGGTCCGCGTCCGCTGGGTCCACGCCGACGCCTTCGCCTACGCCCGCCAGATGCGGCAAAACGGCCGGCAATGGGAGGTGGTGGTGCTGGACCCGCCCAAGCTCATCGAGACCCGCGACGACGCCGGCGAAGGCGAGCGCAAGTACGAGGACCTGAACCTGCTGGCCCTGCAACTGGTGGCGCCGGGCGGCCTCTTCGTCACCTGCTCCTGCTCCGGCCTGCTCCCGGCGGAGGCCTTCGAGCGGCTGGTCGTCCGGGTGGCGCACCGGGCGGGGCGGCGACTGCAATTCCTCGACCGCACCGGCGCGGGCGCGGATCACCCGGTCCTGTCCAACTGCCCCGAAAGCCGCTACCTCAAGGTCCTCTGGGCGCGGGTGTTCGCCGGGTCGGCCTGACGCTCCTTCCGCGGAAGCGGCGGTCCGCGCGTTCTCCGCGCTTTACCGCGCGGCGGGGCGGCGGGACAATGGCGCGCATGCGGTGCTGGATCCGGTGGGCGCTGGTCGGCTGGTGCGTGAGCGCGGGAGTTTTCCCGACGTGGCGGGCGGCGCGCGCCGCGGAACCGCCCGCGCCTTCCCCCTCCGGGGCGTTTGCCATCCGGGCGTGGGAGACGGATGACGGCCTGCCGCGCAATTCGGTCCTCGCCCTCACCCAGTCGCGCGACGGCTACCTCTGGCTGGGCACGTTGAACGGGCTGGTCCGTTTCGACGGCCTGCGCTTCACGCTTTACGACACCGGCAACACCCCCGGCATGGAGGGCAACCGCATCGTCAGCCTGTTCGAGGACCGGGAGGGCAACCTCTGGGTGGGAATCGAAAACGGACGCCCCCTGCTGGTGCGCCCGGACGGCATCAAGCCGCTGGACCTCGGCGGCGGCGGGCGGGAGCAACGGCTCGTGGCCGCCTGCCAGGACGAGCAGGGCGCGGTCTGGCTCTGCGCCGCCGACGGCGAAGTGGGCCGGTATTTCGCCGGCACGGTCAACGTCTGGCAGGTGGGCGCCGGGCGGTTCAGCCGGTACCGCAGCGTGGTGGCGGAGCCCGGCGGCCCGGTCTGGCTGGCGCTGGACGGAGGGCTCTACGAGATTGATCCGCGGGCCGTCCGGCCCCGGCGGAAACTGCCGGTGCGACGGGTGGTCTCCTTCAACCGCCTCGATTACGTGCTGGCCAGCCGGCGGGGCGGGTGCTGGCGGCTGGCGGACGGACGCATCACCCGGGCGGAAAAGGGCCAAACGGTCGAGGACTTGGGCGCTTACCCGTGGAGCGGCCCGGCCCGGGTGACGGCGGCGTGTGAAGACGCGGAAGGCCGCCTGATCGTGGGCACGCTGGGCGCGGGGGTGTTCTGGTTCGCGGGCGACGGCCCGCCGCGCCGTTTTTCCACCGCCAACGGGCTGTCCAACGATTACATCCTCGCGCTGACCGTGGACCGGGAGGGCAGCTTGTGGGTGGGCACCGACGGCGGCGGGCTCAACCGCGTCCGACGGCAGCTTTTCCACGTGGTCGAGGCCACCCGGGGGCAGGTGGTGCAGGCCCTGGCGGCGGATGCCAAAGGCGGTCTGTGGGTGGGCTACAACGGCGGCGGGGTGGATTACCTGAAAGACGGCACGACACGGCATTACGGCGCGCCCGAAGGGCTGCTGGGCCTGCCGGTGCGCGCGCTGCTGGTGGACCGCCGGGGCGATTGCTGGGCGGGGCTGTGGGCCGGCGGCCTGTTGCGCTGGCGCGACGGCCATTTCGCGCGGGCGCCCACGGGCGGCCGGGTGGCCCCGGTGGTGCTGGCGCTGCACGAGGATCGCCGGGGCCGGCTCTGGGTGGGCTCGGAGGGCGGGCTGGCCCGGTGGGACGGCGCGTCATGGCGGGACTTCACCATGCGGGACGGCCTCTCCACGAACCGGGTGCGGGTCATCACGGATGACGCGGCGGGCAACCTCTGGATCGGCACCGAGGGAGGCGGCTTGAACCGCTGGCGCGACGGAACCTTCACCGTCTTCCGCAAAAGTCCGGACGGCCTGCCGGGCGACACGGTGGCGGCCCTGCACGCCGACGCCGCCGGCGCGCTCTGGGTGGGCCTGGACGGCCACGGCCTGGCCCGCTGGCGCGACGGCCGCTGGGACCGCTTTTCCACCCGCGAAGGCCTGCCCAGCAACAGCGTCGGCAGCATTCAGGAGGACGACGCGGGGCGGTTGTGGATCGGCACCACCGCCGGGCTGATGCGCGTGGCGCGGGCGGCGTTCGACGCCGTGGCGGCGGGCCGGGCGGAGCGGCTGGTCGGGCGGGTGTACGAGCGCGCCGACGGCCTGCCCACCCGCGAGTGCACGATGGGGCCCGCCCTCGATCTTCCCCGGCCCGCCGGCGCGCAAGTCCGCCTCTGGGCGCCCACCATCAAGGGGCTGGCGTGGGTGTATCCGGCCGACGTTCACCCCAACCCGCACGCCCCGCCGGTGGTGATCGAATCAGTCTGGGTGGAAGGCCGTCCGCAGGGGCCGCAAACCCTCCGGGCCACGCCGCCGCCGCGCGTCGTGGTGCCGCCGGGCCGGCGGCGTTTGGAAATCCATTACACCAGCCTGAACCTCGCCGCGCCGGAGCGGGCGCGTTTCCGCTACCGCCTCGTGGGCCACGACAACGAATGGGTGGACGCCGGCGCAATCCGGGTGGCCCGCTACAGCAAGCTGCCGCCGGGGAACTACCGGTTCGAGGTCATCGCCGGCAACGAGGACGGCGTGTGGAGCGAGACCGCCGCCGCGCTGGCCGTCATCGTCCCCCCGCCCTTCTGGCGCACGTGGTGGTTTTTGACCCTCGCCGTCACCGGCCTGCTGGGAACCGTGGTGGCCGCCGTGCATTACACCTCCACCCAGCGCCTGCGCCGGCAGGTGGCCCGGTTGCGCGAGCGGGAGGCCCTCGAAAAAGAGCGTGCTCGCATCGCCCGCGACCTGCACGACCAGCTCGGCGCGAGCCTCACCCAGGTGGCGCTGCTGGGCGAGCTGGCCGAGAGCGACAAGGATTTCCCCGAGGAGGTCGAGGCCCACGCCCGGCAGATTTCCCAAACCGCCCGCGACACCACCCGCGTGCTGGACGAAATCGTCTGGGCGGTCAATCCCTCGAACGACACCGTGGACAGCCTCATCACCTACTGCTGCAAAAACGCGCAGGAATACCTCACCGTGGCGGGCTTGCGCTACCGGCAGGAAGTGCCCGAGGAAGCGCCCGGCATTCCCGTGCCGCCCGAGGTCCGGCACAACGTCTTCCTGGCGTTCAAGGAGGCGGTCACCAACGTCGTCCGCCACGCCCGGGCCACCGAGGCCCGCGTGCGGGTGCGGCTGGAGCCGGACGCCTTCATCCTCGAGGTGGAGGACAACGGCCGCGGTCCGGGCGACGTGGACAGCGAGGCCGCCCGGGCCCGCAACGGCCTGCGCAACATGCGCCGCCGGATGGAGGAGGTGGGCGGCCGTTTCGACATCGCCCCCGCCCCCGGCGGCGGCACCCGGGTCACTTTGCGCGTTCCGCTGCCCGGCGCGCCGCCGTGCCCGGCCGCCCGCTGACCGGCCGGCATTTTCCCGCGCATCTCCCTCGCCGCCGGCGGGCGGGTGTGCTGGAATGGGCGGAACGGAGGCGCGCCGCCAGGGGGCGCCCGCGCCGCCAAGCTTGCGTTTCCCGCTGGCATGAATTCCGGACAGCAACATTTTGTGGTCACCGGCGGCGCCGGTTTCATCGGGTCGCACCTGGTCGAGCGACTGCTCGCCGAAGGGGCGCGCGTGACCGTGATTGACGACCTCTCGACCGGCTCGCTCGACAACCTGCGGGCGGTGGCGCACGAGCCCCGGCTGGAGGTGTTCACCGAGCGGGTGGGCGAGTGCCGGGCGTTGACCGACCGGGTGCGCCGGGCGCGGGCGGTGTTTCACCTGGCGGCGGCGGTGGGGGTCGAGATGGCGGTCAACCAGCCGCGGCGCACCATCGAAACCAACCTGGACGAGACCGAGGCCGTGCTGCGGGCCGCCGCCCCGGACGGGGTCACCGTGTTTCTGGCCTCCAGCTCGGAGGTGTACGGCAAGAGCCGGAAGGAAGTGTTCACCGAGACGGACGACCTGCTCATCGGCCCTCCGACCCTGGCCCGCTGGAGCTACGCCTGCTCGAAGTTGATGGACGAATTTCTGGCGCTGGCCTACGCCCGCGAATACCGCCTGCCGGTGGTCATCACCCGCCTGTTCAACACCGTCGGCCCCCGGCAGAGCGGCAATTACGGCATGGTGCTGCCCCGGTTCATCGCCACCGCCCGCGAGGGAAAACCGTTGCGCGTCTTCGGCGACGGACGGCAGACCCGCTGCTTCTGCCTCGTCACCGACACCGTCGAGGCGCTGCTCCGGCTGGAGCGTTGCGCCGGGGCGCGCGGGGAGATTTTCAACATCGGCGGCAGCGAGGAGGTCAGCATCCGTCACCTCGCCGAAAGCGTGATCCGGCTGCTGGGCTCCCCCTCGACCATCGAGCTGGTGCCCTACGAAGAAGCCTACGCGCCCGGGTTCGAGGACATGCGCCGCCGCCGGCCCGCGGTGGACAAACTGCTCCGTCACACCGGTTTTCGTCCCGCCACGCCCCTGGAGGAAATCATCCGCCGCACGGCCGGCCTCTCCTAAACCGCCCTTCCTTGGCTGCCCTCCGGTGAGATGATCCCGCGCGGACGGCGCCCTCGACCCCGCCCTGCACCGGGCCGCCGATGCCGTGTCGCGCTGGCCGGAAGACGACCTGTTCGGGGCGGTTTGAAAAAGCGGGGAAATGTGACACGATGTCCGCCATGCCGGCGCGCGTTGGGAGCGCG
>CAZRPT010000198.1:0-2410 GCA_964601985.1 uncultured Verrucomicrobiota bacterium
GCCGGGCGACCGCGCGGCGCTTCTCCCCGCGGGCCGGCGGCCCTCACCCGGCGTGGGAGGGCTGCCGCCCCGTCACCCCGGCGGCCACGGGAGAAAAGCGAACGCCCCGCCGCGTGCCCCGCCGCAATACGGCAGGCCGCCGGCCTGCGCTACGTGGGGAGCGCCTCCGCCTCATGCCAGCGGCTCCAGCAGGCTTTTCTTTCGGAACTCGGAATTCCTTCGGCCCTTCGCTCGCTCACCTTCTCGGATTTTCTCCGCTCCGTTCCGCCGAGGCGGCGCCTCAACGGCCGCGCCAGAAGCGCAGTTCCTGTTGCAGCCGCTCCACTTCGTCCAGCAGGTCGAACACCAGCCGGATGGCGGCCACGTTCAGGCCGTGGACGGTGCGCAGATGCTCCGCCCGGCGCAGGACGCGGAGGGCGTCTTCGTTGAAGGTCCAGCCCTCCTCGGCCACCGGCTTCAGCGGGGTCACCAAGCCGTGCCGGCAGTAAACGGCGATCCAGCGCCGCGACACCGGCACCAGCTCGGCCACCTGTTCCAGGGAATATTCCCGCTCCGGATTCGGCGCGTAAAACTCGGGCGAGGTCGGCAATTGGGAATCGTGGGACATACGCATCGGAGTTCTCGCGGGTTAACGGGGAGTGCGCGGTTGGAACCGGGATTCGCGGCGCAGCCGCTCCCACAGCTCGCGTTCCGCCGGCGTAAGCCGGGTTGGCAACTGGACGTTCACCACCACGTAAAGGTCGCCCGGGCCGCGGTGGGCGCCCCGCGGCAGACCCCGGCCCCGGAGTCGCAGCGTCTGGCCGTTCTGGGTGCCGGGCGGGATGCGCATCGTGACCGGGCCGTTGAGGGTGGGCACGCGCACTTCCGCGCCGAGCACCGCCTCCCACGGGGCCACGTCGAGGTCGTGATACAAATCCGCCCCGCGCGCGCGGAAATCCGGGTGCGCGGCCAGCCGGACGCGCAGGTAAAGATCGCCCGCCGCGCCGCCGCCGATGCCCTCCTGCCCCTTGCCGCTGACGCGGATGGTCTGCCCCTCCCGCACGCCGGGCGGGATGCGCACCTTGAAGGAGTGGTTCTCGACCTGCCCGGTCCGGGCATTGACGCGCTGGAGGGTGATGGTGCGGATCGAGCCCCGTTGGACCTCGTCGAGCGTGACCAGGATGTCGCCCTCGACGTCGGCGCCCCGGCGCGCACCGCCCGCCCCCCGGCCAAAAGGCGCGCCCTCTTCCGCGTCGGCGAAGCCTTCGAAACCGCGGAACCGTCCGCCGCCGCCGAAGAACTGCTCGAAGAAGTCGCTGAAACCGGTGCCGCCAAAGTGGAATTCGTAGGCCTGCCCGCCGCCCGGCGCGCCCCGACCGAAACCGCCCTGCCAGCCCGGCGGCGGCTCGAACCCGGCGCCCTGTTTCCAGTTCGCGCCGAGGGTGTCGTACTTCTTGCGCTTCTCCGGATCGCTGAGCACCTCGTAGGCCTCGTTGACCTCCTTGAACTTGGCCTCGGCGGTCTTTTTGTCCTTCGCGACGTCCGGATGGTACTGGCGCGCCAGCTTGCGAAAGGCCTTCTTGATGTCGGCCTCGCTGGCGTCGCGCGGGACGCCGAGGATTTGATAGTAGTCCTTGAATTCAACCGGCATGGTTCAAAAAGCGGAAAATAATCGGTCAGACGGCGGAGAAGTCAACGGGTATAAGGCAAAATAGTCAAACTGCCGGGGATGTTTGCAGGGAGGAGCGGCGTCGGGCCTTGTGTTTTTGCCCGGCGTCGAGGAACGCGCGTTCGGCGTGCTTTCCGATCCAGACTGCGTGTTACCGAAAAAAGACGACTGGTCGCGCCCGTTCCGAGCTTCTTCTCGCGGGAGCGCCGCCATTCGCCGCGCTCCCGGACGGCGTCCTCATGGCGGGTGCGGTAATACCCGCCGAATTTGCTCCACGCCCGGGCCGCGCGGAAAGCGCCACCGCTTTCGGGGAATGCTTCGGGAGGAAAAACACGCGTGGGAAGTCTTGGGGTGACTGACGGGATTTGAACCCGCGACAACCAGATCCACAATCTGGGGCTCTACCAAGCTGAGCTACAGCCACCAACCGCGCGGTGAAATTAGGCCACCCACCCGCCCCAAGTCAACCGGTTTTCGAGGAGCGATGGGAAAGCGGGCGGTCTGTTCGGGCCTGCTCACCATCTCCCAAGAGGGCCATGATCCATCCAGTTTTCCCGGCGGGTAAAAAAACAGGCTTTTTACGCGGCGAAAAAGGGGATAGAATATCCCCTCCCAAATGAACATCATGAACCGGAATTTTTCACGAAGGCCGCTTCGCGGAACGTGGCTTCGGCGGGCGGGCGGGTTGCTGGTCGGGCTGCTGGCAGGGAGCGGGGGAATGGCGCCCGCGCTCGGAGCCGCGGGCCAACCCAACATCCTCTT
>CAZRPT010000199.1:0-31095 GCA_964601985.1 uncultured Verrucomicrobiota bacterium
GGCGCGGACGGCGGCGGACTGGCTCTCGTTCAACTCAGGCATGCGCGGCCAAGGATGTGCTTCCCGCCGCCGAAGGTCCAGTCCGGGGCAGTTCGGACGGGTCGTCGGGGTGAACGGCGGCTTGTCAGACGGGGCATTTTCGGCAAGCTCGGGGGCTTGCGCGGCAAACGATTCATACCCCGGGGCGACCGCTGGACGGCGGTGGCGGTGCTGGCGGGGCTGGTGTGGGCGCTGGCGTTCCCGCCGGTGTCGGCGGCCGGCATGGGCTGGGTGGCGCCGTTGCTCCTGGCCCTGCCGGGGCTGGCGGTCTCCGGCGGGCGGGCGTTCCGGCTGGGCTGGCTGGCGGGCTGGGTGCATCACCTGGCCACGCTGGTGTGGTTGTTGTGGAATCCGTTTCCCGCCGGCGCGGCCGCGGGCTGGGTGGCGTTGAGCGCGTTTCTGGCGCTGTATCCGGCCACGTGGGCGTGGCTGCTGCGGCGCTGGCTGCCCGGCGGACGGGCGGAGGGGGAAAACGCCCCGCCGGGCTGGCGCCGGCTGGCGGAAGGGGGCGGCGCGCGGCGCGCGGCGTGGGCGTTGGCCGGCGCGGCGGCGTGGGTGGCGCTGGAGATGGCCCAGGCCCGGGTGTTGACCGGGTTTCCGTGGAACTTCCTGGGGGTGTCCCAGGTGGCCGATCTGCCGTTGATTCAGGTGGCCTCGTGGACCGGGGTGTACGGGGTTTCCTTTGTCATGGTGTGGTTGAGCCTGGCGCTGCTGGGGGGCGGCGTGACGGCGGGGGTCCGCCTGCAAGGGGCGAAGCCCGCCGTCCGCCGGCTGGCCGGACCGGGCGGGCTGGCGGCGCGGGAGGTGTTGCCGGCGGCGCTGGCGGTGGGGGCGTTGTGGCTGTGGGGCGGCCGGGAGCTGCTGGACGCCGGGGCGGGGGGCGGCGGACGAAAGCTGCGCGTCGCGCTGGTGCAGCCCAGCATCCCGCAACGGTTGATCTTCGATCCGGCGGAGGCCACGCGGCGGTTCGAACAGTTGCTCGAACTGACCGATCTGGCGCTGGCCGCCGACCCGGATCTGCTGGTGTGGCCGGAAGCCGCCCTTCCTTCGCTCTCCCGCGAGCAGTACGCCAAACTGGTCACCCGCATCCGCTCGGGCCGCGCGTGGATGATCCTGGGCGGCGACGATGTCCGCCCGAATCCGGAACATCCGGACCGGGTGGACTGGTTCAACGCGGCATTTCTGCTGAGCCCGCGGAGCGGTTTGAAGGCGGTGTATCACAAACAGCGGCTGGTGATTTTCGGCGAGTACGTGCCGTTGCAGGAGTGGCTGCCGTGGCTGGGCTGGCTGACGCCGGTCACCGCGAGTTTTCGCGCCGGCAGGGGGCCGGTGCCGTTCCGGCTCACCCCTTTCGGGGTGACGACGTCGGTGCTGATTTGTTTCGAGGACACTTTCGCCCGGCTGGCCCGCCGACACGCGACGGCGGACACGGATTTCCTGTTGAACCTCACGAACGACGCGTGGTTCGGCGAGACGGCGGCGCAATGGCAGCACCTGGCCGCGGCCACGTTTCGCGCGGTGGAAAACCGGCTGCCGCTGGTGCGCTGCGCGAACAACGGCATCTCCGGCTGGGTCACGGCGCACGGCGCGTGGCGGAATCTGGCGTTCGGTCCCGGCACGCGGGTCTATGACCGGGGTTTCAAAATCATCGAAGTGCCGCTGGGGCCTTCGCCGCGGCCGTTGACGTTTTACACCCGGCACGGCGACGTGTTCGGCTGGACGTGCGTGGCGGTCAGCGTGGTGTTGCTGGGGGGAATCCGCCCCCGGCGGCCGCGCGGCCGGCCGGAAAACGACGCGCCGGGCGAAACCGCGCCGGCGTCCGCGTAGCGCGGACTTTTTGCCGCCCCGGGGTTTCCGCGTTTCACGCCGGTCCGCTGCCGCGCGCGCGCCGCCGGAGGGCGGCTCCCGGGTCACTGCTTTTCGTTCCGGCGCGGGCGCGTTTTTTGCAGGAGATGGTATTCGATGGGCGGACCGTCGGCGCGGCCTTGAGTCCAGGCGCGCAGGCCGGCCAGCGCCTGTTCGCCCCGGGCAAAGTAGTCCGCCGGCAAGGCGGCCTCGTGGCGGCGCCAGGCCGCCTCCACCCGGGCGCGCCAGTCGGCCGGCAGACGAACCCGGCCCCGCCGGGCCAGACGCTCCAGCAGCGCGAGGGCCAGCAGCCGATGGCCCGCCGGCGTGGGATGGACGTGGTCCACCAGCCATTCGTGGCCGGGCAGGCCCCCGGGACTCCGCGCGGCGATGAGCGCCTGCCAGTCCACGAACGGCAGCCCGTCGTCCCGCGCCACCTTGCGGAGCGCCGCTTCCATGGGCGCCAAAATTCGCAGCGGGCACACGTCCAGCTCGCGGGCGCGGCGGTAGTCGGCGCGGGCCTCCGCCCACCGGCCGGCGGCTTCGTGGGCGCGCCCCCGCTGGTAAAACGTGAGGGCGTATTGGTTGTCCAACGCCGCCGCCTGCGTGAGCCGGGCGGCGGCGGCGGCGGGATCGCGGCGCAGGAGACCGGCGGCGGCGGCGAGCAGGCGGTCGCGTTCGGCCCGGTCGGCGGCGGACAAGCCGGGGCGGGATTCGGACTTGAAGGGGGGGCAGTCGCGCAGGTTGGAAACGGGATTGATCAGCAGGAGCGGGATGCCGGCTTCCCGGCACAGGCCCGCGGCCCGGCGGAGGTTGGCGCTGAAGTGCGCCATGACGCCCTCCCGCCACGCCGGGTCGCGATGATACGCCGCCAAGCCGCCCCGGTAATCGAGCAGGGCGTCCACCTCCTCCGGCAGCAGGGGCCGCCGGGTTCCCGCCGGGCGGACGCCTCCCGTCGCGGACTGCCAGGCGTGGCGCAGCACGTGAAACAGCCGCCAACGGGACGCCAGCCCGACCGCCTCCGCCAGCCAGGCCGGGGCGCGCTTGATCCGCCCGTAGGCGCGTTCTTCCAGGAACTCGTTGTGCCCGGCGCAGAGGATGAAGAGGTCCGGCTCGTAGGCGCGGCATTCGGCCAGGAGCGGAACCACCCGGTAGCTGGCGTAGGAGAGGCCGCCGCAGTTGATCACCTCCCAGCGGCGCGACGGATCGGCGGCGGCCAGACCCCGTTGCAGCCACGTGCTGAAGGCCGTGGCGCGACCGTAGGGATTGCCCTGCACGGTCGAGCCGCCAAAGCAAAAAACGCGGAACGTCCCGGGCGGCTTGTGGCGGGCGAAACATTCCCGCGTGAAAAAACGCCGCCACCGGGGCGCGGTGACGAGGCGTCCCGTGGCGCCGTCCGGCACGAACAACGGCGCGCGGGACCGGAAACTCACGAACGGGTCCACCTCCCAATCCGGCTCGCCCCAGCCCAGCAGCGCGCACAACGATTCCGCCAGGACCAGCAGCCCGAGCCCGAACAGAATCGCCAGCGCGTGCCGGAGCGCCCGCCGCCACCGGGGCGGCGGGGGGCGATCGCGGGATGAACATTCGTTTCGCGTCATGAGACCGGATTCCGCTCCGCCCCCGCTCAGGTCAACGCGGGCGGGAACCGCCTCATCCGGGATTCACCCGGCGGCAGCCCGAACCGCGCCGCCGGGAAAAAACCGGCGCCGCGGGCCGCGCCTGTTTTCGGGGTCGCGCCGCCTTGCTTCCCGCTGCCATGCGATCCGGCGGTGATCATCTTTCGGAACATGACCCTGTTTTCGCGACGAGCAATACCAGTTCCGGGCGATTTTTGCATTTGCTGTTTGAAAAGGGATTGGCTTGCCGGAGGGGGCGGCCGCGGCGCGCGGGTCGGCTTCGGCATTCCGCCGAACCCCCTCCCCCCCCGCCCCCTGATCGTGGCCGCGGCAACGGTTTTCCGCGCCCCAAAGCGGGACGGGACGCCCGAAAGCTCGCGGAAACCGGAAATCGGTTTGTCAGCGGAGAGGCGGCGGCGCATTCTGGAAGCATGCGTCAACCGCTTGCGCTTCTGTTTTACGAGCATTTGCTGACGGGCAACCAGTTGCTCAACCGGTTGCGGGATCTGGATTATCGCACGCAGGTGGTGAGTGACGTGGACACCCTGCCGACGGAGGCGCGGCGCGCGCAACCGCTGGTTTTGTTCGCCGAACTGGGCGCGCAGGGCGAGCGGGTGTGCGCGGTGGTCCGGGCGTTGAAACGCGCGGCGGAGACCCGCCACCTTCCGGTGTTTGCGTGGCAGGAGGAGTCACGCTCGCGCCTGGCGCGGCGGCTGGCGCGGGAGGCCCAACAGGCGGGCGCCACGGTGCTGGCCGCGGGGGGCGGCTGGCTGGAGCAGCTTTCCCTGCTGCTGGATCAGGCGCTGGACCGCGAATGAGGCGAACCGGTCCCTTCGCCGAAAACGATTCGGCGCGCAAAGCGGCGCAAGCCGGCCGGGGGAGGAGAAGCAATATCCGCCCGCCCCGCGGGCGCGGAAATCCGTGCCTGCCACCCAGGGACGTTTTACACCCTTCTTGGAGGTTGCGTATTCCGCGCGGCGGGATGCTCCACTTTTCGGACAGGCTCCAAGGACCGCGGAGGGAAACTTGGCGGCGGGAATCAGATGGGAGGGAGCGGGTGGGAATGACAGTAATTTGCGGGATAAAACCCGATTTTTCCGGGATTCCCGTCCGTTTCAGCGGCCGGCCGCGTGGTTTATCTCGCTGATCTGGGTGTTCAGCGTCCAGTAGTCGTAAAGACAGCCGATGAACAACAGTCCGCCCGTGAGGAGATAGAGCAGGCCGGTGCCCCATTTGCCCAGATAGAAACGGTGAACGCCGAACAGGCCGAGAAAGGTGAGCAGCAGCCAGGCCACCGAGTAATCCACCGGTCCCGCCACGAAACGCAGGTCGGCCTGCCGGTCCATGCCGGGAATGAGAAAAAGGTCAATGATCCACCCCACTCCGAGGAGTCCGAGGGTGAAGAACCAAATCGTTCCGGAAATGGGCTTGCCGTAGTAGAAGCGGTGCGCCCCGGTGAATCCCACCAGCCAGAGCAGGTAGCCGATGGTTTTGCTGTGCGTGTTTGAATCCGCGTTTTTCATGCCCTCATCGTCGCCGCTTGAGCGGCTTTCCGCCATGACAACTTGAAGCCGGTCGGAAAAATGGAGCATCCCGTCCCGCGGGGGGCGCGCGGCGCGCGGGAAGGGCGCCCCAATGCCCGTTGGTGGCGGGCCGGATTTCGCCCGGCGCAAACGGGCTTCAGGGCGAAGGCCGCCGGGCGGGGAGATCGGGGAGGGGCCGGAGGGCTATTTCCGCTGGCGGCGGCGCTTGAATTTGAGCTGGGCCAGGGAATGGGCCAGCGAGGCCTGGACGAGAGAGGTTTCCTCGGGGGAGAGCTTCTCCTTCAGCCGCGCCTCGGCGCGGGCGCGGGCCTCCTCCGCCTTGGTCACGTCCACGTCGGCCTCGTCGGTGGCGAAGACGGTGAGCACCGAGACCTTGTCGCCGGTGATTTCCGCGGCGCCCTTGGTCACCAGGATGCGGTCCTCCTCCGGGCCCCGGCGGGCGACGATTTCGCCCGAGCCGAGCAGGGTCATCAACGGCGCGTGCTGGGGCAGGATGCCCAGCTCGCCGTCCGCGCCGGGGAGATAGACGGAGTCCACCTCGCGGGCATAGACCTGGCCGTCGGGGGTGACGATTTCGAGTTTGAGCTTGGCGGCCATGGGAGCAATCAGTTGATGGCGAGCTGGGCCACGCTGATGTCGAGCAGCTCGGTGGTGATGTCGGCCTGGCGGATCTTGTTGTAGGTGAGGGTGAGATCCTTGATGAGCTGGTCGGCGTTTTCGGTGGCGTTTTTCATGGCCACCATGCGGGCGCTGTGTTCGCTGGCCTTGGTTTCGAGGAGGAGTTGCAAGATTTGAAAGTCCAGGAAGGAGCGCAGCATGGCGCTCATCACTTCACCGGGGCTCGGCTCGAACAGGTAATCCACCGGCGTGGTTTTCGCGTCCGCGTCCGGGGAGTCCTTGAGTTCCTCTTCCCACAAGGACTCCATGGGCAGGAGGGGGAGCCGTTCCGGCTGCTGGTGCAGGGTGTTGACGAAGCGGGGGAACAGCACTTCGACCTGATCCACCTCGCCTTGCAGGAACAAATCCTTGGCCGCGCGGGCGACGGCCTGGGCGTCGCCGAAGGTGGGGTTGTCCTCCAGGGAGAACTCGGCCGCCAGGCGGCGTCCGGTGCGGGCGATGAATTGCGCGCCCTTTTTGCCGGCGCCGATGAAGAGGGTGGTGTCGCGGTCGTAGTGGCTGGCCTCGCGCATGAGGTTCGCGTTGAGGCCGCCACAGAGGCCCTTGTCGGTGGTGAGGAGGATGACCGCCCGTTTGCGGACGGGGCGGACTTCGAGCAGCGGATGCTCGTAATCGTCGAGGCTGCGCGCGGCGTTGGCGAGGAGGCGGATGGCCTGCGCGGCGAAGGGGCGCCCGTTGAGGGCGGCGTCCTGCGCCTTGCGCATCTTGGAGGCGGCCACGGTCTGCATGGCCTTGGTGATCTGCGCGGTGTTTTTGACCGAGCGGATTCGCCGACGAATGTTGCGCGTGCTGCCCATGAGGCGCCCCGGATCAGTTGAAGGTCTGCTTGAATTCCTCGACGGCCGTCCGAATCTGCGCTTCCAGCGCGTCGTCGAGGGCCTGCTTGGCGGTGATTTCCTTGAGCAGGTCGGCCTTGCGGGTGGTGGCGAACTCGGCCAGCTTGTCCCGGAATTCGGTGATCCGCTCGACCGGCACGTCGTCCATGTAGCCGTTCTGAATGGTCCACAGCGCGATCACCTGCACCTCGACCGGTTGCGGGTGGTACTGGGGCTGCTTGAAGATCTCGACCGTGCGTTTGCCGCGCTCCAGCCGTTCCTGGGTCTTGGCGTCGAGGTCGGATCCAAACTGGGCGAAGGCCGCCAGCTCGCGGTATTGCGCCAGCTCGAGCTTCACCCCGCCGGCCACCTGTTTCATGGCCTTGAGCTGGGCGGCGGAACCGACGCGGGAGACCGAGATGCCGACCGAGATCGCCGGGCGCACGCCCTGATAGAAGAGGTCGGTCTCGAGGAAGATCTGGCCGTCGGTGATCGAGATGACGTTGGTCGGAATGTAGGCCGAGACGTCGCCCGCCTGGGTTTCGATGATGGGCAATGCCGTCAGCGAACCGCCGCCGTATTGCTCGCTCACCCGGGCCGAACGTTCCAGCAGGCGGCTGTGCAGGTAGAACACGTCGCCGGGATAGGCCTCGCGGCCGGAGGGGCGCTTCAACACCAGCGACACCTGCCGGTAGGCCACGGCCTGTTTCGAGAGGTCGTCGTAGATGATGAGCGCGTCCATGCCGTTGTCCATGAACCATTCGCCCATGGCGCACCCGGCGAAGGGGGCGAGGTACTGGTTGACGGCGGAATCGGAGGCGGAGGCGGTGACCACGATGGTGTAGGGCATCGCGCCGTGCTTTTCGAGCACGTCAATCACCTGCGCCACGTTGGACTGCTTCTGTCCGACGGCCACGTAGATCGAGTAGAGCGGGCGGAAGTTCGGGTCGCCGGAGGCCTCGCCCTCGCGGTTGAGCCGGGCGTTGTTGATGATCGTGTCCACGCCGAGGGTCGTCTTGCCGGTGGCGCGGTCGCCGATGATCAACTCGCGCTGGCCGCGTCCGATGGGGATCATCGCGTCAATGGCCATGATGCCGGTCTGGACCGGCTGGCTGACCGATTTCCGCTTGATGATGCCGGGCGCGATCTTTTCGACCGGGTAGAAGACGTCGCTCTCGATGGGGCCCTTGCCGTCGAGCGGCTGGCCGAGGGTGTTGACCACCCGGCCCAGCAGGGCCTTGCCCACCGGGACCTCGAGCAGGCGGCCGGTGGTGCGGACTTCCTGGCCTTCCTTGACCTTGAGGTAATCCCCGATGATGACCGCGCCCACCTCGGTCTCCTCGAGGTTCAACGCCAGCCCGGTGATCCCGTTGCCGAAGTCCAGCATCTCGTTCAGCATGGCGTCGGCCAGGCCCTCGATCTTGGCCACGCCGTCGCCGATCTCCCGGACCACGCCCACGTTCTGGCGCATCACGCCGGTTTTCACTCCGGCGATCCGCGCTTCAATTTCCTGCAATACGTTGCTCATGGCGATAATCGCTTCCGCTCGTCAAAAACTCTCCTTCAACGCGGCCAGCCGGGCCTGCACGCTGCCGTCCAGCACGTAGCTGCCCACCTTCAGCCGCAAGCCGCCGATCAAGGCCGGTTCGGCGGCGAACTCGAACGTCAGCCCCTTCCCGAACAAGCGTTCGAGCTGGGCGGTCACGTTGGCGCGGACCGGCTCCTCCAGCGGCACCGCGCTTTCCACCCGGGCGGTGCGCCGCTCGATCTCCAGCTTCACCAAGCGGTAGAAATGCGCCAGCACCGGGAGGTAGCCCCGCGGCTTCTCCTCGACCAGCAGCCGCGCCGCCTCGCGGACCCGCTCCCGCTCCAGCCCTTCCTCGCCCATGCAGGCCAGAAACAGCCGCTTGGCCTCGCTCCGCGCTTTCTTGGTGATCTTCATGGACGGGACGGCGCGGGACTAGGCCGCCAGTTCCTTGTTCGTCTCCTCGATCAACCGTTGCTGGTCCTCGAGGGTGAGGATCTTGCCGGTGACCTTGGCGGCGGCTTCCACCACCAGCCGGCCCAGCTCGGCCCGCAGCTCGGCCTTCATCCGGGCCACCTCCGCCTCGCCGGCCTGGCGGGCCCGCTCGACGATTTCCTGCGCGGCGCTCATGGCCTTCTGGGTCTCTTCCTCGAGCAGCTTGGCCGCCGCCGCGCGGGCTTCCTCGATCAGCTTGCTGGCCTGCTGCCCCGCCTCCGCGAGGACCTGTTTGCGCGCCTCCTCGGTCTTGGCCAATTCGGCCTTGATCCGCTCGGCGTTTTCCAGGCTCTCCTGAATCTGCTTCCGCCGGTCCTCCAGCACCTTCAGGATCGGCTGGTAGGCAAAACGGTGCAGCAGGAAGGCCAGCACGCAGAAGCTGACGATTTGCGAGGTCAGCAACGGCCAGTTGACCCCGAACCGCTGCGCCACCTCCTCCACCATGCCGGGAGGGGCGCCGGCCGGAGCGGCCGCCAGCAGGAGCAATGTGTTCATGATCGGGTTTCGCGCCACACCGGGACGGCAACCGGAAGTCCCGCCGTGCCCGGTCAATTCAGGGTCACTTCACCAGGAAGATGGCGAAGAAGACGATGCCCTCGGCGAACGCCGTGCTCAGCAGGGCCTGCACCAGAATCTTGGTGGAAGCGCCGGGATTCCGGCCCACGGCGTCGGAAGCCCTCATGCCGATGAGGCCGATGCCGAGTCCCGCGCCCAAACAGGCGCCGGCGACGTGGAGATTGCCGCTGATCGCGGCGAGCATTGACAACATGGTTTGATCCTTTCTTGCGGTTCTGTGGTTTTTCTTGGTTCGGACGCCGGCCCCCACGGTCTCGCCATGGCCGGACCGGCAAAGCTCAATGGCCGCCTCCGGACGTCGGGGCGGACTCTTCCTCGTGCATGCAGATGGTCAGCACGAACACCGCGGTGAGCAGGGCAAACACCAGCGCCTGCACCAGGCCCACCATCAATTCCAAAAAATAAAACGGCAGCGCGAACAGCCAGCCAAACCAGGGGCTGATCAGCGCCATCGTCTCCAGCATGTTCTCGCCGGCGAAGATGTTGCCGTAGAGACGGAAGCTCAACGACACCGGGCGGAAGAAAATCGAGATGACCTCCAGCAGGCCGGCAAACAGAAACAGGCCGATCATCATCAGCCGCATCAGCCCGTGACTCTCGCCCTTGACGCCGAAGATGTGGTGCAGGAACCCCTTCACCCCGTTGGCCTGAAAGGCCCACACCGTCCAGCAGACGAAGAACACCAGCGCCATCCCGAGGGTCATGTTCAAATCCGCGTTGGCCCCGCGAAGCAGCGGCTCGCTGATGTGGTGCAGGGCGCCGGTCTCGGGATCGGGCGTTCCCCAGCCGATCGAGCCCACCCCGGGCAGCAGGCCGAAGTAATTGGCCGCCAGGATGAAGATGAAAATGGTGGCGAAGAACCAAAACGTCTTTCGCGCCAGCTCGTGGCCCAAAATGTCCGCGAAAAACTCGTAGAGCCCGCCCACCAGCCATTCCCAAAAATTCTGAAACCTGCCCGGCACGGGCCGGGGATCGCGGGTGGCCATCTGGGCGCCGAGGATCAGCAACGCCGCCACCGCCCACGTGACCAGCATGGAATTGGTCACCGGCAGTCCCAGCACGTGGAACAACACCGGCGCGGCGGGCGTCAGCCCTTCATGCCCGCCTTCGTGGGCCGCGGCCTCCGCCGCGTGAGCCTCCGCCGCGTCCGCCGGCGCCCCCACGGCGTCCCGCGTCCCCGCGAGCGGGGCCTCCGCGGCGGCCAGGCGGACGCTCAAAAACGCCAGCAGCAGGAGCGCCAGCGCGTATCGCAAACAATGCTTTGGACCCATTGGTTCGTGGCCCGGTCCGGCCGTTTGACTGCCCTTCGCCGGACAAGGGCTTTTCAAGGTGCCGAAACCCTCCCACCTGCTCAAGGTTTTTTTACCCCGCCGCGAAGAGAAGCATTTCCTCCGCTTATTCGCCCTTGTTTCCCGGGGGCGCGGGCCGTTCCCGGGCGCCCAGGCGGATGAATTCCCGGGCGGTCCCGGCGGGGGCGAAAGAAACCGTCCAGTGGCGGAAGGCGGGCGGGCCGGGCGCGGGCCGCGTGGTCCGGGGCGTGGCCGGCTCCCAGTGGCGCAGGTCCGCGCTTCGCGCCCACGCCGGCGCGACGTCCTCCACCACCGCCTGCGCGCGAAAGGCGTACGCGGGCGCGGCGCCGGGTTCGCGCGGCGGCTCCGCGCGCAAGGCGGGCGGGTCGGGCCGGGCCGGCGAGCCGCCCACGAGGTATTCGACCGCGTTGGGCAGCCCGTCGCCGTCGGCGTCCGCCTCCGGCCGGGCGGGGGGGGCGTCGGGATCGGCGAACGCCAGCCGCTGCCAGGCGGCGAAGGAAGCGCCCCGGGCGCGGGCGATCCGCGCGGACCACGGACCGGGCGAGTCCTCCCGGGTGTCCACCCAGACCGTCACGCCGGGCGTCTCGAGGTTCAAGGCGGGCACGAGCCCCTGATAATCCCCCACCATCCGCCCGCTGGGGGTCAGCGGCGCGCGGCTCAGATCGGACGAAACCGAGCTGATCCGGCGGTTGGCTTCCCACGACTCCCCCCCGTCGAAAGATTCCGCCAGATACAGATCCACGAACCGGCCGCTGCCGTCGTCGTGGCGTTTGTCGTAAAAAATCACGGTCACGTGCTGGCCGTCCGGCGACACGGCCACCGTCGGATTGAAGACGGAGCGTCCGTCGGGGGTGTCGTTGACGGCCACCGGCGCGGACCAGGTGCGGCCCTGATCCCGCGACCGGGAAAACAGCACGCGCGGCGCGTCGGTCGTTCCCTGCCAGACGAGATACAGCCCGCCCAGCGTGCGGTCGGCGGTCAGGGCGGGAAGGAACTGCGCGCTCCGGGCCACGGGGTCGCGGTGCGGGGTCACCGCGGCCACCTCCCGCGTCGGATCGAAGGTTTCCCCGCCGTCGGGCGAAAAACGCACGCGCAGGGAGCCGCGATCGGCGTTGACGAACACCCACCACGCCACCGCCAGCGAGCCGTCCGGCAGGAACACCGGTTGCGAGCCCTGGCAGTTGTCGGAGCTGATGATGTTCAACTCGGACCACGTTTCCCCCTGATCGTCGCTGAAGGTGAGGGCGATCGGATGACGGATCCCGTGAATGGGGCTCAGGTAAAAACGGGTCAGCGTGACCACGAGCCGTCCGGTGGTGGGGGTGGCGGGAAAGTTGTTCACCGCCAGCCAGTTCTTGTCGAGGAAGAGATTGCTGTTGGTGCTCGCCGTCACGATGAGCGGCGGCTCGAACGTCCGGCCCCGGTCGTGACTGAGGTGCAGGGTGATGCTGGTGAGCCAGTTGGGCGCTTCGCCGCGCAGGCCCAGCGTGCTGAGATACAACGTGCCGTCCCCGCCCACGGCGGCCACCGGATCGGAGGCCCGATCGAAAAGCCCCACGCCGTTCGCCTTCACCAGGCCGGGGATCAGCGCCCGCCTCCACGAGGTCCCGCCGTCTTCACTCACCGCGTATCCGCAGCTCACCGCGCCGCCGTCCTCGAACCGGCCTTCCTGGAAGGTGGCCAGCAGGAGGTTCGGGTCCGCGAAGCTCCGGGCCAGATGGGGCTCGGCCTGGGCGCGCCGGTCCGGCGGCAGGGTGGCCGGATCCTCGCCCACCGGGAGGTTCGGCGGCGGCGTTGCGGCAGGGGACATGAGCCCGACCCGGGAAGGGCCCGGGAACTCGAAGGGGAGCGCCCGCGCCCCCGCGGGCGGGGTTCGGCGCCCCGCCGAATCCGGGAGGGCGTCCGCCGCGGCCGTCGAGCGTGAATCGGAAGAGGAAGGCTGGCGGAGCCACCTCGAGTCCTCGGCGCCGGGCGCGGAGCCCCCCCTTCGCGGCGGGGCCACCAGGGTCAACCCGCCCGAGGAAAGCCGCTCCCGCGGGAGCCAGTCGGGCGCGCCGGCCTGAAGGGCGCCGCCCGCCAGCAACCCCGCCATCGCCCCCCGGAGCCACGAAAACTTCCGGACCGCGCCCGGTTTTCGGGGGTGGGGGCGGGCATTCCACGGAGGCCGCCCGGAGCGCCGCCGCTCCGGTTGCGGATTTGCGCCGCCGGGGCGCGGCGAAAAGGATTCGTCCGGTCGGAGGCGGACCCGCCCGGCCGGGGGCGCGGACCCGCGCCCGCCCGTCGCGGAGTTTTCCTCCGCCCCGGCGACGGAGTTTTTCCCGCCCGCCGGGAGGGAGAAAACGCGACCGGAGGAAAGGCGGCGACACCGCAGGCTGAAAGCCCGCGTTTCGGGGGAGGACGCCCGCCGGAGGACGGCGTCCGCTGATCGGGGGAAATAAAGAAGCGGCATCAAGAAAATGTCATTCCGGGGCGGCGGCGGAGTCGTCCCTTTCGCCGGCGGCGTTCAGGGCTTCCAGCAGACGCGATTCAAAATAACCCGCCAAGTCCATCACCAGCCGGCAGGCCGGATGGGGGCCGGGCTCGGGATCGTCCCAATCCGGCAGCGGGTCCGGATAACCGAGGGCCGCCCACGCGCCCACGCGGGCTTCATTCAGGGCCTGGAGCAGGCGGTCGAATTCGTCGGCGCTCAGCCGGCCCAGGACGGATTGTCCCGGCTCGGGCGGTTCGAGACGCAACAGGAGCCGGGCGATCCAGCTTTGCAGCTCCCCCCGGTGTTGCGCGTCCAGTTCGCGCCGCAGGATCTCCGCTTCCCGCAGGGCGGGATCTTCCTCCGCGGCGGCGGAACGGCTCAGCCGGTGGTAATCCGGCGGGGTGGACCACTCGCTGTTCAGCACCAGCCGCAGTTGTTCCCACTCCCAGGGGGTGAGATGAAGCAGGTACTCCCCGGGTTTGCCGGTGGGCCGGATCATGCCTCGTCCTTTTCCAGGGTGGCCTGCAACCGGAACTGCTGGAGGCGATGCACGTAAAACTCCGCCCGCTCGAGCGATTCCCGCGCCAGGCAACTGCGGCCCCGGTGGTGCACCTCGAGCATGTGCCGCTCGGCCTTCTGGCGGTTCCAGCCGAACACCTGCTGAAACACGTGGGTCACGTACGACATCAGATTGACCGGATCGTTCCAGCAGATGACCCGGTAACCGGGCTCCCGTTTCCGCTCGGGGGTTGTCTCCTCGTCCTGATCCAAATCAGGCCGGGCGATGTCTGGACGCGCGTCCGTCACGCCCCCAGCATAACGGACACCGCGCCGCGCGACAAATCCGGCCGCCCTGCTCCCGCCCCTTTCCGGGGAACGCCGGCTTGAGTCCGACTGCCTCAGAGCCGGTCGGAACACGCCGGGCCGGGAGAGTCCGGCCCGCCCGCCGGAGGCGTCCTTCCCGCGGCGGAAGGTTTCGTTTTTCCGACAGGCTCCAAATCCGACCGCTTCGCCGGCCGCGGAGATCGGGCGCCCCGCGCGCGTTTTCCGCTTCCGCGCTGGACGCGGACGCGCCGAGACGAAACACTGGGGCGCGTCATGGCGGAAGTGGTGCTCGACAAGGTGAGCAAGGTGTTTCGCGCCGCGCGCGGGCGGGAGGTCCGCGCGGTGCGGGAGGCCTCGCTCACGGTGGCGGACCGCGAGTTCGTGGTGCTGGTGGGGCCCTCGGGCTGCGGCAAATCCACCACGCTGCGGATGATCGCCGGCCTGGAGACCATCAGCAGCGGGACCGTCACGATTGACGGGCGTGTGGTCAACGACGTCGAACCCAAGGAGCGCGACATCGCGATGGTCTTCCAGAACTACGCCCTCTACCCGCACATGACCGTCTTCGAAAACATGGCCTTCGGACTCCGGCTGCGAAAACGCCCCAAGGCGGAAATCAAACGGCGCGTGGGCGAGGCGGCGGAATTGCTGGGACTGACGGAGCTGCTGGACCGGCTGCCCAAGGCGCTTTCCGGCGGTCAACGCCAGCGGGTGGCGGTGGGCCGCGCCATCGTGCGCCAGCCCAAGGTGTTTCTCTTCGACGAGCCGTTGTCGAACCTCGACGCCAAGATGCGCGTCCAAATGCGGCTCGAACTGGCCCGCCTGCACGAACGCCTGGCCGCCACGATGATCTACGTCACCCACGACCAGGTCGAGGCCATGACCATGGGCGACCGGATCGTGGTGATGCACGAAGGCGTCATCCAGCAGGTGGCGCCGCCTCTGGAGCTGTACCGCCACCCCGCCAACCGCTTCGTGGCGGGCTTCATCGGTTCGCCTCCCATGAACCTGCTCGAAGGCCGTCTGGTGGACGACGCCGGCGCCCTGAAGTTCGAGCTGGCGGAGAGCGGCATCCGCCTGCCCCTGCCGCTTTCCCCGGAACGAAAAACCGCCCTGGCCCCATACGCGGGTCGGGCGTTGACGCTGGGTTTGCGGCCCGAAGCCCTGCGGCTGGCGGAAGACTCCGCCCCGCCGGAGGCCGTGTCCGTGACGGTCGAGCTGCTGGAACCGCTGGGCGCGGAAACCCTTCTGCATGCGCGGCTCGGGAAGCATCCGCTGGTGGCGCGGGCCGCGGGCGCGCCGGCCCTCCGCCCCGGCGTCACCGTGCCGTTGACGATCGTCCCGGACGCCGTCCGCGCCTTCGACCCGGAAACCGGCCGGGCCGTGGCCCCGCCAGACTCCGCCGAGATACTCGCCGATTGAGGTTTCATCACTTTGCGGGAAGGGTGAACTGCGTACAAAAACGACACCGGGTGGCTCCCAAGGGAAAATCCGAATCCCGAATCCCGAATCCCGAAATCCGAAACTTCCCCCGCGCCGAAGGCGCGACACCCGTCAGCCCCGGGCAACGCCCGGGGGAACGAAGCGCGCCTCTTGTAGGCCGGGTCGCCTGACCCGGCGTTTTCCGACCGGCCCGAAAGGAGCAGGGCCGGGGGGACGTGAAAATCGGTCGCGGGGAAACCGAGGGGCGGCGGCGCCCCCCGGGGCACGCGAGGCGCGCGCGCTCCCCTTCCGTCCCCCTGTAGCGCAGGCTGGCAGCCTGCCGTATCGCGGCGTGGCACGCTGCGCGGCGTCCGATTTCTCCTTCCCGCGCGGGATTTTCACCATGAAGGGTACGAAGGACAGCCCCCCGTCGTGGTGGCACCCGCCTCCGGCGGGTCGAGCCGGGCGTCCCGCCCGGCTCCTCGACGCGCGGGAAAAGGGTTCTTTGCTCCGACCGCGCGTGCTTCGTGGCCCTGAGCGTTCCAACCCGTGTGAGGTCGTTGAAGCGGTTGTGAGCAAAGGTCGCGGGAAAGGCTTCGGCGGGACGCTGAAGCCGACCCGCCAGAAGCGGGCGCCACCCGAGAAGCCGCGGAAACCGGCCACGGGGGGACGAGGGGCGGCGGCGCCCTCCGGGGCACGCGAGGCGCGCGCGCTCCCCTTCGCCGCCTCTTTACCTCGGCGGCGGCGGGGGTGGGGGATTGCGGAACAGGAAGGAGGCGCCGGTCAGGAGGGCGGCGGCGGCGGCGGACACGCCCAGGAAATCCACGCCCGGCACGAAGGTCGCCCGGTAGTCCACCGTCGTCAGGCCGGTGGCCGGGTCCACGATCTCGACCGGTCGGCTGGTCTCGGTGAAGCCGGGATTCAAACCGGTCGCCGCCCACCAACCGGCGGTCACCGTCAGCAGCAGCGCCGCCATGCCTCGCAATGTCTTTTTCATCGCGCCTGAGGCACAAGCCCCCCCGCGGGGTCTTCGCGAGGGGGCCGGTTCGGGGAGCCGCCGGTCAGCGCCGCACGTCCGCCGGCACGGGCATTTCGCGGATGCCCACGCGCGGAGCGAGGCGCTTGGAGTAGCTCATGTTCGGCTTGGCCAGCACGGCGGCCAGTTCGTCCTTGGTCAGTCGGGCCCCGGGGCCGAGCTGGTCGAGCGCTTCCAAGGCGTGCAGGGCGAGCATGTCCGTTTGCGCGGCGGCCAGCTCCTTTTTGATGGCGGCGATGGCTTCGGCGCGGTGGCCGGCGCGGCCCACGGCCTCGGCGGCGGTGATGCGGTTCACCGGCGAGGCGTCGTTCGCCAGGCAACGCCGCAGGTCCGCGAGGGCGGGCGCGGCCCGGGGGCCGAGAATCGAGCAGCCCACCGCGCCCCAGTAGCGGATGACCGGGTGGGAATCGGTCAGCGCCTTGCGCAGGGCCGGGAGGTTTTCCGGTTTCTGATCGCTGGCCAGCAGCGCGAGGTTCAGCACCCGCTCGAAGGGATAGGCGTCCGAACGGACGTACTCCATGAGCGTGCGGTGGCCGCGCAATTCGGGATACATCGCCTCGGGGATGCAGCCGGTGTCCCGCTTGGCGCGCATTTCCTTGAGGCAAAGGGCGCGCATGCGGGCGAGGCGATCGGCGTAGGCGGGGTCGTCGGCCAGGTTGTGGATCTCCCACGGATCGGCTTCGACGTCGAAGAGCATCTCCGTGGGGCGGGGTTCCCAGAAGGCGCTTTGGACGGCGTTGCATTTTCCGGCGCGCCACGCCGCGTACCATTGCCGCCACGATTTGGACTGGAAGGGATACCAGAGCGTCTGGCCGTCGGGCCGGTGCGGCAGGAAAATGCGCATGTAGCGATACCGCTGATCGCGGATGGCGCGGACGAAGTCGTCGCGCTCGTCCATCCGGTTGCGAAAAAGGAACTGGTAATCCGGCGCGGGATCGGGGTGCGGGCCGAGGAAGACGCTGCCCTGCATCCAGGCCGGCTTCTTCACGCCGCACAGGGCGAGCCAGGTGGGCGGCATGTCAATGAAGCCGACCATGCGGTCGCAGGTGGTCCCGGGGCCGGACGGGGCCCACTTCCGCCACTTCTTCGGAATGCGCACGATGAACGGCACCTGGGTGCCGGTTTCGTAGAGAAAGCGTTTCGAGCGCGGCAGCACGCCGCCGTGGTCGCCGCAATAGGCCACGATGGTGTCGTCGGCCAGGCCCTCGCGTTCCAATTCATCGAGCAACTTTCCGACCTGGAGGTCCATGGCTGAAACCCGTTGGTGATAGGTGGCCCAGTCCTTGCGGACACCCGGCAGGTCGGGGTGGTAGGGCGGGATGAACACCTCGTCCGGAGTCGGCCCCTCGCCGGGATCGCCGGGTTTCGGGTCGTGGAAAATCTTGCTCTCGTGACTGGTTCCGAGATTGAAGATGGCGAAGAACGGCTGGCCCGGTTTGCGATGACGGTAGTGGGCCTGGCGCGAACATTCGTCCCACACGCGCTTGTCGTTGCCGGCGATGTTGTAGTCGGTCTTGCTGTTGTTCGAGCAGAAGTAGCCCGCCTCGCGCAGCAGCTCGGGATAGAAACGGATCGAAGGCGGGATGGCGTAGCGGCTGCGCATGTTCTGGGTGCCCAGGGACACCGCGCAGACGCCGGTGATCCACGTGGTGCGGGCCGCCGCGCAGACCGGCGCGTTGGCGTAGGCGTGGGTGTACCGGATGCCCTCGCGGGCCAGCCGGTCCATGTGGGGCGTGTGCGCCTGGGGGTTGCCGTAACAACCGGAGAACCAGGCGCTGTTGTCCTCGCTGGTGATCCAGAGAATGTTGGGCCGCTCGGCGGCTCCCGCCGTAACCGCGCCCAGAACGAATAGAAGCAAAGCAGATTTCATGGTAATGCCCGCGGAAGGCCGCGCGAAGCCGCCTTTCCGCTTCAACCCCAGCCTCAAAAAATGCTTTGGAATGGCAAGGGAAAAATTCCCTTTTCGCGCTTCGTGCTTGTCGTGAGAGCGCGTGTTCGTGGGACTTTTCCCGGGGGTTTTCTCCCTTTCTCGGAGGGGCGGCGGCGGAAAAACGCCGCGCCCGGAGGCCGCCGGGACGAAAAGGGAGCCCCGCCTCCGCGGGGATGAAGGAAACCGGCGCGTCCTCGCGCGCGGGATCAGCGCCGGTGGCGGTAGGTGATGCGGGCCTTGTTGAGGTCGTAGGGGGACATCTCCAAGCTTACGCGATCCCCCACGCTGATCCGGATGAAGTGCTTGCGCATCTTGCCGGAGATGTGCGCCAGCACTTCATGTTTGTTTGGCAGCGCCACCCGGAACATCGTTCCGGGGAGCACCTGGGTCACGGTCCCAACCAGTTCAATCGCTTCTTCTTTTCCCACGCTTTACGAAATCCTCTTCGTCCTGCCTCTGTTCCGCCGATCGCCGGCTTGCCCGGGTGGACGGAGAACGTCAACACCCTTCAGCATGGTCCATTCCCCGCCCCGGATCAAGCCGGCATTTTTTGCTTTTTCCGCGAAAATTCCTCCGCGCGGGACGGGGGAAATCGGGCCGGCTTTCGCTTGGACGCCGGGACGGAGCGGCGCATAATCGAGGCCGCATTTGCCGCCATGAAAGTGAATCTTGCCTACGGGGAAACCGGGTTGCCGGTCGAGCTGCCCGACGACCGGACGACCGTCATTCAACCCGGCCACACGGACGGGGTGCCGGACGAAAAGGCCGCCGTGCTGGCCGCCCTGCGGGAGCCGGTGGGCGCGCCGCCCCTCCGGGAGAGCATCAGCGCCGACCAGCGGGTGTGCATCGTCTTCACCGACCTGACCCGCGCCACCCCGAACGAGCGGATCATCCCCTGGCTGCTGGAGGAGCTGGCGCACGTGCCGGCGGAACAGATCACCCTGCTCAACTCGACCGGCACCCACCGGCCCAGTCCGCGGGAGGAGCTGGAAAAGCTGCTGACGCCGGAGGTGGTGGCCCGATACCGGGTGCTCAACCACGACTGCCGCGACACCGATTCGCTGGTGCAGGTGGGCGTCACCCGGGACGGCGCGCCGGCGTTGCTCAACCGGCACGTGGTCGAGGCGGACGCGCGGATCATCACCGGCTTCATCGAGCCGCACTTCTTCGCCGGGTTCAGCGGCGGCCCCAAGGGCATCATGCCGGGCTGCGCCGGGTTGGAGACGGTGATGAGCAACCACGGCGCGGCCAACATCGGCGATCCGCGCGCCACCTTCGGCGTCACCGAGGGCAACCCGCTCTGGGAGGAGTTGCGCGACATCGCCCTGCGCGCGGGCCCGAGCTTCCTGCTGAACGTCACGCTGAACGAGGAACGCGAAATCACCGGGGTGTTTGCCGGCGATTTGATCGCGGCGCACAAGGTGGGCATCGAGTTCGAGCGGCAGGTGGCCATGCAGCGGGTGGACGCCCCGTTCGACGTGGTGGTCACCACCAACAGCGGTTATCCGCTGGACCTCAACCTCTACCAGGGGGTCAAGGGCATGAGCGCCGGGGCGCGCATCCTCAAGGAAGGCGGCCTGCTGATCCTGGCCTGCGAATGCCGCGAAGGAGTCCCGGCGGACAGCCCCTTGGACCGGTTTTACCACGAAGCCGAGTCGCCCGAGCACATCCTGAAACTGCTGGCCCGGCCGGGCTTCGTGCGCCCGGAACAATGGCAGGCCCACATCCAGGCCCTGATCCAGCAACGGGCGCGGGTGCTGCTGCACAGCACGCTGGACGACGCCACCGTGCGGGCCTGTTTCCTCGAACCCTGCCCCGACATCGCGGCGGCGGTGAACGACGAGCTGGTCCGGCGCGGCCCGGAAGCGCGGGTGGCCGTGCTGCCGCAGGGACCGCTGACGATTCCCTACCTCGATTGAACCGCGACGATTCATCGTCCTCCTCGGCATGAGGCTCATCCTTGCCCCCGGCTCACCCGGCCCGCTCCGTGGCGTGGTTCTGCGGGCGGTCACGGCTTGACGCTGTCGGGGCTCCGGCCCACCGTGCGGTCATGAAATTCATGCTTCCGACGTGGGCGGTTTTACTGTGCCTCCCGCTTGTTTCCGGTTTCGCGGCGGCGCCCCCGCGGGAACCGCTGTTTCGCGTGGTGGACCTCGATGTGGGCGAGGCCCGCGAGGTTGCGTTGCCCAACGGCCAAAAAGTCGCGCTGCGAATCCTGGCCCTCCACGAACACCGCGACCCGCTGCGTGAGGCCGTGCGCCGGGCGGAGGTGACGCTCACGGTGGACGGGCGGCAAACCCGGCTGGTTTGCGCCACCTACCGCCTGCCCCAAACCGTGGGGCGCGTTCAGGTGGATTGTCCCGTCACCCGGGGCTATACCACCCGTTCGAGCAAGCAAAACGTCTGGGCGCTGGAGAAGGACGTGCGCCTGCGCCTCTGGCCCGCCGGTTCGCCGTGGGTTCGTCCCGGCACGTGGATCTGCCCGGTGAACCAGCGCTGGTTTGCCTCGGACACGCAGATGGCCAACGACCCCTGCTACGTAAACGCCTGCGACCTGCCGGGCGAGACAAACGTGTACTACCACTACGGCCTGGATTTCGGCGGCGCGGAGGGATTGGTCAGCGTGCTGGCCGCCACGGACGGCGTCGTGGTTTCGCGGGCGGGCAAATTGCTGCCGGGCGAAAAATACCCGCCGCAGGTCCAGCCCCGGGGCGACGTGGTTTACCTCCGCGACGCCCGCGGCTGGTATTACCGCTACAGCCACCTGCAACGCATCGTGCCGGGGCTCCGCTTGGGCGACCGCGTCCAACGGGGCGCGCGCCTCGGCGTCCTGGGCAAGGAGGGCGGCAGCGGCGGATGGTCCCATCTGCATTTCGACGTCACCATGCCGCAGCCCTCCGGACGTTACGGCATCACCGACGGCTACGCCTTCGTGTTTCAGGCCTGCCTCGAACAATATCACCCGGCCCTCCTCGCCGTGGCCCGCCCGCACCACGTGGCGTGGGTCAACCAGCCGGTGCGCCTGGACGCCCGCCGTTCCTGGCAAATCAACGGTCCCGAACATCTCCGGGATTTCACCTGGCTGTTCTGTGACGGCGGCACGGCCCGCGGACCGGAACCAACGCGGCGTTACGCCACGCCCGGGCATTACAGCGAAGTGGTCAAAGTCACCGACGACGCGGGGCACGTGAGTTACGACGTGGCCGTGGTGCAGGTGTTCGATCCCGACCACCCGCTGCCGCCGCCCCCCGCCATTCACGTGGCCTTCTGGCCCACCCTCGACCTCCGGCCCGGCCAGCTCATCACCTTCAAGGCCCGCACCTTTGGCGTGCGGCCGGACGAAGGCGAGGAAGCGTGGGACTTCGGCGACGGCAGCCCCCCGGCCCGCACCCGGTCGGACGGCAACACCGTGATGCACGCCCCCGACGGATACGCCGTCATCACCCACCGATACGAAAAGCCGGGCTTTTACGTGGTCACCGTCCGGCGCGTCAACGACCGGGGCGAACCCGCCATCGGCCGGGTCTGGCTCGAAGTGGGCCACCCCTGATCCCGCCCGCGCCACCCCCCTGCCGGACGGCTGGCCTCAGCCGGCGGAGAAGCCCAACCACCTCCTCACGTTGACGGGTGCGGGGGCGTGTTTTTTCGGATTTCGGGATTTCAGGATTCGGATTTTTCCCTTTTTTCGCGGGATCGCCGGAGGGAAAACACCCTTGCCGGCGGGGAGGGCGCAACCAAGAATGACCCGCGTCAACGAATGCCTCCCGGCGCGTCCTCCGGGGCTGCGAATGAAAATCATGCCATGAAACACGCCAGCCAACGTCGTTTGAATCGCCGCCAGTTCCTGGTCACCGCCACCACCGCGACCGCCGCCTGCACCCTCGTGCCGCGGCACGTGCTGGGCGGAGCGCGCTTTGTCCCGCCCAGCGAAAAGGTCCGCATCGCGCTGATCGGCGCGGGCGGGCAGGGACGCACCAACGTGCGCGCCCTGTTTCGCGAACCGGATGCCCTCGTCGTCGCCGTGTGCGATCCCATCGAGTTTCACGACCTCGGCCGCTTCTATTATCGCGGCGTGGCCGGGCGGAAGCCGGTGAAGCGGGAGATCGAAAAACACTACGGCCGGGAAAACTCCCGTTATCGCTGCGCCGAATACGTGGATTTCCGAAAACTCTACGAAAAGGCGGACGATTTCGACGCCATCCTCTGCGCCACCCCGGATCACAACCACGCGCCCGTGGTGCTGCCGGCCATGCGACTGGGCAAGCACGTTTATTGCGAAAAGCCGCTGGCCCACAACGTCTGGGAAGCCCGGCTCATGGCGCGGGTGGCGAAAGAGACCGGCGTGGCCACGCAGATGGGCAATTTCGGCCATTCGGGCGAGGGTTTGCGCGCCACCTGCGAGTGGATCTGGGACGGCGCCATCGGGCCGGTGCGCGAGGTGCACGCCTGGACCCATGCCGGTCGCTGGAGCAAACAGCTCGCCGGCGGACGTCCGCCTTCTGAACCCACGCCGAAGGGCGTCCAGTGGGACCTCTGGATCGGCCCCCGGGAAATGCGCCCCTACAGCTCCGCCTACACGCCGGTGACGTGGCGCGATTTCTGGGACTTCGGCACCGCGCCCATTGGCGACATGGCCTGCCACAACATTGATCCCGCCTTCCTCGCGCTCGACTTGCGCGCGCCCCGCACCATCGAGGCCTCGGCGGCGGGCGGGGTGGACGATTACCTCGTCCCCGTGGGCGCGCTTTACACCTACCAGTTTCCGGCCCGGGGCAATCACCCGCCGCTCACCCTCAAGTGGTACGACGGCGGCCTGCGCCCGCCCCGGCCCGATGAGCTGCCGGACGACATGCTGCTGGGCGGCGGCGGCAACGGCATCCTGTTCATCGGCGACAAGGGCAAGATCATGTGCCCCGGCTGGGCGGGCGAACCGACCCTGCTGCCGCTGGAGCGGATGGACAGTTACCGGCGTCCGCCCAAGACCCTGCGCCGCGTGAAGGGGCATCACCGCGACTGGTTGGACGCCTGCAAGGGCGGCCTGCCCGCCAGCGCGAACTTCGAATACGGCGCCGCAATCACCGAGCTGGTCCTGCTGGGGCCGGTGGCCCTGCGCACGGGCAAGAAATTGCAGTGGGATTCTTCCGCGATGAAGGCCGCCAACGCCCCCGAAGCCGGCCGCTTTTTGAAGGAAGAATACCGTCCGGGCTGGGAATTGGCCTGAACGCTCTCCGTTCCCCGACTTCCCGGGGAAGGAAACTTGACCCGGACGCGCCGGAGCGCCGACGCTGGCGTTGCCGATGATTGCCCGCGTCACCTTGGAAATCGCCCTCCGGAAGGAGTTCGACTACCTCATCCCCGAGGAGTTCGCCGGCGAGGTTGAGGTGGGCAGCCGGGTGAAGGTGCCCTTTGGCCGGCGTTTCGTGCTGGGGGTGGTCACGGCGCTGGTCGAGGAATCGCCGCACACCAACCTTCGCCCCATCCAGAAGGTCATCGGTGCGCAGAGCCTCGTCACGCCGCGCGTGCTCGAGCTGGCCCGCTGGATCGCGGACTACTACTGCTGCCCGGTCGAGCTGGCCCTGAAAAGCGTGCTGCCCGAGGCGGTCCGCCGGGAAAAGGCCGGTTGGCGCGAGCGGCTGTACGTGACCGTCATCCCGCCGGTGGGCGATCTGCCCAAGCTGACCCGGCGTCAGCAGGAGGTGTGGAACGTCATCGAGGAGCTGCGCGAAGTTCCCCTGCAGGAGCTGCTCCGGCTGACCGGGTGCACGGCGGAAACCGTCCGGCGCATCGAGGACAAGGGGTTGGTGAAGATCGCCCCGCGCGTCGCGGAACGCGATCCCTACGGACGGGACCACATCCTCCCCAGCCAGCCGCTGAAGCTGAACGAGGAACAGGCCGCCGCGCTGGCCGCCATCATCGCCGCCTTTGATGAAGCCCAAACGACGGACAGTGCCCGCTCCAAACAGGAGGGCGGGCGTCCCCGCCCGCCCGAACCCCAGGCGGTTGTGGCGGATTCCCCAGAGCCGAAAACTCCCCACGACACCACGTCCTCTGCCAAAGACACGCTTGTCCCGCAAAATAAAGCGGGCGAGACGCCCGCTCTCCCGGATCGGAAAACGTCGCGGGTGTTTTTGCTGCACGGGGTGACGGGCAGCGGGAAGACGGAGGTGTATTTGCAGGCCATCGCCCACGCGCTGGCGCAGGGCAAGGGGGCCATCGTGCTGGTGCCGGAGATTTCCCTCACGCCCCAGACCATCGAGCGTTTCAAGGCGCGTTTTTGCTCCGGGCCGTTGCGGACGCTGGTTGCCGTGCTGCACAGCCATTTATCCACCGGCGAACGGCACGACGAGTGGCACAAAATCCGCCAGGGCCGCGCGCGGATCGTCATCGGGGCGCGCTCGGCCATCTTCGCGCCGGTTGAGCCGCTGGGGTTGATCGTGGTGGATGAGGAGCACGAATACTCCTACAAGCAGGAGGAAGCGCCCCGCTACCACGCCCGCGACGTGGCGGTGGTGCGCGGTCAACGGGAGGGCGCGGTGGTGATTCTGGGCTCCGCCACTCCATCGCTCGAAAGCTACTACAACGCCCAACGCGGCAAATACACCCTGCTGGAACTGCGCCAGCGGGCGGACGACCGCCACCTGCCGGTGGTGCGGGTGGTGGACATGCGCCACGAACGGCGCGAGCAGGGGCCGCCCATCTTTTCCCGGATGCTGCGCGAGGCCATCCTGCGCCGGCTGGAAGCGCACGAGCAGACGATCCTCTTCCTCAACCGCCGCGGTTACTCGACCGCCCTGCAATGCCCCAAATGCGGCTACGTGGCGGGGTGTCCGAATTGCAGCGTGGCGTTGACCTATCACCGCCGGGACCAGCGCCTTTGCTGCCACATCTGCGGTCATCAGGCGCCCGCGCCGACGGTGTGTCCCCGGTCCGATTGCCGCAACCCGGCCATCCGCTATTTCGGCCTCGGCACGCAACGGGTCGAGGAGGCGTTGAACCGTCTCTTCCCGCACGCCCGGGTGCAGCGGATGGATTCCGACGTGCTCCAGCGCAAGGAGGATTACCGGCGCATCCTGGGGGATTTCCGGACGGGCCGGATCGACATCCTCCTGGGCACGCAAATGATCGCCAAGGGCCTGCACTTTCCCAACGTGACCCTCGTGGGCGTCATCTACGCCGACCTGAGCCTGCACCAGACCGATTTCCGCGCGGCGGAACGCACCTTCCAACTCCTGGCCCAGGTGTCCGGTCGGGCCGGGCGGGGCGACGTGGAAGGGGAGGTGATCGTGCAGGCTTTCACCCCGTTTCACCCGGCCATCCAATACGCCCGCCGGCACGATTTCGTGAGCTTCTACGAGCAGGAAATCGAGTTTCGCGAGCAACTGAACTACCCGCCATTGAGCCGGGTGGCGTTGTTGACCCTCAAGGGGCGCAACGAGGAAAAGGTCAAATTCACGGCCGAACACCTCAAACGCGAGCTGGCGAAGGCGGTGGAAGACTGGCCGCACCTGGTGCTGGCGGGCCCCGCCCCCGCGCCGCTGCTCCGGGCCGAGACCTATTACCGCTACCAGATCATGCTGCGCACCCGGCACATGAGCCGGTTGAGCCGCGTGCTGACCCGCGTGGGCGACGCCTTCCCCCTGCCGGACCACGTCAGCCTCACCATTGACGTGGACCCGGTGAATCTGAGCTGAACGGCGGCCGGCCCGGACAAGGTGCGTCGCAAAGCGGATTTGCTCGTCAACGGAGCGCGCGGACGAAATCATGCCCCGATGAAGCACATGCGTGGATGGTGGATGGGCGGGTTGCTCGCGCTCGGACTGCTCGGAACGGCGGGCGCGCGGGAATGGCCCCGGTTTCGCGGTCCCAATGGGACGGGCCGGGGGATCGCGCCGGGGCTGCCCGTCCGGTGGGGGACGAACGACTATCGCTGGACGGTCAAACTGCCCGGTCCCGGGCATTCCTCGCCGGTTTTGTGGGGACGACGCCTTTTCGTGAATTGCGCCGCTCCCGACGGCAAAAGCACCCTGACCGTGGCCCTGGATGCCGACACCGGACGACTGCTTTGGAGACACACTTTTCCCGGCGGCGGTTACCGGCTGCATCGCAACAACACGTTCGCCACCTCCACTCCGGCCGCCGACGCGGAGCGCGTGTACGTGGCCTACGAAAACGGCGATCAAGCCGCCCTGGCCGCCCTGGACCACGCGGGCGAGCCGGCATGGGAATTTCCCCTGCGGACGGTGAAATTCCAACACGGGTTGGGGCATTCGCCCATCGTGGACGGCGACCTGGTGATTTTCAGCGACGATCAAATCCTGCCCGGCCGGATCGTGGCCCTGGAGGCCGCCACCGGCAAGTTGCGGTGGGAGGCGCCGCGCCGCGCGGGGCGCGCGGACTACTCCACCCCCTGCCGCCATCAACCCCCCGACGGCCCGGCGGCGCTCGTCTTCAACAGTCAGGAAAACGGCATCACGGCCTTCGACCCCGGCAGCGGCCGGCTCCTCTGGCAATCCAAACGGGTATTGGACAAACGGTGCGTCAGCTCGGCGGTGGTGGCCGACGGACTGTTGATCAGCACCTGCGGCAGCGGCGGCGGCGGCAACTACGTCGTTGCCCTGCGTCCTCCCGACCAGCCCGGTGCCGCGCCCGAGGTGGCGTGGACCCTCCGGCGCAGCGCCCCCTACGTGCCCACCCCGCTTGCCGTGGGACGGCTCCTGTTCCTCTGGAGCGACGGCGGAATCGTGTCCTGCGTGGAGGCCGCCACCGGAAAAACTTTGTGGCGAAAGCGGGTGGGCGGCAATTTCTTCAGCTCGCCGGTGTACACGGACGGCAAACTGTTCGGCGTCTCCACCACCGGAGAAGTCGTGGTCCTGGCCGCAACCGACCACTTCACCTTGCTGGGACGGACGGAACTGGGCGAGCAATGCCACGCCACGCCCGCCATTGCCCGGGGCGCGATCTATTTCCGCACCCTCACCCGTCTTTGCTGCCTGCCCGGTCGCGCCGCGCCGTCGCCAACGCCCTGATTTCCCCTCCCTCCCGGGACGCCGCCGTCAGAAGCGGAAGTCCCGCTGGCGGCCGTTCTCCCCGATCGGGAGGCGGGATGCCCCGGGCTAGTTCCGGGGCGGTTCCAACGCGGCGATGGCGGCCATCACGCGGTCGGAGGCTTCCTGGTAGATTTCCTTCAGGCGCGGTTTGGGGGCGGTCCTGGCCTCGGCACGGAGGGCGTCGAAGTCAATGGGCGGGCCGTAAATCAGCGCGATCCGGTGCGGGCGGGGAAAACGCCGGTGCCGGCCGAAGGCTTCGTAGGTGCCGACCAGCCGCACCGGGACCACCGGGGCGTCGGATTTGATGATGATCAGCCCCAAGCCCGCGCGGGCGGGTTGCAGGTTTCCGTCGTGGGTGCGGGTGCCTTCGGGAAAGAGCAGGATGGCGCTGCCCCGTCGGAGCCGGTCCATGATGACCCGCAACCCCTTCGCGCTGCCGCCGTCCCGGTCCACCGGCAGCACGCTCCAACTGCGCAGGATCGCGCCGCCGATCGGGTTTCGAAACAGGCTTTCGCGGGCCAGGGTGCAGACGGGGCGGCGGATGCCGGCGCAAACCAGCGGCGGGTCGAGGTAGCTGGCGTGGTTCGACGCCAGAATCACCGGACCGGTCTCGGGCACGTATTCGGGATGCACCACCCGCCAGCGGAACATCGTGGCGTACAGCGCCCGGAACAAATACCAGGAGATGAGGTAGGAAAGGTTCATTGCCCGGAAGGCGCGGCCGATGTTTCCGCCAGCCGTTTCCGAATCGTGTCGGTGATGAGGCGGCTGGATTCCTCGGGGGTGTAGCCGGAGGTGTCCACCACCATCGCGCCCAGCGGCACCATCAACGGCGCGGAGGCCCGTTCGCTGTCCCGTTTGTCGCGCTGGGCGAGGTCTTCCTCGATGCCGTCCGCCACCCGGCGCCGGGTGCGTTCCGCCAGCGAGGCGTCGAGGTAGAACTTGAAGTTGGTTTCCGGAAAGACGTTGGTGCCGATGTCGCGGCCTTCCATGACGAGATTGCCGAACTTCACGCACTCCCGCTGCCGGGCCTTCATCCAGTCGCGCACCTTCGGCACGGCGGCCACGTGGGGCACCGCCTTGCTGGTTTCCTCGGTGCGGATTTCCTTTTCGGGGTAGTAGCCGTCCACCAGCAGGCGCACGCTGCCGTCGCTGTTGACCAGGCGGGTTTTCCATTTGCGGCAGGTGGCCGCGACGGCCCGGGGATCGTGGACGTCCACGCCGGTCTTCAGGCAGTACCACGCCAGCGTGCGGTACATCGCCCCGGTGTCCACGTAGGTGTAGCCCAGCGCCTTGGCCACCAACCGCGCGTTGGTGCTCTTGCCGCTGGCGCTGGTGCCGTCAATGGCGATCACCACCGGACGGGTCGCCGCTTCTTCTGCCTGGGTTTTGCTCGTCATCAATCAACCGTGTTCCGGCGCGTGCCGGGAAAGTTCCACTTCACTCCGCCAACAAATCCTCCCCCGTCAACGGCGTCCCGGTGGCCGCCTCCCGAACCCCGCCGCCCGTCGGATGCAGGGCGGCCAGTTTCGCGAAAAAGTTCGGGAACGTCTTCTTCACGCAGGCGGGATTGTGGAGACGGAGGCCCGGCACTTTCAATCCCAGAATGGCGAAGCACATCGCCATCCGGTGATCGTCGTAGGTGGCGATGTCCGCCCCGTGCAGCGGCGAGGGCTGGATTTCCAGCGTGTCGCCCCGCTCGGTCACCCGCGCGCCGCACTTCGTCAGCTCCGTCCGCAACGCCGCCACCCGCTCGCATTCCTGCACCCGCAGCCGGCCCAAATCCGTGAACCGCACCGGATGGCCCGCCAGCGGAGCCAGCACGATGGCCGTCATGATGCTGTCCGCCAGATCCCGCTGCCGCGAAAGCTCCGCCGGCAACGGCAGGAAGCGCGGGAAGGCGGCGTCCGGTTGCCAGCCGGAATCCGGCCAATGCGCCACCCGCACCTCGTGCGGTCCCCCGGGCGCTTCCATTCCCGGCGCGTTCAGCGCCCAGAAATAACTCCCGCTCGAAGCGTCCGGCTCGATCTGAAACTCGCCGCCTTCCGGCGGAAAGGCCTCGATCAACCGGCGCGTCATCGTGACGTAGGGCAGTTGCGCCTCGCACGTGCCGGTCACCTCCACCCGCCAGCCGCCCGCGCGGGCGGCCAGCAACAGGGCCGAGGCGAATTGCGAGCTGGCGGCGGCGCTCACCCGGCAGGCGGCGGCCCGCGGACCGCCGCCGTGAATCACCGCCGGCAGCCGGTCGTTCGGCGCGTCCACCCGGTAGCCCAGCTCCCGCAGCGCCGCGAACAATTCCGCCTGCGGACGTTCGTGCATGCGGGGCACGCCGCGCAGCCGGAAACAGCCCTCGCCCAGGGTCACCAGCGCCGCCAGAAAACGGGCCGCCGTGCCGGCGTTGCCCACGAACAACTCCAACGGCGCTTCCGGCGGGCCGCCGCGCGGCCGGCGTCCGCCCAGGCCCCGCACCCGCATCTCGCGGTTGGCCGGCTCGCCCGGCTCCGGGCGCACCTCCACCGACGCGCCCAACCGGTTCAGGCATTCGACCATCACCTGCGTGTCCTCGCTCCCCAACGCTCCGCGCAGGCGGGTTTCCCCGCGCGCCAGCGCCGCCAGGATCAACGCCCGGTTGGTGAGGCTTTTCGAGCCGGGCACCTCGACCACCGCCCGCACGGGCGCGGGCAGGGGCTCGATTTGGATGACCTCCGGCAGCGGCATCGGCGGGATTAAGAACTCGGGGCGTTCGGTTCGCCGCCGGACGCGGGGGGGGAGGGATGTTCGGCCAGCCAGCGGTCCCGTCGGGTTTTCGCGTCGGCCAGAAACCGCTCGATGGCCGCCGGGTCGTCCGCCCGCACCGCCGCCCGCAGTTCCTCCAGGCCATCGGCGAACTCCGCCAGCACCCGCTCCAGGCAGGCGCGGTTTTGCTGCACGATGTCCCGCCACATGGCGACCGAGCCCGAGGCCACCCGCGTGGTGTCCCGAAACCCGGTGGCGCACAGCCGGCCCTGCTCGGGAGGCAGCTCCTCCCGCAACACCGTCCGCACCAGCGCCGCCGCCAGCAGGTGCGGCAGGTGGCTGGAGCGGCTGACCAGCTCGTCGTGTTGCGCCGGCGAAAGCCGCACCGGGCGGGCGCCCACCGCCCGCCACAAATCCTCCACCCGCCGGACCGCCGTTTCCGGGACGCGTTCCGTGGGGGTCACCACGCACACCGCGCCTTCGAACAACGCCGGGTCCGCGTGCGCCACGCCGGTTTGCTCCGAGCCGGCCATGGGATGGCTGCCGACGAACACCCCGCCCGCCGCGGCGACCGGCGCCTCCAGCTCCGCCACGAGGGCCGCCTTGGCGCTGCCCACGTCCGTCACCAGCGCGCCCGGGCTCAGGAACGGCAGGAAGCGTTCCGTCAGCGCCCGCATTTGGCCGATGGGCGTGCAGAGCACCACCAGGTCCGCGTCGCGCACCGCCGCGGCGGGATCACGGGTGGCGCTGTCCACCGCGCCGCGGGCGACCGATTCCGTCACGCTGGCCTCGCGGCGCACCCAGCCCGCCACGTGGTCCGCCAGCTTCCGGACGCGCAACGCCCGGCCGAGCGAACCGCCCAGCAGACCGACCCCGACGAGACTGACCTTCTGAAACCGCAAAGGACGCTGATTGTCCAAGCCCCCTCCCGAAGTGACAAGCGGCAAGTGCCGGCGGGCGGAAAAGCCGGGGAGATCGTGCCCCTTTTGTGCCGGTCCCCGAGCGGGGAAAACCGAATCCCGGAATACGGAAAAACCACCTGCCTTTCCCGGGCTTCCGCGGGGAGCCGGGAAGGTTGCTGTGTTTCCGCTTTTGGGAGGGCGGGGCCGCCTCGATGTCGTTCTCAACCGCCCGCCATGAGCCGTTCCCAGAGCCGCTCGTTCGTCATGGCGCGAACCAGAAA
>CAZRPT010000200.1:0-5838 GCA_964601985.1 uncultured Verrucomicrobiota bacterium
GAAATAGCGCCATTCGGCGTTTTCATCGAACAGCTCCGACGCGGTCACGGCTCCGGCCAATCCGACCGCGAGGGCCGCCCTCAACATGCGATGGGTTACAATGGTCATGTGCAATCATCCCGTCCGGGAGCCCGGCGGTCATCCGCCCGCCGAGGCTCCGCCGGCGCGAAAGCAGCAGATGCTGGGCCAACATCGCCCAAAAGGCGAGCCTCCTCGGAACGCGGAAGCCGACACGCCTCCCCGGCCCTCCTGAAAGCGGAGCAAACGCCGAAATCCGAGGGAGCGAGGGCCGAGGGGGCGAAGGAAATCCGAATCCCGAAATCCGAATTCCGAAAGAAAGCGCGCGCGTCGGTAGCGCACGCGCCTCGCGTGCGCCGGGGGGCGCCCCCGCCCCTCGGTCCCCCGCGACCGATTTCCGCGGCCGCGCCGATTCCGCCCCTTCAGGGCCGGGCGGAAAACGCCGGGCCGGGGGGCCCGGCCTGCAAGGGGCGCGCTTCGTTCCTTTAGGCGTTGCCCGGGGCTGACGGGTGTTGCGCCTCCGGCGCGGGGGAAGTTTCCGATTTCGGATTTCGGGATTCGGATTTTCTTCGCATGGCCTCCGGCAGCGGGCGGCTTCGGAGGCGATTCACGCCGCGCTGGCGTTGGCGGGCGGTTTGGGACATTTTGGAGGGCGCGCGCGATGGCGCGCTCCACCGATGCCGGCCAACGAACAAACGCGACGCAAGTTGAGCGCCGTGCCGCACAAGCCGGGCGTGTACCTCATGAAGGACCGCTTCGGCACGGTGATCTATGTCGGCAAGGCGCGCGACCTGCGGCGGCGGGTCAGCCAGTATTTCCACCCTTCGCGCCGCCAGGGCTGGGATCTGAAACTCAACGCCCTCATCGAGGCCATCCACGATTTCGACGTTCACGTGGTGCGCAGCGACGCCGAGGCGGTCCTGCTCGAGGGCAAGCTGATCAAGGAGTTCCGGCCCCGCTACAACATCAGCTTCCGCGACGACAAACGCTTCCTCCTGCTCAAGGTCAACCTGAACGACCCCATCCCGCGTTTCACGTTGACCCGGCTGCGCAACGACGCCGGGGCGCGCTATTTCGGGCCCTTCGCCAGCTCGGGCGCGTTGCGGCGCACGCTGGACCTCGTCCGCCGCCGCTTCAACCTCCGGGGCTGCCGCCCGCTCACGCCCGGCCCGGCGGACTACCAGCACTGCCTCTACGCCCACCTCAAGAACTGCACCGCTCCCTGCATCGGCAACGTCACCCGCGAGCAGTATCTGCTGCAAGTGCGCGCCGCCTGCGATTTCCTCGACGGCCAGTGCGCCGAAATGGCCGACCAGCTCGAAGCCGAGATGCGCCAGGCCGCCGCCGCGCTCGATTTCGAGAAGGCCGCCCAACTGCGCGACCTGCTCCAGGACCTGCGGCGCACCACCCAGCGCACGGAAAAATTCCCCCGCGTGCCCTACAAACTGCCGGTGGCCATTGACCCGGAGAAGGACCTGGCGGAGCTGGCCGAACTGCTCGGCCTGCCCGCGCCGCCGGAACGGATCGAGGGGTTCGACATCTCGAACATCAGCGGCACCTTTCTGGTCGCTTCGATGGTCAGCTTCCGCCGGGGCCGGCCGGATCGCGCCAATTACCGCCGTTTCCGCATGAAGGGGGTGACCGCGCAGGACGATTTCGCCTGCATGGCCGAGGCCATTCGCCGGCGCTATTCCCGGCTGTTGCGCGAGCTGAAACAGGGCGGTGGCGGTCCCCAACGGCAGGGCGACGACGGCGGCGAGCCTTCGCCCCAGGAGCTGCAAAAGCTGGTGGACGAAGTCGGCGCCGACGCCCGGCGCGGGCCGGTGAAAGCGTCCGAGCGGGTGGCGCGTCCCAATGCCCGCCTGCCGGACCTGATCCTGATTGACGGCGGGCGCGGCCAGGTGAACGCCGCGCTGGCGGAGCTGAAACGGCTGGGGCTGGAGCGCATTCCGCTCATCGGACTGGCCAAGGAGTTCGAGGAAATTTATCGGCCGGGCGAACGCGAGCCGTTGCGCCTGAGCCACGACACCGGCGCGTTGAAGCTGTTGCAGCGGGTGCGCGACGAATCCCACCGCTTCGCCAACACCTACAACGCCCAGCTCCGGCTGCGGCGGATTTCCGAGAGCGTACTGGACGAGTTTCCCGGCATTGGCGAGGCCCGCAAGAAGGCGCTGCTCAAGAAGTTCGGTTCAATTCAGCGGCTGCGCCGGGCCGGCGTGGAAGAGCTGGCCGCCGTGCCCGGTTTCGGCCGCCGCCTGGCCGCCGACCTGAAGGCCTTCCTCGAAGCCCGCTCCACCCCCGCCCGCGAGGCGAAAAAGCCGAAGGCCGGGGACCGGGGGAAAAAGAAAATCCAAAGCCCGAAAGGAAGCGCGCCGTAGTCGCCGAAGTGACGGGATCGGAAGCGATTCTCCGACAGGGGGAGGAACGGCGCATTGGCTTGCGCCGCCCCTCCCTTCGAATCGGACGTGCGGTTTTTCCGCCTCCGGTCCTCCGGTCGGCAGGTTGCTCCTTTCCGGAGACTCGCCGCTGCTTGCGCCAGATTATGCGGCCCGAGATTCTCAAAGTAGCGGTTCGTCCGTTTCACGCGGGCCAAACCACGGCTCCGGCCTTTGCCCTGATGTCGTTTCGCGGGATCGAGCGCCGTCGCATCCGCGCCCACCCCGTTCCTTCCTTCAAGCTCGCTTCGACGGGCCTGATGAAAGCAGGTGAAACCAGCCTTTCAGCTTCGGATTGAGGGACGCCATGACGGCTTCCTCCAGTGCTTCCGGTTTCAGAACCCGTCGAAAAACGCCGGACCGGAAACACCGCAGTTCCTGCTCGATCCGCTCCCGGTTGCCGTCCCGTCAGCTTGTGGCACGACCTTTGAAATGTGAAACTCGTCTGAATACGCCCCGGGGAAGCCTGGCGGTTTCTTGTCAACCTTGTTCCTGTTGATGTTCAAGGGTTTATAAAAAATCAAGGACGCTCAAGCCTGATGCCGTGAGAATGGCGGGTTGGCGCGGGTTTTCCGCCCGCCGGGCTTTCCCCATCCACGCGGTTGCCGCTTTTGCCCGCTCACTTGGCCGGCGGAAAGTCTGCCGCGCTGCCCGGGAAGGAGGCGCGTCTATTTCGCCCAGGGAGGGAGGGCGGTGCCGTGCAGGTCGAAGGCGTTCAGCCCCAGCAGATGGATGGCGGCCAGGGTGAGGAGCAATCCCAGCACTTTGAGGAGAATGCCCGCCCGGGCCATCTGTTTGATGGTCAGCCAGCCGCTGCCGAACACGATGGCGTTGGGCGGGGAGGCCACCGGCATCATGAACGCCATCGAGGCGGAGAGGGTGGCGGGAACCATCAACAACAGGGGATGCACGGCTTGGGCCACCGCCACCGCCGCCAGAATGGGCAGCACCATCTGCGTGCTGGCGGTGTTGGAGGTCAGCTCGGTCAGGCTGGTCATGGTCAGGCACACGATGGCAACCACCACTCCGGCCGGCAGCCCGCCCATGCCGGAAAAAACGGTGGTGGCCAGCCAGTGGGAAAGGCCGCTGGTTTTGAAGCCCGCCGCCAGCGCGAATCCGCCCCCGAAGAGCAAAATGATGTGCCACGGCACCCGCCCGAAGACCGCCGGATCCAGGAGCCGTTCGCCGGGGCGGGAGCGGGCCGGCCACAAAAACAGCAGCAGCGCCATCGCCACCGCCACCGTGCCGTCGTCCATCAGCTGGGGCTGGTGAAACCACTGGTTCCAGCCGGGAATCACCACCGATCCCAGGCGAAGCGGCGCGCGAAACATCCACAGCAGGGCGGTGAGCAGGAAGACGCCCGCCACGACCTGCTCCTCGCGTTTCATCGGGCCCAGGGCGGCGTATTGCCCGCGCAACGCCCCCCGGTCAATGCGCAACGCGGGATCGGGCCGGTAGAGCACCTGGGTGAGCAGCCCCCAGGCCGCGAGCAGCATCACGGCCGCCAGGGGCGCGCCCACCAGGCTCCATTGGGCGAAGCTGATGGGGGGCGCCCCGGGAAAGGAGCCTTCGAAGATGGTTTTGAATACGAGATTGGGCGGGGTGCCCACGAGGGTGGCCATCCCCCCGATGGAGCAGGAATAGGCGATGCCCAGCATGAGGGCGGCCCCCAGCGTGGCGGTGCGTTCCCGGCCCCAGCGTTCTTCGATGCCGCGCAGCACCGCCATGCCCACCGGCAGCATCGCCACGGCGGTGGCGGTGTTCGAGATGACCGCCGACAAGAATCCGCAGGCGCACATGAATCCCAGCACCAACAGGGAGGGACTCCGCCCGAACGCGAGCAAGATCCGCAACGCCACCCGGCGATGCAGTTCCCAGCGCTCCATGGCCAGGGCGATCAGGAATCCGCCCAGGAACAGAAAGATGGTCGAGTTCAGGTAGAGCGGCGCGGTGGTCTTGCTGCTCATCACCCCCAGCAGGGGAAACAGCACGAACGGGAGCAACGCCGTGGCGGCCAGCGGAATGGCCTCCGTGATCCACCACACCGCCATCAACGCGGCCACCGCGCCCATGCGGCCCACCGCCGGGTGCGCGGGATCGGGGTGGAAGAAGAGCAGCAGCAGGCCGAACGCCACTCCGCCGCTCCAGAACCCCGCCGAACCGCCGAAACGCTTGGATGATGACATGCCGGTTTCCGGGTTGAAAATGATTCACCGCGGTGACGCGGCATTCTGTTCCCCCTCGGGGCATCGGCTCAAGCCCGCAAACTTGCCTCCCTCCGCCGCTGGGGTATTCTGCCGCGCATGAACCGATCGTTGCGTGTGCTGGGCGGGGCGCTGGCGTTGAGCGGCGGATTGTGGTTGACGGGGTGCGCCACGGCGCCGGAAACCGGGCGCCACCAGCTCATCTTGTTGAGCCCGCAGGAGGAGGTGGCGCTGGGATTGAGCGAATTCCAAAAGCTCAAAAAGGAGCTGCCCCTCAGCACCAACACCGCCGCCCGGGCCCTGGTCGAACGCGTGGGGCGGCGCATCGCGAAGGTGGCGCCGCTGGCCAACGCGCAGTGGGAATTTGTCCTGTTCGAGAGCAAGGAGGCCAACGCCTTCTGCCTGCCCGGCGGCAAGGTGGGGGTCTATACCGGCATTCTGCCCATCACCAGGAACGAGGCCGGCCTGGCCACCGTCATCGGGCACGAGGTGGCCCATGCCGTGGCCCGGCACGGGGCGGAACGCATCAGTTACGCGCTGCTGCTGCAAACGGGCGGGCAGTTCGTCAACGCCTATCTGGGCGGCGACGATCCCAAGACCCGGGCCGCCGTGGCCACCGCCTACGGCATCGGCACCCAACTGGCGGTCAGCCTGCCGCACAGTCGCACCCAGGAGTCCGAGGCCGACTACATCGGGCTGCTTTACATGGCGCGGGCCGGCTATGATCCCCGGGAGGCGATCAAGTTTTGGGAGCGCTTCGCCGCCTACAACCGCAAGGCCGGCGGCGGGGGATTGTGGTTTTTGCGCACCCACCCGCTTGACTCGAAACGAATCGCCGAGCTGAAGGCCCTGCTGCCGCGCGCCGAGCAGGAATATCGCGCGGCCCTCTCCCGGGGGTCGCCGCCCCGATAGCGTCACGAACGGTTTCCGGAAAAATCCGGCGGGCCGAAGGAGCGAGGACCCGCGGGAATCCCGAATCCCGAAATCCGGAGGAAAAGCGCGCGCGTTCCGGTGGCGCGGACTTCCAGCCCGCTGACTAGAGCCGCCGGGGCAGCCGGGCCCAGGCCAGGCCGGCGGCCACGAACGCCAGCGCGGCGGCGGCCAGGTAGGTGGCGCGCGGGTCCCAGCCGTAGAGGGCGGTGGCGAACACGGGGCCGAAAATCCGCCCCAGGGTGCTGGCG
>CAZRPT010000201.1:0-4593 GCA_964601985.1 uncultured Verrucomicrobiota bacterium
AACGTGGCGTTGCGCGTCCACCTGCGCGAGCTGCTCACCCGCAAGCGGCTGGACTGGGACCCGAAGCAGCTGCGCTTCCCGAACCTGCCCGAAGCCAACGAATATCTCCACACCCGGTACCGCAAAGGCTGGTCGCTCTGAAAACCCGCCGAAAAACGCCGGCTGGGGGCGGCCGGCGTTGGGGAAAGGGAAAACGGGCGCCGGCGGGAAGCCCGCGCCCTGGGGGGGGCGCTCCCGCCCCCCCCCGCTCCCCCGCGACCGATTTCGGCGGTCGCCCCGATTCCCCCCTCAGGTCGGGGAAATCCGAGGGACCGAAGGATCGAGGAAGCGAAGGAATTCCAAAACCCGAAAGAAAGCGCGCGTTTTTTTTGTAACGCGGACTTCCGGTCTGCTGACTTGAGCCGCCGGGGGGGGCGGAAGGGATTCGTCCGGCAGGACGAAGGCCCGCGGGGCCGAGCGCGGGGGCACGCGCGAGCCCATCGCAGGCTTCCAGCCGGCCCGGCGGGCGGGGAAAGGCGGCAGCCGCATGGAGGGAAAAGAGGGCGCTTCCGTCTCCTCACGTCGGCGACTGCGGAGGATGCTTTCTTCGAATTTCGGGGCTTCGGGATTCGGATTTCCCGCCCGCCGGGCGGGCGGGCTACATCTTGCGGTAGCGCGGGCCTTCGCCGCCTTCCGGCACCGTCCATTCGATGTTCTGGTAGGGGCATTTGACCGCGCAGGAGCCGTCGTGCATGCAGTTGCTGGGGCTCAGGATCAAGCCGCCTTCGCCCATGCGATAGACTTCGCCGGGGCAAAGCTGGGTGCAGGGGTTGCCGTATTCCTCGGTGCATTTGAGGCAGAGGTCGGGATCCTTGATGAGGATGTGCGACGGCTCGTCCTCGCGGTGGTTGGCGCCGGAGAGGCTGACGAAGGTGGCCTTGTCCAAACCGATTTCCGGCCGGGCCAGCTGTTTGTCGCGGCGGGTGGTGGCGTAGTCCGGGTCGGTCTTGATCCGGAACGGCAGGAGATGCTGGATGGTCGAGAGCGGCGCGCCGAGGTAAAGCCCCAGCCGGAAGCACTGCCGGTAGTTGCGCGCGGAACGCATCGGGCGCAGGACGCGCGGTTCGAGCGCCTCCCGGTAGGACTGGAGGGCGGCTTCGGAGAAATCGTCCTTTTCCAGGGCGTTGGCCAGCGTGTCGGCGGCGGCGATGCCGGACCAGATGGCGTAGTGGATGCCCTTGATCTTCCGCATGTTCACGAAGCCCGCGGCGTCGCCGGCGAGCAGGCCGCCGTCCAAGGCCAGCTTGGGCAGGGAGTAGTAGCCGCCTTCCGGGACGGTCTTGACGCCGGTGGCCACCACTTCGCCCTCTTTCAGCAGCGCCGCGATGAAGGGGTGCCGCTTGAACAGCTCCATTTCCCGCTGCGGGTTCAGGTCGCGGTAGCTCCAGTCGAGGCCCAGGATCAGGCCCGCGGCCACCTCGTTGCCGCCCATGTCGTAAAGGAACCCGCCGCCGAAGACGTCCTCGCGACAGGGATAGCCGAGGGTGTGCATGACCCGGCGTTCGCCGAAGGCGTTGTCCTTGGGCAGCTTGATGAGCTGTTTGATGCCGACCGAGTAAATCTGCGGGTTGCGCCCGCCGCCGTGAATCCGGGTGAGCTGGCGCGACAACACCCCGCGGGAGCCGTCGCAAAACACCGTGGCCCGGGCGGTCACGGTCTCGCCTTCGAGGAAGTTCGATTGCGGCTTGCCGCGCGCGTCGCGGCCCAGGTCCACCAGCTTCACCCCCCGGATGCGCCCGTCCTCGATCAGCACCTCGCGGGCGGCGAAGCCCAGGTGCACCTCGGCCCCTTCGCGTTGCGCCACCGCGCCCAACCAGCGCACCAGGCGGGTGATCGAGATGGCGTAGTCGCCTTGATGCCGCATGTAGCGGGGCACCAGGGAATGGGGCACCGGTTTGGCGTTTTCCTGCGTGAGGAAATACATCTCGTCCCGCTCGACCGGCACCATGCTTTTGATGAACGGGTCTTTTTCCTCGCGCCAGTCGGGCAGCAGTTCGTCCAGACAATCCGCTTCAAAGGCCGCGCCCGAGAGGTTGTGATAGCCCAGGCGGGGGGCCTTTTCGATGACCACCACCGAGGCGTCCCGGTTCGCGGCCCGCAGCTTTTGCCGGAGCCGGATGGCGGTGGCCAGACCGGCCGGGCCGGCGCCAACGATCAGGAAATCAACATCGCTCATGAGACGGTCACGGGAGAGGGCAGGGCTTCAAGCAGCCGGGGAATGACGGTTTCGTATTCGCCCACCACGCCGAAGTCGGCATAGCGGAAAATGGGGGCCTGGGGATCCTTGTTGATGGCGAGGATGATGCCGGAGTTTTGCATGCCGGAGATGTGCTGAATGGCGCCGGAAATCGCCACCGCCACGTAGAGACGCGGCTGCACGGTCTGGCCGGTCTGGCCCACCTGATGTTCGCGCCCGATGAAGCCGTCCTCGACCGCCATGCGGGAGGCGCCCACCTCGAAGGACGCGCCCAGGAACTCGCCCAGCGCCTGGGCCAGCGGCGGAATGGTCCGCGCGAAGTTTTCCTTGCTGCCCAAGCCGCGGCCGCCGGCGACGATGACCTCCGCGTCCGCCAGGTTGACCCCCGAGGGCAGCGGCTGGCGCGACAACACCCGCGTTTTCACCAGCGTCTCGTCCAGTTCCACCGTCAGTTCCACGACCTCGCCCTTCCGCTCGGGATCGGCGGGCATGGCCTTCATCACGGCGGGCCGGACGGTGGCCATCTGCACCGGCGAATTTTTGGTGATGATGGTGGCCATGATGTTGCCGCCCAGCGCGGGCCGGGTCTGGCGCAGCACCGCCACCCGGGTCTGCTTGTCCCGCTGGACGTCGCCGATTTCGAGCTGGGTGCAATCCGCCGTCAACCCGGCGCCCGCGCCGTAGGCCACGCGCGGGGCCAGCTCGCGCCCCAGCGGCGTGGCGCCGAACAGCATGATCTGCGGCCGATGCCGCTTCACCGCCGCCACCAGGGCGGTCTTGTAGGGAATGGGCAGAAAATGTTTCAGCAGCGGATGCTCGACCACGTACACCCGGTCCGCGCCGTGGGCGATCAATTCCGGCGCGAGCCCGCGGACGTTTTCCCCGAGCACCACCGCCCCCACCTGTTCGCCCAGCGGGGCCGCCAGCCGGCGCGCCTCGCCCAGCAATTCGAGCGACACGCTGTGCAGTTGCCCCTCCTCCTGCTCGGCGAACACCCACACCTCGCCGCGCTGGGACGGCTCGCGACCGGCCAGGTCGTAAGTCGGGCCGCTTTCCGTTTGCTCCCGTCGTCCGCCGGCCTGCCAGGCCTCGCGCAGAAGTTCCGGCAACTTGGTCGTGTGCTGGACGTCGAGCATCTGGCACTCGTTGGCGCGGGTCTCCTTGGGCGAGAAAATCCGCACCACCTGCGTGCGGGACCCCTTCAAGCCGAGCACGTCGGCTTCCAAGCCCAGATCCTGCGCCTTCCACGTGAGAATCGTCTTCTTCAAGCTCGCCCGCGCCCGGTGAAAGGAGCGGTAGAGCGGCTCGGTGCTGGCGGTGGCGGTAATCAGGACGGGCAGGGTTTCGGGCGTGACCTCCTCCTGTCCGTGCGGCCCGATGCGGTGCACCACCAGGCCGATCCCCTCGCGAAATTCAACCGCCTCGGCGTAGGCGATTTGCTCGATGCCCAATTGCTCCGCCACCTGGGGCGGCACCTGGGCGGTGTCGCCGTCCACCGATTGCATCCCCGCCAGGATCGCGTATTCCGAACCGAATCCGAACTCCTCGGCGATCCGCCGAATGCCGCTTGCCAGGGCGATGGCGGTGGCGCAGGTGTCCGCCCCGGCGAACAGGAGGTCCGACAACAGCACCGCCTCGTCCGCGCCGCGCGCCAGGCAATCCCGCAACATCTCCCGCGCCTGCGGCGGTCCCATGGTGAGCGCGACCATCTTCGAACCGTCCCGGCGCAGGTCGGCGGCGAGCGTCAGCGCGTGCAGGTCCAGGGGATTCAATACGCTGTCCAGCACCCCCCGCCGCAGGGTGCCCTTCTTGGTGTCCCAGGCATCCGGACGCAAATCCGAGATGTCGGGGACCTGCTTGACGAGAACGATCGTGTTCATAGGCAACGGTTTTCCCGCAGGAAAACGGCAAGCGCCGTAGCTTCCGTCGAACCGCACCGGGGTTCAAGCAGAAATGGATTTCCTGTTCTACTTTTTTCCTTTACGCAAAGTTAATAAGTCTTCACCTGTCCAAAAGCGCGGCTTTATTAGTTTCAAAATTTCCTAAACTTCTAAATTCAAGCGCCTGATTTACGGCAAGCGCGGAGAACATGACGGATTGGGGCGCTTGCGCCCCGGCGAGGTTGGCGAAGGCGCAACGGGCACGAAAAAGAGGGGGGTGGGAGACTTTCTTCCTGTTCCCCGCCAACGGAAAGAAAAGAAAGGTCCGCCCGCGGAGGGGCGTTTCCTGATGGCGGCGGGCGCGCAGGGGGAGGGAACTTTGCTTTGACTTCGCGGGGGGAGTCGCGCAGAAAGGGTGGCCGCCCGCCGCGTTCGCGCGGAATGTTCCGTCGGCGCGGGGCGAGAGATTCTGATGAC
>CAZRPT010000202.1:0-12993 GCA_964601985.1 uncultured Verrucomicrobiota bacterium
GGCTCACGGCCGGCCGGGCGTGACCACTTTGAAGTTCATGATCACGTCGTTGGTCTGGCGGGCGGAAAAGGCGCCCACGTGGCCTTCCATGAAAACGGTGTTGGCCTGCCCGTCGGGGTGGCGTCGGCCGTGCTTGTAGCCGATGTCCCAGTAGCGCCCCACCTTGCCGAGCGAGATGACCGCCGGGTGGTTCAGTTCGTAGGAGACGTCCACCGCCAGCAGCGTCTGGGTGGGATTCCGCACGGAACCCAGCTTGGCGGTGCGCGGGCTGCGCACGCTGGGCGGGTAGTCCACGAGGGTGAACTGGTTCATGGCGTAGCTGATTTTCCAGGGGTTGCCCGGCATGCCCGGCCGGTATTCCTTCAGGTTGCGCCAGTGGTTTTCGCGCAGCCGGACCGGGCAGGGATAGATGCCGTGGGCGAAGTCGCTGTTCTCGGTGGTGGAGCCGGCCTTGAAGGCGGCGCTCTTCAGGTAGGGCGCCAGGAGGTACTGGAAGTTGTTCACGTTCGGGTCGTCATGCCCTTGATGGTACCACCAGGCGTAGGGGAGGTGGTCGTCATGGTCGTTGGCGTACATGAAGGTGGCCAGGCCGATCTGCTTCAGGTTGCTTTTGCATTTGATGGACTGGGCCTTGGCCTTGGCCCGGGACAAGGCCGGCAGGAGCATGCCCGCCAGGATGGCAATGATGGCGATGACCACCAGCAGCTCGATCAGGGTAAAAGCGGGCCCCGCGCGGCGGGAGGAGGGCGGGAAGACTGGTATTCCAGACAAACGCATGGCCATGATCGAGTGGTACCCCCGGGCGGGGGGCTTGTCAACCGGCGGAAACCACGCCAGCCGGGAAAGCAGGGCGCGCGCCGTTCACGCGAAGGAGGCTCGCGGAAAAGCGAAAGGCCCGGAGGACACGCCTCCGGGCCCGCGATTTCAGGAAGTCAGAGCGGCTTACTCGGCCAGCCGCCGCACGCGGTAGAAGCGGGCGCCGTCGCCGGGCTCGGCATCGAGCACTTCCGCCGTGCCGCCGGCGGCCTGGATGTCCTCGCCCACCGGACGCCACTCGCCGCCGAGCGTGTCGCAGCACTCAACGCGGTAGCGGATGCCCGGTTTCGCGGCCCAGCGAATCAGGAAGCCGTCGCCGGCCCGCTGGATGCCCAGGATGGCGAGGGAGTCGGTTCCCACCGTCTTGCAGACGGCGGAATCCCTCACCACGTAGTCGTCACAGAGCGCGGTGCCTTCCGCCACCACCGGAACGTCCGTTCCCGCGTAGGCCAGGGCCTCATCGGGGTTCGGTTCCGCGTACGAGGCGCTGGTGAACCGTTTCACTTCACCGGGCGCCAGCTCGATGGGCCCCAGCAGGAGGGTCTCGCCGGCCTTCACCGTCACGTTCAGGAGGGTGATGTCGCCGACGTTCTCGACGGTGCCCGTGAAGGCGTTGTCGCCCACGCAGGTCTTGGTGACCTGGATGGCCGGCGAGTAGCGCACCGGACAGGCGGAGGCGCCGGTGTTGCTCACCTCGATCCCGCTGCACGCGTCCTGGCCCTTGGCGACCAGCACGTCCACCGACTGGCAGCATTCCGTGCACACGGTGTAGCTGGCGGTGAAGTCGGCGGATTCGCCGGCGTCCAGGTTGACCGGGCCGAACACCGGGGTGTTGGGGGCCGGCTTGTCGCTGTACACCATCACGTTTTTCAGCGGGGCGTTGCCCACGTTGATGACGGTGCCGGTGTAGGTGAAGACGCCTTCGTTCGACAACGGCGTGGTGGGGCAGTTCTTGACCACGAAGATGCCCGGCGTGGTCATCACCTGGCATTTCGCTTCCGCCGCCGCGGTGACGTCCGTGAGCTCACCACACAGGCTGTCGCCGCTGGCCACCAGTTTCATGTCGCCGCAGAAGCCCTCCGGCACGGTGAAACTGTGGTTGAAGTGGACCGTTTGTCCCGGCACGAGCGTGATCGGCCCGATCACTTCCATGCCCTCGTCCTTGATGAAGTTGCGGACATAGACGTCCACCATCGTCACGTCGCCCACGTTGCTGACGGTGCCGGTGTAGCGCAGGGTGTCGCCCGGCTCCAGCGGTTCCGCCGGCGGTTGGACCGTGACCGAGAGCCGCGGGTGGAAGAGCACCGGGCAGGTCTTGGTGGTGGTGTCCTTGACTTCCTGGCCGCTGCAGTTGTCCACCGCGGTCACGGTCAGGGTGTGGGTCACCGAGCAGCAGTCGTTGGTCACGTAGATGCCCAGTTTGGGGTCCACGCCGAACGGCACCGAAGCGCCCGCCGGCAGCACCGCCCAGTAGGCCACCACGCGATCGCTGCCGGTGTTGCTGCTGACCAGTTTGACGTCGTTCAACTGCACGGTGCCGGTGTTTCGGACCACGCCGGTGTAGGCCATGATGCTGCCCTGGGGCGCCGGCGCGCCGCACGAGACTTCGACCTCGATGCCGGGAACGGTGAAGAGCGGGCAGTGGATCTGGCTCTCCGCCCGGACGGGCGTGCCGGAGCAGCGGTCATTGCCGGTGGCGGTGACTTGGCTCGGATAGGTGCAGGTGGTCAAATCCTCGGGCACCGTGTAGGTCCCGACGAAGTCCGCCATCTGGCCGGGGGCCAGCTCGGCGGGACCGAAGACCGGCTCGCCGGTCAGGTTGTGCACCACCACGACGTTGGTCAGGGTGATGTTGCCGGTGTTGGTCACGCGCCCGTGGAAGGAGGTGGTCGTGCCCGGGACGCCCGGCTCGGCCGGGCACTCGTGCGTCACGGAAATGGCCGGCGCGCTGATCACCGGGCAGGAGGCGGAGGCGCTGTCGGACGTCATCTGGCCGGAGCAGGCGCCGGCCGCCGTGGCCGTGAACAGGGTGCCGAGTTCGCACAGGTCCGTCGGGACCGGGACGGTCGCCGTGAAGGAGGCCGAAGCGCCCGGCAGCAACTGGGCGATGGAGTACACCGGCTCCCCGGAGGTTGATTCGCTCCCCTCGGAGGAACCGACCCGCACCACGACGTTGGTCAGGGTGACGTTGCCCGTGTTGGCCACGACCCCGGCGTAGGTGGCGGTGGCGCCGGCGTTCACGGGGCCGCCGCACTGGACCGTCAACGCCACTTCCGGGCTGCCCAGCACCGAGCAGGTGGTGGTGGCCGTGCGGGTGATGGGTTGATGGTCGCATTGGCCCGAGGCGGTGGCCACCCACGTATCCGTCACGGAGCACACGTTGGGCGGCACCGGCATGGTGAAGGTGAAGTTGGTCACCGCGCCCGGCGCGAGACTCGGCACGGCGATCACCAGCGCGCCGTTGTCCGCCACGGCCAGGTTCAGCAGGGTGACGTTGCCCGTGTTGGCCAGGCTGCCGCGGTAGGTGATGGTGCCGCCGCCGGGGGCGGGCGAATCCGGGCATTCCTTGGTCAGGACGAAGTCCGGCGCGGTGGTCACCGGGCACACCTGCGTGGAGGTGCTGGTGACTTCCTCGCCGCCGCACTGGCTGACGCCGGTGGCCGTGAGCGTGGTGGTCAACGAACAGGTGTCGGCGGGCACCGTCACCGGCGCTTCAAACGAGGCGCTCTGGCCCGGCTCCAACGTGGCGGGACCAAACACCATCATCTCGCCGCGGTACACCGTCACGTCGGTGAGGGTGACGTCGCCGGTGTTTTTCACCGCGCCCGGCAGGGCGGCCGAGCCGCCCGGCATCAGGCTGGAGGGGCAGTCGTGGGTGATGGCAATGGCCGGATGCGTGATCACCGGGCAGGTGACGGTGGCGGTGTCCGTAACGCCCCGTCCGCCGCATTGATCCGCGGCGCTGGCCGAGACGGAGGCCGTCTGGCTGCACGCGCCGCCGGGCACGCTCATCACGTAGGAGAAGGCCGCCTGGCCGCCCGGCGCCAGCGCCGGAACAGTCAGCACGGACTCTTCGGTGAGGTTGTTGAGGACGATCACGTTGGTCAGGGTGACGTCGCCCGTGTTGCTCACGACGCCGGTGTAGAGGGCGTCACCGCCGGAAACCAGCGGGTCGGCGGGGCAGTTCAAGGAGACGCTCAAGCCGGCCTGCGTGGCGATGGGGCAGGTGATCTCCACCGTGCGGGTGATTTGCTCGCCCGTGCACTCGCTGCTGCCCCGGGCCGTCCACGCGCTGGTCACGGAGCAGCCCGTCACGGGCGCCACGGTGGTCTGGCTGAGGGCCTGTTTCTCGCCCGGGGCCAGCGTGACCGGCCCGAAGACCACCACGTTGCCGTCCGTCACGGTCACGTCCACCAAGGGGACGTCGCCGGTGTTCTGGATGGCGCCGATGTAGGTGATTTCTCCGCCCGGCGCCGGCGGGATGCCGGGACATTCCTTGGTGATGACCAGATCCGGCGAGGTGAGCACCGGACAGGTGCGCGTGGAGGTGCTCTCCACGACTTCATCCGTGCAGCTGTCCGTGCCGGTGGCCAGCACGGTGGTGGTGAAGGAGCAGCCGCTCATCGGAGCCGTGACCGTGCCCACGAAGGAGGCGCTTTCGCCCGGTTGCAATTTCGCGGGCCCCAACAGCACCGTGTCGTTGCTCATCACCCGCACGTTCGTCAGGGTGACATTGCCGGTGTTTTGCACCGTGCCGGCGAAGGAGGCGCTGCCGCCCGGGGCCAGCGCTTCTTCCGGACAATTGTGCGTCACGCTGATGGCGGGGGTGGTCACCACCGGGCAGGTGGCGCTGTCCGAGGCGCTGATGCTGGAATTGTCACACCGGTCGGACGCCGTGGCGGCAAAGCCCGTCGTCACCGCGCACGCGCCCGCGGGCACGGGCACTTCGGCGCTGAATGCCGCCTGCGCGCCGGGCGCCAGGGTCTCCAGCGTAAACACCGGAACCTCCGGGTCCGCGGTGTTGACCACCCGGATGTTGGTCAGCGTGACGGCACCCGGGTTGGACACCACGCCGGTGTACACCGCCGTGCCGCCCGGCACGACCGGGCTGGAAGGGCAGTTCACCGAGAGGGCCATCTGGCCCTGGGTGGCCAACGGACAGGTGCTCTCCACCATGCTGCTGACCCGCTCCTCCGTGCAGCCGCTCAGGCCGGAGGCCGTCAGACGCGCCGACACCGAACAGGCGTCCGCCGGGGTGGGGAAGGAACCGCTGAAGGAGGCGCTTTCGCCCGGGGCCAGCGAATCGGCGGTAAACACCACCGTGCCGGTTTCGGGACGGTCGCAGACCACCATGACGTTTTGGAGGGTGACGTCGCCGGTGTTGCGCACCGTGCCGGTGTAGGTCAGCGGATCGCCCGCCATCGGCGGCACGGAGGGGCACTCGTAGGTCACTTCGATGTTCGGCGTGGTGGCGTTGCCGCAGGTCACCGAGGTGGCGGCGTTGACCGCGCCCGCCGGCTGCAAGGTGTCATACCCGTGCGCCACCAGCTGCGCGGTGCCGCCACAGGGATCGGAAGGCGGATAAGCCCCGGAGAAGGCGGCCTCCTGGCCGGGCTCCAGGGTGGCCGGGCCAAACACCAGCTCACCGGTCAGGGTGTTCGTGACCGTCACGCCTTCCAGGGTGATGTCGCCGCAGTTGCGGACCGTGCCGTCGAAGGAAATGGGGGATCCTTCGCCCACGCCGCCTTCACAGGCGGCCGTGATGCCGAGGCAGGGGTTGACGACCACCGTGTTGACATCGCGGCGGTTCTGGGCGGTTTCGTCCGTGCTCTGGTTGATGACCGCCACCGTGACGCAGGAGCAGGTCACGGTGCCGTTGGGCTGTTGGATGTCCTGCGCCCGCACGACGTAGCTGACCACTTTGTCGTAGAAATCCGATTCTCCCGGATTCAGCGTGGTCCGGCGCAGGACGATCTCATGCTCGTCGCCGTCCGGCGTGACGATCACCGACTGAATGTCGGTGGCGCGGCAAGCGGGGAACTCCTGGTTGCTGATTTGGAGGCTGTAATACAGCGTGTCTCCCACCCGGGCCTCGCCCTGGCTTACAAACAGCGAGATGCCCAGGCCGTTGCCTTTGCAGCCGGGAGGAATGTTTTCCGCCTGCACGGCGGGACTCATCCAAGCCAGCATCAATGCCAGCAGAGGGAACAAGCCGACGCAAAAGCGCCTCAGGAGTGGTGACGAAATCGTGGCGACTTGGGTGGATCGCGTTATGTTTCGTCCTTGCGGTGATTTGGGTGCGGTTTTCATTTCTCGCTGTGTTCGGTCACGTGGTCATCGCTCATTCCGGAGGCCCATACGGCACCCCTTTGGCGTATCATGCCCGATTGCTGGCTAAACCATTAATCAGAAATCTACTCCTGTCGAGCAAGAATCGCGGAAAAGCATCGTTTTGGCGGGGACAACCCCCTCCTGAGGAATGATGAAATGAAAAGCGGGACGGTTTTCCTTTTTGAGAAGAAAAATTGAAATTTAACATTCCGCTTCCTTTTTCTCCCGGCACGGCGTCCCCCTCCCGGAACGGGCTTCCAGCGAAAAACCCCCGTTCGCCTCTCCGAAGATACGCTTGACGCCACAACATTTTGTGTGCTAACCAGCGCCCATCCACACGCGGCTGTGGGTGGCCCCAACCGGAAGCCGGATCGTGATTTTATGCGATGCCCCAAATGTGAATGCCGGGATGACAAGGTGATTGACTCGCGCACCTCGCGGGAGGGCAACACCATCCGTCGGCGGCGCGAATGCCTGGCCTGCGGCTACCGGTACACCACCTATGAAGCCATTGAACGCCGGCCCCTGATGGTCGTCAAACGGGATGGACGGCGCGAGGATTTCAATCGCGAGAAACTTTTGGGCGGCATCGTCCGGGCCTGCGAGAAACGTCCGGTCAGCCATCAGGAAATCAACGAGGCGGTGGAACGCCTGGTGGTGGAACTGCACGATCAATACGACGGCGAGGTGCCCTGCAAGGAGATCGGCGAACGGGTCATGCGGCTCCTGCGGGAGCTGGACGGAGTGGCCTACGTCCGGTTTGCCAGTGTGTACCGCCGGTTTGAGGAGGTGGACGAATTCGTGGAGGCCGTGAAAAAGCTGGAGACCCGCCATGATACAGCTACGTTCCGACTACCTGGTTTTCAAGACCTCTGACGGGGGCGTGCCCTGCTCCGCCGAGCTGGTCGCCGTGGAGCTGATGGGGGATTCCGCGAGCCTGCTGGATCCCGAGGTGCTCCAACAGGTGGCCGCCGGGGTGCTGCATTACTTTCGCGACGAGCTGGGCCGGATCACGGTGTCCGTGGGGGAATTCTCCGAAGCGCTCGCCCGGGTCCTGCGGGGATTCGGCTTCGAGGTGACCGTGGAGGACGCCGCCTCCCCCGGGGGACATTCCGCCGCCGCCACCACTCCGGCTCCCGCTCCGGACCGGGTCACCGAGACGGACCTGCGCCGGCTGGCCGAGGAAGCCGGCGCCGCCTTCGAACTCACCTTCTTTCCCCGCCTGCGCGCCGAAGTGCGCGCGCGCCTGCGCGAATCCCCCGTCCTGCTCCGGTTCACCGGGTTGCGGGCGTGCGTCAAACAACTGGCCGGCGCGCGCCGTTGGTGCCTGCGCTGCCAGACCCTCAGCGACCAGATCAACGCCTATCTGCGCCGTTGCCTGACGGAAGAACACCGCGACTGCGCCCTGCTGGTCCGGTAACCCCGGGCCGGGCGCTTTTCCCCGTTTGCCTCATGGAAAAAACCCTCTTTCAAAAAATCTGCGACCGCGAGCTGCCGGCGGACATCGTGTACGAAGACGCCGACGTCGTGGCCTTTCGCGACATCGCCCCCCAGGCGCCCACCCACGTCCTGCTGGTGCCCCGCAAGCCGATTCCCCGCGTGGCGGAAGCCGCGGCCGAGGATCAGGCCGTCTTGGGCAAGCTGCTCCTCAAGGCCGCCGAGCTGGCGAAACAGCTCGGCCTGGCCAACGGCTTCCGGCTCGTGATCAACAACGGTCCCGACGGCGGCGAAGCCGTGCCGCACCTGCACGTGCACCTGTTGGGCGGCCGTAAAATGACCTGGCCCCCGGGTTGAGCGCCGGGGGCCCCCGCCAAACCGCCGCCGGTTACTCGCGCGGCGCGGACCGGCCGGCCACCGGCCGGGGCGTGGTCTGGTGGAGATCGAGGATGACGATCTCGTTGCGGCCCCGCTTCAGCCAGCCCGCCGGGCAGTAGAGACGGTATTGCGGACCGATGTTCCAATACCGCCCCAGATTGTGGCCGTTGATCCAGACATAGCCCTTCTGGTACGGTGTCAGGTCCCAGAAGGTGTCCCGCGGTTCGTCCAGGGAAAAAACGCCCCGGAAAATCCCGCCGGGCCGGCCGGGCGCGGGCCGGCTTTTCGGCGCTGACACGATCAAATCTCCATCCAGCGGCAGGGGAAACAGCTCCCACCCGCTCAACGGCTGGCCCGCCACGGTCACCTGCCCAAACAAGCCCTTGCGGTCGAACTCCATGGCCTGGCTGTAGTTGATGTGTCCCATGCCCTCGACCAGGATCTCCAGCGGCGCGGGCCGGTCGGTGGCGGGCAGGGAAATCGTGTGCTGCCCCAGCCGGCGGTCCAGCGTTCCCACGAACGTCCCGTTGACGAACACTTGGGCGTAATCGTTCGCGTGTTCCAGTTTCAGCTCGCGTTCGCCCCCGGGCGGGAGGGTCGCGCGGTACACCATCATGCCCTGATTCTGGTCCAGGGCCTCGAAATAGGTCGGCTGTTCGCGACGCAAAGGCGCGGGCAAAAGCGCCCAGAGATCGCTCCAGCGTTCGAGCGGGACCGGCGGGATGGCGCAAGTCGGAATGACCGCGGGCGGCGCGGGCGGCTGTTCCTCCGCCGGCAGATAAGACGCCAGCAATTTGCGGTACCGGTAATACGCCGGCGTGGGACGTCCCTGCTCGCTCACCGGCGAGGCGTAATCATAACTCGTCAGGTCCGGCTGATAACCTCCCTTGCCCCCGCTGTTCGCCCCGGCGGTCAGACCAAAATTGCTGCCGCCGTGAAACATGTAGAGATTGAAGGATTTTCCGGTGTTGAGATAAAACTTCAGCAGGCCGGAAATGTCGTTGGGTTTCCAGTCGCCCTCGCCCCAGTGACGAAGCCAGCCGGGATAAACCTCGGAGGTGAACACCGGCACGCCGGGATTCATCCGGCGCGCCAGCTCCCAATGCTCCTCCTTGGTGCCCGTGTCCAATCCGATCGCCACGCCGGGCACCGTGACCCCTTTCAAATAATGCTCGGCGGCGCCGTCGGCGGTGTAAAACGGTCCGGGCACGCCTTCCTTGAGCCAGAGATCGCGCAACCAGACCAGGTAATCGTGGTCCCGGCGCGGGTAGCTGCCGTATTCGTTCTCGATCTGCACCAGCAGGATGGGGCCGCCGTTTTTGACCAGATAAGGCCGGACCACCCCGGCCAGCGCGTGAAAATAACGGGCCACCGCCCGGGTGTAACTCGGGTCCATGCAGCGCAACTTCGCCTTGGGGTCCTTGAGCAGGTAGGAAGGGATGCCGCCCAGGTCCCATTCGCCGCAGCAATAGGGGCCGGGGCGCAACATCACCCACATGCCCTCCTCTTTCGCGAGCTGGAGAAAGCGGGCCGTGTCCCGGTTGCCGCTCTGGAAATCATATCGCCCCTCGGCCGATTCGTGCGCGCTCCAGAAAATATAAACAGCGATGACGTTCAGGCCCATCGCCTTGGCCATCCGGATGCGGTGCCGCCAATACTCGCGCGGGATGCGTTCCGGGTGCATTTCACCGGAACGCATCAAAAACGGTTTTCCGTCCAACAGAAAATCATTCGTCCCGAGGACAAAGGTGTGGGGTTTGCCATCATTGGGCCGGGGCGGCGCGGCCGGGGCGGCTTTCCCGCCCCACAAGGCGAGCAGGGCCGCCAGCCCCACGCCGCCCGCCCAAACGCGCCCGGACCCCAACCGGCCCCCCGAAAGCGGGCCGCCAAACATTCCTGAAAAACCGCGGTTCATTCGTCGTTTTCCTTCACTGCTCCCCCGCTCCGGAGAGGAGCGGGCGGATTTTCACGTCCCCGGCATTCTGCGTTTCCGCGCCGGGAAAAGCGACCCCGAACCATCCCGCCCCGGGCCCGCCTTTCCCCGGCAATCCCCAAAACGCGCGGACGTCGTGAAAGAACTTGCGCGCGAACGCCGGGGTTCTTATCGTCCCTCCGCTTGGTGGGCCAGTGTAGCTCAGTGGTAGAGCAACGGTTTCGTAAACCGTAGGTCACCGGTTCGACCCCGGTCACTGGCTCCATTTTTCCCCTCTTTTTCCCCGCGCGGGTTCCCGGGCGCGAAGTCGCTTCCGCGGTCGGGCTTGCCTTGAAACCCGTTTGCTGGCCTTGTAAGGCCGTGTCCGTTCGCTCGAACGTGAAAGCCCCTGACCCGCTCGCGACGTTGTGGGACCGGCTGCGCGATCCGGCCCTGCCGGTGATCCGCCAGACCTGGCCCGCCGGGGCGTCGCTGCCCGGACTGCCGGCGCTGGAACGCTTCGCGCCCGGGGAGGCGGAACGGTTGCGGCAGGGCCACGCCTTTCTCGCCGGCCTGCTTCAGGCGCCCATCGTGGCGGTGGCCGGCCTGATCAACGCCGGCAAATCCTCCCTCGTCGCGGCCTTTCTTTCGCCGCCGGGGCGGGCACGGGTGTTGCGCGGCGTGGCGCGGCGGGCGGGCACGCATCGTTTCTGCCTGTGGACCCCGGCGGCGTGGAGCCGGGACGCCGCCTTCCGCCGGGCGCTCGAACGCCTGTTGACGGAAGTCTTCCCCGAGCCGCCGGAACGCCTCGCCGCCGAGCCGGAAGCCGCCCGGGCCCAGCAGCAATCCCGCGAACACCTCCGCCGCCCGCTGCTGGCGTTCGATCCGGCGCTCGACGCCCACGGCCTCTGCCTGCTCGACTGTCCCGACATCCAGCGGCGCGAGGCGGACACCGCGGCGGGCCACCAAAGCCGGCTCGAAGCCCTCCGCGCGGCGGGCCGCGTCTGTTCCGGCGTGCTGATGGTGATGCCGCGCAACCAGCTCGAAATCGTCCAGGTGGCGGAAGTGCTCGACGCCCTGCCCGGCGCGTTCCGGGTGGCGGCGGTGAACTTCGCCGGGGACGAGCCGCCGGAAAGCATTCTGGCGGAGACCCGCGCCGCCTTGGGCGACGCCGACCTGCCGGTCTATGTGGCCTACGATTTCACCCACCGGGGCTACGCCGGGCGCACGCCTCCCTGGGATCCCAACCTCGCGCTCGCGGACGCCCCGGCCCCGCCGGCGGCCCTGCCCTGTTTTTTTGAAGCCCGCCCGGACCCGGCGGAGAACGTCCCGGAGCGCGTCGGCGAAGAGCGTTCCCTGCTCCGGCTCGCCCAAAAATTCCCGCCGGACCGGCTGTTGCAGGAGCGCCAACGCGAATTGCTGCGCGAGTTCGCGACGACCACCCGCCGGGGGCTGCGCCGGTTGCGCGTCGCGACCGCCGGGGAAACCGCCCGGACCCACGCCGCCGTGCGCGCCCTGCACACCGAGCTGGCGCCCCTGCTCGCCGCCGACGGTCAGCCGCGCATCAAGCTCGACCCCGCGCTGGTCGGCGACCTCGCGGAAAGCCTCGTCCGCACCGCGCCGTGGGACGTGCGTCCCTTCCTGTGGGCCTCGCACCGGACGCGGCGGATGATCCGTTCGCTGCGGAAAGGCTGGGACGGCGTGGGGGCGCTGGCGGGCCGGTTGCGACGGCAAATCGGCGCGGACCTCGAACGGCTGCGCCCGCAGGTCGAAGGCGGCTGGATGGACGAAGCCACCGTGGCGGACCGGCTCCGGCTCTGGAGCGCCGCCTGCGGGGCGCATCGGCCCCGGGAGTTCTGGCAACCGCTGGCCGCCGAGCTGCTGCGTCAATTCCGCGACCAGGAACGCACCGACCTCACCCCGGCGGAATGGGACGAGTTCACCGCCGCCCTCTGGCGGGACCTGCCGAAGTGGAAGACCCGCGCCGCCGTGGCGGGCACCCTGGCTGCCGCGCTGGCCGCCGTGGCGTTGGTGGCGTTCGACGGCGGCGCCTCGCTGGTCACCCTCGTGGGCTTCAAATCGTTCGGCGTCGGCACGCTCACCGTGACCGCCAAGGAACTGCTCGGCGCGCTCGGGTTCGGGGTCATCGCCCAGGGCGAAGCCAGCCGTCGTCTGCAACGCCAGCTCGGCGACCGGCTGGCCCGCCAGCAGCTCGCCAACTTCCTCGCGCTGGCCTTCGACCTCACCGGCCTGCCCCGCGCCTGCCTCAACGAAGGCGCCCCCCTGCCGCTGCCGGAACCCACCCTGCCGCCCCGCCCGCGCCCCGACGCCTTCGGCCCCGCCGTCCTGAACCTCTCCCTGCCCGAGTTCCTGCCCGCCTCCGCCCGCGCCATCGAACAAGCCTGCGCCCGACTCGACGCCCGCCCCTGACGAATCCGCGGGGAGGGAAAAATCCGAAATCCGGGGTCCCGAGGGAGCGAGGGAAATCCGAATCCCGAAATCCGAAATCCGAAAAATCGCGCGCCCCGCAGCCGCCGGGGTGTGATGAGGTGAAGCCTCCTCCTTCTGCAGCGCAGGCTGGCAGCCTGCCGTTTCGCGGCGTGGCACGCTGCGCGACGTCCGATTTTTCCCCCGCGTCCGCGGACTCAGGATGGCGGAGCGGTTCTCCTTCCGTAGCGCAGGCTTCCAGCCTGCTGTATCGCAGATTTCCAATCTGCCAAGTTTCTCCCCCTCTACGCGGTTGCCCCTTTTGCCCGTCCACTTGGCCGACTGGAAGCCGGTGCTGCAAAAGACACACGCTTCTTTCGGATTTTTGATTTTCTTCGGTCTCCCGGTTCCTTCCTCCGGGTAGCACCCGCGTCTCGCGGGTCGGCTTCGGCGTCCCGCCGGAGCCTTCCCCGCGTCCTTTGATCGCGGCCGTTGCCACCATGTCACGCGCGGCGAAACGCCCGGGCCACGAAGAACGCGCGGACGGAACGAAAACCCTTTCCCCCCGCGTCGGGGAGCCGGGCGGGACGCCCGGCCCGACCCGCGAGACGCGGGCGCTACCCGGAGGCTTCAGACCGGCTATTGTTTCGGCGCGGCGGGGTTGTTGGTGGGGGCGTGGGCCTTGATGGTGG
>CAZRPT010000203.1:0-7058 GCA_964601985.1 uncultured Verrucomicrobiota bacterium
GCCAGCGCCGCCTCGTCCGTGCAATCCGCGAGCAACCCGCGCCATTTCAATTCCCCGAGCATGTCCATGAAGGGGGCTTGTTAGCGGCCCGCCCCCCGCCGCACAAGGGGAAAATCCGCCAGGCCGGGAAAGCGGGAAAAATCGTGTCCTCCCCCATCGGTTCCGCTGGCGGCGCATCGTCCACCCGCGCCAACGCACCGGCTGGGGCGCCCAACGCCTCGTGATCGAATTTGAACTGCCCCACGGCGCCGGCGTCGTGGCCCTGGCGGAACGGCGCTCCCGCCAGTTGGTCCCTCAACGGGATCCACGCTCCCCCGGTGCCCCGGCGGGCGGGCGGCCCGTTCGAACTTGCTCACCACCTCCCAAGAGGATCACGATTACCCGGCTTTTCCACCATTGCCCATTTTGGGATTGCAAACCGGCGGGCACTGCCTATAGTGGAGGCCGCTTTGAGCGCGCTTAGCTCAGTGGGAGAGCACATCCTTCACACGGATGGGGTCGCAGGTTCAAGTCCTGCAGCGCGCACCATTCCTTCTTCGCCCGATTTCTCGGAAACAACCTCTTTTTCAACGGGCGTGACGTGTCCCGCCGACACGGGGGATTGCCCGTGGCGGCAACTCGGCCCGCTTGTTGGAGGCACAGGGCAATGGGCCGGCTGACGCTTGTCCGGGGGAGGAGTGGTCCGCCGGGAAATGAGGGCGGTCTGTGACGCATGCATAGCGGCGCTTCGCGGGTCAGGGTATCAGTTCCAGGTATTTGCCAGCATTTTCCGCGCTGGCGGGGGAGGTCAGTCCGCGAAACAGGTCATGGACGCAGCAGGCGTGGGAACGGTCCGCGGGCAGCAGCATCACGTAGCTGGGCGCGCGTGAAACCGGATGCACGAAAAAGGAGCGGGCCACCTGCAAGTAGCCCAGCTGCCGGTAGGTGGCCATGTGCCGAACCGACGCGTGGATCAGATCGTAGCGAATGCCGCGGGCCAGTTGGTCCTGCCACATGCGGGTCACCAGCAGCCGAATGATCCGCCGGCGGGAAAAGCCGTCCGTTTCCGTCGGGGTGATCACGTTCAGTTGGGTTGTCGAAACGACGCGGTCCCGCTCCTCCCGCAAGAAATCCCGCGGGTAGTACTCCTCGCAGGCGAGCCGTCCCCGGCCGGCCCGGGTGGCCGTGAGCGCGCCCAGGGGGCGTCCGTCCACGTACGCGCAGTAAAACTCCGAGTACCCGTCGTAAAAGGTTTGGTGGGAAAAGGGGCCTCCCCATTCGGGGGCGTCGTCGTGGAGCGTCTTTTCACGCAGGGTTTGCACGTCGTGGTACAACAACGTGTCGGCCACCGTGCCGCTCGCGACATGGACATGGGGCGCCGAGTCGGATTCCCGGTCGGTGAACCGGCGGGCGGCGGCCGGTTTTCTGGAAAACCGCCCGCCCGCCGGGATTGCGTGTCGGTTGAGGCACATGGTTTGCGTGTCAAAATGCTCCGGACATCCCGCCCGGAGGCGTGGGGATTGTTTCGCAACGCTAATCCCCGTCATCTCGGTATCTGCCTTTCGGAACCGGAACCGGACGAAAAAAAACAAATTTTTTTTTCGCGGACGGAAAAGCGTTTCGCCGGAGTTCCACCGGGGACGGGAAAAACGTCTTTTTTCCGGGCGGGAAGGCGGGCTTCCTCCGGCGTCTTGTCCGAACTGTCCCGCCGGACGCGCTCGCCCGCGTTCCCCAAAAGAGGCTTCGTCACGCCGGGCGGGCGGTGTTGAATCGGAGGCATGCAACTGACCGGCGGCCTGCATCTGGCCTATTGCACCAACATTCATCGCGGCGAAACGTGGACGGAAACCCTCGCGCAGCTCGAGCGCCACACCCTGCGCGTGCGGGAACGGGTCTGGCCGGACCGGCCGTACGCCATCGGGCTGCGGCTCGGGGCGGAGGCCGCTCGCGAGCTGGCCGCGCCGTCCGCCCTGGCCGCGTTTCGCCGCTGGCTGGAGCGGCACGATTGTTACGTCTTCACGATCAACGGGTTCCCTTACGGCGCCTTTCACGGCACACGGGTGAAGGAGGCGGTCTATGCGCCCGATTGGACCACCGAAGAGCGGGTGGTTTACACGAACCGGTTGTTCGATCTGCTGGCGGAGCTTGTCCCTTCCGGCGGGAGCGGAAGCGTCAGCACGGTGCCCGGCTCCTTCAAGGATTTCATCCGCGCGCCCGAACAGGAGGCGGCGATGCGGCGCAATCTGTGGCGCGTGGTGGAATACGTGGACGCCCTGGCCGAACGCGCCGGGCGGGATTTGCATCTGGGCCTCGAACCGGAGCCGCTCTGTCATCTGGAAACCACCTCCGAGGTCGCGCGTTTTTTCGCCGCCCTGCGCGCGGACCGTCCCGGTGACGACCGGCTGGCGCGACGCCTGGGGGTGAACTACGACACCTGCCATTTGGCGGTCGAATTCGAGGACGCGCGGGCGGGGCTGGAGCAACTGCGCCGGGAGGGCATCCGGCTCAGCAAACTGCACCTCAGCGCGGCGCTGGCCGTGCCCGCCACGCCGGAGGGGCGGGCCGCCCTGACGTCATTCAACGACCCGGTCTATTTCCATCAGGTCGTGGCCCGCGCGAGCGACGGCGCGCTCCGCCGCTTCCGCGACCTGCCCGAGGCCCTGGCCGCCGCGGAAACCGCCTCGCCCGCCGCCCCGGCCCCCGAATGGCGCATTCATTACCACGTGCCCTTGCACGCCGCGCTGGCGGCGCCGTTCCGGACCACGACCGATCATCTGGAACAAACCCTCGATTACCTGGGCGATCACCCGGGCCTTTGCGCCCACTGTGAAATGGAAACCTACACCTGGGAGGTGCTGCCGCCCGAGCTGCGCGCCCGGGATGTCGTGGAGCAGCTCGTTGCCGAGCATCGCTGGACCCTGGCCGCCCTCGCCCGCCGGGGGTTTTCGCCCGTCGGATGAGCGTGCCTCCACGCAGCGGGAGGTCCCGCTTTTCCGCCGGGCTCTTATGCGCCGAGTGGTTTTCGCCGCAACAACCGGGCGCGCATGAGAATTTCCGCCGGCGTCATTGTTTCTTTCCCGTTTTTTCCGCGAGGGCCCGGCGGATGGACTGGACGACTTGTTGAGCCAGGGCGGCGCTGCCGGCGGGGGTGAAGTGGACGTTGGCCGGGCGTTGCCATTCGGCCAGGTGCGGCCGGGCGAGGGCGTAGAGGTCGTCCACCGCGATGCCGTTTTCGCGCATGATTTCGAGCGCGGCGGCGTTGTAACGGATGACGTCCGCGTTGCGGCGCCACGGTTTGACGGGGGCGTCCGGAACGGGGGTGGTGGTGGCGAAGATCAGCCGGGCGCCGGTCTGCCGGAGCCGGGCCACGATTTGGCGGAGCTGGCGCTGGTAGGTGGCGAGGTCGGCCTGCGGGGGATCGGCGGGGCTGACCGAGCTGCGGCCGGTTTGGGGGTCCACGTGTTTGATGTCGTGCAGGCCCCAGTTGAAGTGGATGACGTCCCAGCGGCCGCCGTAGGAGGCAAGCCAGCGGTCGAGGTTGGCCACGCCGTAGGTGGTGCCGGCGCAGTTCTCCGCCTGGCCGGGCGCGCGAATCGGGCGAACGACGACCATTTCCCGTCCCAACGCGCGGCGCACGTAGGGGTGGTAGCCGATGGAAATCGAATCGCCGAGCAGCAGCACGCGCGGCGCGGGAGAGCGGGTGGCGGGGTCGTTCATCACCGCTTCGCGCAGGGCCGGCGGGGAATCGGCGAGAGTGAGCTTCCGGAAATTCTTGATCCGGTGGAAAGTGAGGTAGTTGGCGTCGTGATAATTGTGCGCGCCGCCCTGGTCGTCGTCGTAGGCCGTCCGGCTGGCGGCGATGAGGTCGTCGCCGTCGAAGAGCCATTCGACGTATTGGAAGCCGTGTTTTTTGGTCTCGGGATGGTGGAGCAGAACGCAGTTGACGTCCCAATGGCGCAGGTCCGGCGAGCTGATAAGGGCCAGGGTGTTGCGGGTGGAAGAGGGTTTTTGGCTTCGGTAGGCGGGCGGGATGTAGTTGGCCAGCGACCAGTAGAGGCCGGAACGGTTGTCCCACCGGATGGCGAACTTCTTCGCGCCGCCGGGGAAGGTGACGAAATCGGTCGCGGGATCGAAGGTCGCCCGCCGTCCGTCGCGGCTGAGATGGATCATGGCGGCATACTCGGGCCACGTGTCGGTGTGGACCCGGAGCAGGTTCACGATCTGTCCGTCGGGGGCGGGCACGGCGTTGCCTTCGAGCCAGCCGCGGAAGCGTCCGTCCAGCCAGTTGGTCCGGCCGCGCAGGGGGGTGCTGACGATCCAGTTGGTGGCCTGCAACAGGTCGGCGCCGACCGGCACGGACAGCATGAAGGATTCGAAGCAGGTCCCCCATTTGCGATTGCCGCGGCAGGCCTCCATGGCCCGCCACAAACGGCCCCGATGGCGCACCACCGGCACCGGCGCGCAATGGTAGCCCTTGCCCGGCAGCAGCACGCCGGAGTGGCTGTCCGTCGGCTCGGTCCAGGTTTCCCCGCCGTCGGTCGAACGCCGGATGATGGCCCGGCCGTAATGGGCGTCGGTGCCGATCAGATACAGCGCGCCGTCGTGAACGAACAGGGTGGACCAAAATTCGCCGTCCACCGTGGCGATGCGCCGCCAAGTGGCGCCCCGGTCGTCGGAACGAAACACCGCCGTCCGGGCGCGGCTGTGCTCGGTGCTCTTCGGGCCGAAGAAATCGTGCGAGGCCACGTAGCGGCCGTCCGGCAGCACGGCCAAGCCCGGCGAACCGATGTAGCGCCCGCCGGACGCCGGCTGGTAATCAATGACCACGCCCGGCACGCGGGCGAGGTCGGGGGACGACGCGGCGAGGAGCGAGCCGGCCAGCAGCGCGGCGGAAGCGAGGAGCGCGTGCCGGAGTTTCCGGAGGCGGCGACCGCGCGGCGACCGCGCGAGGAAAGGGGAGGGAGCGAAGAATGGTTGCATATTCGTCAAAGGTCCATGCGATCGGTGACTCGTCGGTAATCCCGGTTGATTCCGCGTTCTCTGTTCCGGCGTCGCGGTGCTTTTCCGTTTCCAGAATACACGCTGGCTCACGGGGCAACATCCACGACTGCCAGGAGGAGTAAAAGCCAAGGCCCGTAATCGGACAAGCATTCAGCTCCTGCCCTTTAGGCTGAGTCGCACCTGCCTCTGGCGGGTCGAGCCGGGCATCCTGTTCGGCTCCTTGGTGTGGGAAAAAGCGGGGGCACTTTTTCCTCGTAGGCCAAAACTCTGACGCGGATTCTGAAAGCCCCTTCGGATTTCGACCGCTTCGGATTTTGAATTTTCCTTCGGGTTTTGGAATGCGGAGATGGCGGAGCACAATCCCCGCTTTCCCTTCATCCGCCAGTGCCTTGCCGCCCGGAGAAATTCCCGCAAAAAACCCTTGACCAACGGGGATGTTTTTGCCAGTTTTCCTACAGCCATGAAAACAAGGGTTCCGTTCCGGAAGAGTTTTTTTTCTCTCTCTCTGAGCTTTGCGTCCTGATCCTGCTGCCGGCGGGCGGGTGGGCACAAGACGTGCTGTTATCCGAACGCATTGTGAGCGCCCAAGCCCATCAGGCCACCCTCGAAACCGTCCGCCAGGTCACGGACGCCAACGGGCAAAGCAATCAATGGTCCTTGTTGCCATAAAAATGGAATTTTACAAGCGGGGGACAGAACCATGGAAAGAAAACCATTATCATGGAACATTCAGAAATTTTTCAGAAAAAGAAGCATTCAATCTGCCATGGTTGCGTGCCGAAGGGAGCGTGCCTGAGTTGGCTCATTGTTTGTTTCAGTGTGGTTTCGTTGCAAGCGGGCACGGTTGTGGAACGGCTGCCCGGAACGATTCAAAAGCTTTTCCAGACCAACCGCTATGAGGCGATTCGCCGGTTGGGGGAAATGCCTGATCCTTGTTGCCGGACATTATTGCTGGAGATTGCGTTGGGCCAACACGGGGCATCCGGCAGAAGCTATGCCGCCACTCTTTATGTTCGATCGCTTGATGATCCGCGCGATGCGGCAAAACTGTTGCGGCTCCATCACCCTGACAGTGATCGCACCCCGCGGCAAAAATTTATTGACAACAAAATTCTCAACACGGTCCTGGTCGCTCTTCGGGGAACGGCGGTGGATGCTGATTTGTGGCGACGGATAAAACCTCTTCTGGAACAGGGAGATTGGAGCCTCCGCCTTGATTGTCTGCACCTGTTGCGGGTTGACTCGTCTGATCAGTTGGGGGAAAGCAAGTTGCGGGTGGTGTTGAATTCGCTGGATTGGGTTTGGCGGCAGGACAAATTACGGAAACCGTTTGATTCCGCGGTGTCGTCTCGGGCGCTGTTTTTCTCCGCCTGTCTGCGTTTGCTGGCGGATGCCCGCCCCATCAATCTTGATCTATTGCGGCGTTGGGAAAATCCGCTCACCGATATTCAACGCAAGTGTTTGGTGCTGGCGCGAGCCCTGCGGGGCGACGCCCGGACACAAGCCGAATATCGTCAGATCATGGCGGAAGACGCCGATGCGGAACTGCGCTGGGTGGCCACCCTTCATTTTCACAGGATCGCTAAAGATGATGACCTCGATTTACTCCGACGCCTCGCTGAAACGGATCCTTACGCCGTGGAGGCGCCGCAAGAACGGCTCAAGCAGCCCGGCATGGAATGGGCCATCAAGCAAGGGGGCAGGATATACTTGGTGCGGCAGGCGGCGCGCAAAGTCATCGGCCGTTTGTCACGCGCCAATGCCGCGAAGCCATCCGAAAGAGTTCCGTAGAGCCTGTTTGAAAAAAGGCGGCGAGCGAAAAATCAGGCCGATCGGCGGAGCCTGATGTTCACAAGCGTTCAGGACAGAAAGATGGGAGGCAAAAAATGGGGAGGCAGAAAGTGAGGGGGCTGGGGGCTCGGGGTGCTCGCTCTTCCCAAAGGGACCGCCTCCTCGCGGCGGCGGCTGGAGTGGCACGATGCCGTGATTTCCCTTTCGGATTTCGGGTTTCATTCCACCCGCCATTCGAGAATGCCGCCGGAGAAACCGGGTTGAAGTTGCACTTCCAGCCGCAGGCC
>CAZRPT010000204.1:0-12340 GCA_964601985.1 uncultured Verrucomicrobiota bacterium
CCGACCGGATCACCCTCGTGAACGACGATCCCCACGGGGAAGGCTGGCTGTATGAATTCAGCGGCGAACCGGATCCGGACCACTTGGACGCGCCCGCCTACCGCGACCTGCTGAACGCCACAATTGACCGAATGCTCGCCCAGCGACAAGACGGCGGCGCTTCATGACAATCTTCGCGGAAACGATGCCGGGCGGAAACTCCGGGTGAAGGGGAGGGCTCCTCCGGGTTGCCGCGCCTTCGATTGTTCCCCACCCGCGGGAGATTTCCGTGCCGCCGGAAACTTTTCCCCGCCGGCTCCCCGGAGGAAGTCAGCTGCCGCTTCCGCCTTGTTGGGTGGGTTTTCCTTTGGGCGGACGAAAAAGGGGGGGGGCGCTCAGCGCGAGACGGAGAGACGGTCGAGGCGGAGGCGGTCGCGGTCGTCAAACAGGCGGCGGGCGGTGAGCAGGACGGCCAGGATCATCCCGAACCCGGTGCCGGCGGCGATGAGCAGCCAGATGAGGATCTGGTATTTCACGGCTTCAACCGGCGGACTGCCGGCCAGAATCTGACCGGTCATCATGCCGGGCAGGCTCACGATGCCCGCCACGGACATGGCGTTGATGGTGGGAATGAGGCCGCCGCGCAAACAGTCGCGCACCAGATCGGCCACGGCCCGGCGGGCCGGTTCGCCCAGCATCAGGCGTTGTTCGATCACCGCCCGCTGCTGCCACACGCCCTGCGTCAGCCGGTCCACCGCCAGCGCGATGCCGTTCATCGTGTTGCCCAGCAGCATGCCGAGGATGGGGATGGCGTATTGGGGCGTGTACCACGGTTCGGCCCGGATGATCACGGTGAGCGCCAGCACGGTGACGGCCAGCGAGGAAACGAAAACCGCGCCCGCGCCGGTGAACAGCGCCCACGCCCCCCGCACGCGGCGTTTTTGCCGGGCCAGGATTTCCCGTCCCGCCACCGCCACCATGACCCCCGCCATCAGCGCCACCCAGTACCAACGGGCCTGGCCGAACAGGGCCTTGAGCACGAACCCGATGAGCAGCAGTTGCAGCGCCATCCGGGTGGCGGCCACGATCAGATTGCGTCCCACGCCCAGCCGCAATCCGCGCGAGGTGGCGGCCAGGGCCAGCACCAGCAGCGCGGCCATCGCCAGGTCCCAGGGGCTGAGTTGAACCAGGTTCACGGGGCAACGGTCGCGGACGGGTTATCGTCGCGCATACAAAGGGGAAAACTCGGTCACCGGCTGATAATGTTCCCGCAGATAATCCCCCAACCCAAGCGCTTGCGCGCGGTCCTTTGCCAGCAGGATCAGCTCCGGCCGATACCGTTCCAGCGCCGCGCGCGTCTGGGCCGGCGTGAGTTGGCCGGACCAAAGGCGCTTGATGGGGATCACCGCCAGCTCCGGCGGAATGGCCAGCCCCGCCCAGAAGGCGCTGAGCCGGTCTTCGGTGAACACCCACCGCGCTCCCTGCGCATGGGCGCGCAGCAGAGTTACCGGCGTCGCCTCCCGGCCCCGCGGTTGCTGGCGCAGTTTCCGCAGCTCCCACCCGATCTTCTCCGGCGCCAACGTCAGCGCCGTGGAGACCGCCAGCGACCAGAGCATCCACGCGCCCGCGAAACGCAGCCGGGCCGGCCAGGTGGCGGGCGGGAAAGCGCGCCATAGCGCGCGAAAGCCCTCCACCAGCCCCACTCCTCCCAGCCACGCCAACGGAATCGCGAAATGCAGCCGGTAATAGGTCCAATACGGCCGGTGAAACCCATGCACCGCCAGCACCGTGGCCAGCAGCACGGCGGGAAAGAGCAGTTCCCGGCGGCGTTTCCCTCCCAGCAACCCCAGTCCCACCGCCGCCGAAGCCAGCAAAGCCGGGTCCGCGGACAGCTCCGTCAGTTGGAAGACCGCTTCCCGTGTCGTCGCCCCGGCATAGGTGTTCGCGGAGAAATGCGAAGCCCAAAACACCCCCCACGTCCCCGGGCGATAAAACAGCAGCGTGATCAAGCCAAACACCGCCGCCGCGCCGCCCAACCAGAGCGCCACCGCTGGCCACCAGGCGTCCCCCCGCGGGCCGGGCTTGCCATCCCGGCGGGCCGGGTTCGTTGCCTTCTTCGCGTCTCGGTGGCGGCGCCATCTCCACGCCATGAAATCCACCGCCAGCGCCGGCAGCAACAGCGCCGAGGTGAACTTCACCTGCAACGCGCCGCCGAACAACGCGCCCGACGCCACCAGCCACCAGCCCCGCGGATCCTCCTGCCACCGGCGCCACGCCCACACCGCGGCCAGTCCCAGCGCAAACGCCGGCAGCTCCAGCATCGCCGACACGCTCAGTTCCAGAAATCCCGAAGCGGACGCCAGCAGCGCCACCGCCACCAGCCCCGCCAGCCGGTTCGATCCCCGCCGCGCCAGCCCGTAAAGCGCCCCCACCAGCAGCATCGCGAAGCCCACGGTCAGCAACCGCCCTGTCCCGGCCGACGGTCCGAAAACCCGAAACACCAGCGCGAGCAGCTCCGTGTGCAGGGGCGGCTGATCATTCCAAAACGCGCCATACAGCGGGTGTCCCCGGCTGACCAGCAACCCCTTCATCAGCTCGTACCCCTCGTCCATTCCAAAGTGAAAAGCGGTTCGCCACGGCGTCAACAGCAGCAGCGCCAGGCCGAACACCAGCGGCGTCGCCCCATCCAGCACCCGCCCGGCTTGGCGCCGGTTCAACCCGCCCAGCGATAATTGACGAAGCGCCATAACAAAATCCCGTGCAGCAGAAGGCTGAGCGCCAGGGACCCCGCCAGCGGCCACCGCCGACGCCGCCCCGTGAAGAACAGCGCCCACGCGAGAAAAACCGGAAAGACGCACGATTCAAAGCGCAGAAACGAAACGAACGTTCCGCTCATCGCGGGCACCACGCCCAGCATGAGCGTCCATGCCAGCAAATCCCTCCCCCGCCGCCACAGTGCCGGCAACGCATACAGCAGGAGCAGGAAGCCGATCCGATCCAGCAGCGAGCCCATGAAGCCGTGCCAGGTGGTCACTTCGAAAAACCCGCGCGCGAACTTGGGCAGGTCCCACAGATTTGCAATCGAGTGCACCCCCCAGTATTTCTGCGCCGCGATCCCCGCCCACGGGTCGCCCGTCCAAACCCACATCAGGCCCAGATAAGCCGCCCATCCCAGCGCCGGCATTCCCACCAACCACCACGGCGTCCAGCGCGCCCGCCGTTGCAGGCCGGATTCCCCGACCCGGCCTGTGGCGCAGCCATCCTTGGCTGCATTCAAGTCCGCGGTTTCAGGCCCCGCTTCACTGTTCCGCTGCCTGCCTGCGTCCTTCCCACTCGCCTCCCCGCCGCCTGAAAGCCCACGGCCGGCAATGGCCGCCCGTCCCCGCGCGCGTATCCGTTCGAGCCACCCCGGCGACGCGACGCTCCAGGCATGCCACGCCAGCGGCAACACCGCGAACGCCCCCACGCCCCGCGTCAACGGCGCCAGAAAAGCCGCCACGCCGGCCGGGCCGTAGCGCCTCCGCTCCAGTCCCCACCACAGAATCATGATCAACAGAAAAAACAGGCTTTCGCTGTAAATGAATTGGAAAAACAACGCCCCCGGAAACGCCACCAGCAGCGCCAGCGCCACGTCCGCCGTCCGTTCGCCGAACCGCCGCGCCGCCGCGCGATGAAACAACAGCCAGCCGGCCAGGGAGAACAGATTGGCCAGCGCCAGCCCGACGACTTCAGGCCCCAGACCGGTCACCGCCGTTCCCGCCCGAATCGCCAATGGCCAGAGCGGATAAAAGGCGCGGGACCGCGCCTCGGGCCGGTACCCCGCCGCGCTCAGATACAGATAGTGCTCGGCGTCCCACGTCGCGAAATGTCTCGCGATTTCCCCGCGGGTTCCCGGCGCCCAGCCTGCCGGAAACCAGTGTTCCCCGATGCGCGCCGCCCGCTCCGCGTTGAAGTCCGGCCATCTCCACACCGCCGCGCTGATGCCCGCCAGGTAAACCAGCTTCACCGCCAGCAAGATCAGCGCCACCCGCCCCCAGCGCGGAACGCCTCCCGTCTTGGCCCCGTCCTCAATCATGTCCTGCTTTCCCGGAGGGATCCGACGCCCTTCGCTTTTGCGCGGTCCTTTGGTCTCCGCCGTCAGGGAAGGCTCCCCCCCCCGGGCCGGGGTCTCCGTCCCCATGTTCCTTCTCGCGGGCTGAGGGCGACCGACCGGCACCGGCGCCCGCCTTCCAGCCAAACTTCAGGTTCATCCCGAAATTCCACCCGCTCACCGCCACGATGGAAATGAAATTCGCCAGATAAACATTCATCCCCAGCCCCGCCACCTGCGCCTGCAACAACAGCACGCTTAAGCCGATGCCCGCCAGGCAGATCAGATTAAACTTCCCGAACCGCCCGAACCGGCCCCGCCAACCGCCCCCGCCCAAGCCGCGAAAGGTCCAAAGATCATTCCACAGGAAATTGTTCACGATGGCCGCCTCCGCCGCCAGCACCTTGCTCAGGGTCAGGTTCCAGCCCAGGTTCGCCGGATCCGCCAGCAGCCAGATCAAGGCCATGTCCACCGCCACTCCGCTTCCGCCCACCAGGCAAAACTGAACGTACCGACGCCACGTCGTCCAGCGCCCCCTTGCCCCCTGTTTGCCCGGCTTACTCATGCCTGCTCCTGAAAACGCCCGCCAGACTCCTCCGATCCGCCTTTCGTGGCAAGGCTTCCCGCGCCGCTCCCACTTGGAGGCGACGCTCCGTGCACCGGGGCACCTCACTCGATTCACCACGAAGGACACGAAACGCACGAAGCAGGGGGAAAAAATCACCAGCTCGTGCGTCCCCGCCCCAACTTCGTGCGCTTCGTGTCCTTCGTGGTTTTCCCGCCATTCAACCCGGAGGGCGGAACGCCGCGACGCCCTAACTTCACCATTCACCATTCACGATCCGCCATCTCCCATCTCCCAACTTCTATCTTCCACCTTCCACCTTCCATTCCCTCCACGTCGCGTGTTCCTGCATCCACCGAATGTCTTGGTTCCCCGCCATCACCGCGTCATTGCGCGGCGGGTTCAACGTCCGCGCGTCTCGCCACTCGTGCCGTTCCACGTGCGCGTCCGCAAAGGCCAGATTCGCCCCGTCCCGATGCCGCGTCCCCGGCTTGTCCCGCAATACCCACGCCTCCGGTTGTGCCGGGTTAAACCCCCACTGCATCCCGAAGCTTCCGTCATTGATCGTCTCCAGCCGCTCATCGACAAAGGTGATCATCTCTGACGGACCGGGCCGGGTGATTTCGCCCAGCCGCCGATACGTCGTCACCACCGGACTCTCTACCGGGCTGCCCAGAAACCCGTTCAGCGACACCGTCCGCACCCGCGGCAACCGCGGCAGCCGGCTTTGGCCCAGCACCACCGGCCGCGTGGCCGACGGGCACTGCCAGATGGACACTTCCCCGCCCAGATACGGTGCCAGCAAGCTTTGCCGTAGATACAGCGTGTTGGTGCAATCCGGCCCCGGCATGCCCAGCCAGCCCTCGACCCACTTGGTGCCCAGTGCCTCCTGGTTCCCGTCGGCGTTGGGCGGCAACCGGTCCTGGTAATCTTGCGCGTAGAGTTGCAGTGCCAGCCCGAACTGCCGCAGATTCGACGCGCACCGGGTGGTCCGAGCGTGCTGCTTCGCCGCCGACAACGCCGGCAACAACAGCCCCGCCAGCACCCCGATGATCGCGATCACTGTCAGCAACTCGATCAACGTAAACCCGCCTCCTCGGCCACCTCCGTCATGGATTGAATGTTCATTCTTCATCACCACTTACCTTTCATTTTCACCATCCTCCATCCGCTATCCTCCATCCTCGCCGCCACCTCCTCACCCCGCCCAGCGGAAGTTCACATACCGCCAGACCAAGGTGACGTGCAGCACCATAAATACCACCAACAGCCCATAACGCCACCAGCGCCACTCCCGCCGGCTCAAGACCACCCCCAGCGCGATAAACATCGGGAAGGCGCACGAGGCAAACCGGGTAAACGAGGTGAAGGTCCCGCTCGTGGCCGGCAGAATCCCCAGCACGTAAGCCCAGACCAAGAGCCCCTTGTCCAGCCGCCACAACACCGGCAGCGTGTAAGAGCCTGTCTGAAAAATGATAGACAGCGGGAAATCATGCCAAGCGACGGAGCATGAGGCGGATCATCGCCACGTGCATCCAAGCAACGGCGCTGGTTTCGGTCCGTTCGTAATCGCGGACCCGCCGGCGGTTCTGGACCAGCCACGCGAAGGAGCGCTCCACCACCCAGCGCCGGGGCAGCCCATGGAAGCCCTCGGCTCCTTTGATGCGGTGGACCACCTCCACCTCCAGTCCCGGCCGGCGTTGGCGGACCCAACCGGCAAAGTCGGGGCCGCTGAAGCCCCGGTCCACCCAGAGCTTCCGCAACCAGGGGAAGTAGCCCAACAGGCGATCGAGCAGGTGGCGGGCCCCGGCCCGCTCGGGCGGGTCGGCGGGTTCCACCCCGGCCCCGAGCACCCGTCCGAGGGTGTCCACCAACAAGAAGCGCTGGCGTCCCTTGGTCTGCTTGGCCGCGTCGCAACCCGCTTCTCCCCCAGGGGGATCGGAACGGACGGTTGGGCGGTCGAGGGCGGCGGCCGTGGGCCGGCAACGCTTGCCGACCAAGGCCCGGGTCATCGCCCGGAGCCGGTCGTTGTGGGCGCTCCACACACCGTCGCGGCTCCAGGTGCGGAAGGGGTGATAGACCGTCTTCCACGGGGGGAAGTGGTGCGGGAGCAGCCGCCACGGACAGCCGCTCTTGACGACGTAGAAGATGGCGTTGAGGACGCGGCGCAGGCAGGTGCGGGGCCGGCCGCGGCGGTGGGCCGACGGCAGGAGGGGTTGGAGGATGGCCCATTGGGCGTCGGTGAGATCGGTATCGTATTGGGCGATTTGCATCGCCCGAAATGCGTTGCCGCGAAGTGTGGTCAAACGGCTCGCAAGCCGTTGTCAATACATTTCTTGCATTTTTCTCACTTTTCTTCATCCGCACCACAGTTCGCCTCCGCTCTACCTCTCCATACCCTTTTTCAGACAGGCTCTTAGCATGTTTTTCTCAACTATGAGCAGTTATTCACATCGTAAGAATAAATTGGTTTTCACTGCTCACCCTTACATCTTAATAGATGACGAAAGAAAACACCTAAAACAGGAAGGCTGCGCCCCAAAAACACGCCCAACCTTCTTGTAAGGACGCATGAGTTATGAACCACACGCCTCATTGGAGGTCTTGCAGTCGCTGGTAATGAAGGTGCTTCCGCAACATGAGCCGGTTGTCTGGCCTTGATCACGGCAGACACGCTGCAGGGCAGACGGTTTGCAATAGGGGTACGTAAATGTGTGGCACGTCGGAGGGCATCCTTGCACCCATGGAGGAGGGGTGTCTTGCGTCCTCTCACCGCAGAACTCGCAATCCAGTGCGTTCGCAATGCTGACTGCCAACACAAGTACTGCGATTCCTCTGGCAACAATACTCCTTGTCGCACGCACACCCGTTTCCGTATTCAAGCGAACCGCTTGTCTTGTCACGTTTTTCTTGTTCATAATCTTCGTTATGGTTCTTGTTGTGTTTTTCGCCATTTCCCTCTCATCACCAGGGCAATGGGAAAAGCAAGCATCAGGGCCGCCAATAGCAACAACCGAAACCGTGAAGCACGGCGGTCACGCCGGGCGGCATGGGTTTCCTGCTGATAAAACTGCTTCTGCATCACGATCTGGCGGGACGGCAGCACGCCGTTGGTCGTCAGATAACCGACCACGGGTATCGGATCCTTGCTCAACACAGCGAATCGGGTGTCCTCCACCTTCCCGGTACAACTTCCGAAGCGCATGAGGTCTTGAACGGGCCACTTGAGTTTTTCCACGCCGGTGACCGAGGCGGTCACCTGCCAGTCAAAGAGCAGGCCAGCAGGCAACTTTGAGAGCAGGCTGGGTTCGACGTAGTGAACATACCGCAGGACCGTCGGGAACCTGCCGGCGGAGAACTGCTTGAACTCAGTGGCACTGAAAAAATCATTCGTGCTGGTTCCGTCAGAGTAAAAGGAAACCAGAGATGATGGGCCTACTCCCTCAGTAAAGGACGGACGCCGGATTGATACCCGAACCTCATCCAACTTTCCTCGCTGAGGCCGCGAGAAGTCAATGAGAGACGGACCTTCATTGGCCGAGTAATATTTTGCGAAAGCGGGCTGCCAGCCGAATGCCAAGGCCATTGGCAGGACGGCATTCACATACCCATGCGGCAGCGACCAAGGGGTCAGGAATATGTGGCACTGGTTCTTGAGCGCGACCGGAGTGTTGTTGGTCTTCACGACCAACGCGCCGTTGTCGCGCACGGGATAAACGTAATCTTCCGGGGCCACGTTCAGATCGAACCGGCCCAAGTTGACTGAATCAGTGCCATCCGTCCGGTACTCATATTGGATGACACGCGGATGGTGGTTCAACGGCGTATTGGTAATGGTCACGACGATTTCCAAATGAGAAGGCGAAACCGTCAGGGTGAAAGTGCCCGCTTCGGTGTGCGCCTTCATGACGCGCCAATCAATTCCCGTCCGTTGACAAACACCCACCACCCGAAGCGCTTCCGTCCTCTTCGGAGCCGCACTGGCATTTCCGGAATACGCTCCACTCGCCAAGCAAAAAAGCCCCAACATTAGGGTGGAGGGTGAAGCCCCGGGTTTCGTGAATCGTCTGCGTTGCCGCCACTCGAACAGCAGCGCTGCCGCCGATCCAAAAGCGAACAGGCAAAGTAAGAGCAAAGAGAAGGCGGACCCCGTTCCCGGCCGCAAGCCCAGTAAATCGGGGAGATTGCCCAAGCAGGGACAATTCGCTCCCGGAGGATATCCCGCGCGATATATGAGCACCAAGACGCACCACCAGAGCAGCACCAGCGCCTTGACGACCCCGCTGCGCGAGAACAGGAGAAGTCCCGCGCAAAGGAACTCGAGGACCACTGCCAGCAGCAGGCTGTCGCGCAAGGCCAAGCCCGGCAGGGAGGGATCAGGAATCGCAAAGTGGCCGGGGGTGTGCGCCAGCATCCACAACTTGAGCAGCGCCGTGCCCGCCAAGAGAGCGGCACAGACATGCCAAAAGACGTGGAAAACGGTCTTCATTGGTCTCCAATGTGATGCATTCGGTTGGTGGCCATGAGCAGGAGTTTCCCTCCGTCATGCGTGGAGGTGGAACGGCATTCTTCTCGCCCACGGCTATGTCCCGAGGCGGAATGGGGAGCAATGTGCCCCCCCTGTTGATATTCATGCCAGCGAGAGGAACAACCAGCAAGGAATACCCTGCGCGAAAGGAGGCTGCTTCCGCAATGCCACCCGCAGGCCAGTTTCCCCAAAAAAAGAACCCACCGCCCTCCTTCCCGAATTACCGGCCGCAACCGAATGCCACGACCGAATGCCACGAAATTGACTCTGCGAGTCTCATAACGATTGACTGAAACGCAAGCAAACATGCCGGCGAAGCAATGTCAACCGTTTTTCGCAAAAAAAATTTCAACCGGGCGAAAGGCGGAACACCGGGCGCTCCGCCGGGCCTGAGGGCTTGACTCAAAAGACACCCGGTCGGGGGACCGGGCCTACAGGGGGCGGCAAGGGGCTTGGTGTTCCGCGGGCCGCGGGCACGCCCGGACACCGTCGTCGGATGAATGGGCGTGCCGTGCCGAGAAGGGATGGTTCCGAGGAGTCGGGGGTGACCCGGGTTCGCCGGCCGGGTGATCTCCCCCAGCCGCCGATACGTCGTCACCACCGGACTCTCCACCGGGCTGCCTAGAAACCCGTTCAGCGACACCGTCCACACCCGCGGCAACCGGCTCTCCCCCAGCACCACCGGCCGCGTCGCCGACGGGCATTGCCCAAGGTGGGCTGAGCCCGGGATCCGCCGGTCCATTTGTGGGGCAGACATCCTTGTCTGCAGGTTCCGTGAGCTACCAGCCCACGGGTGACTGGAAAGTCGCCCCAACCGGCAGGTTGGAAAACCTGCCCCACATTGGGCCTCGTACGATTCAACCAAGCCCGTCGGCCGGCCCCGCTGATGGCCACGCCCTCGGGCTCAACGACGTTGTGAAGCCCCACATCTTGACTCCGCTCTCCTCTCGACCCCGACGGCGCAAGCCGCGGCGAAGAAGGTGACCGGAGAGCGTAACTCAAGCAGACCGGGCCGCATCCGTCCCTTCAGGGCGCCTTCCGCAGATACAAATCGGGCGCCGCCGGCGCCGGCCGGTAATGGGCCTTGAGATAGTTCGTGAGGCCGAACTGCTGGAGGCGCGACTCCGAGAGCAGAATCAGTTCCGGCCGATACCGCTCCAAGCAATCGCGGATTTGCACCGCGGTGAGCTGGTCGGACCAGAGGCGCTTGTCGGGAATGACCGCCAGCTCCGGCGGGATGGGCAGGCCTGCCCAGAACGCGCCGATCATGTCGTCGGTAAACACCCACTGGACCCCGGCCCCATACGCCCGCAGGCTCGCCACCTGCGCTTCGTCCTTCGCCAAGGGCGCCAGCCGCAATCGCCGCAGCTCCCGCCAAGTCTTCTCCGGCGCCAGCGTCAACGTGATCGCCATCGCCAAGGACCATGCCAGCCATCCGACCCCAAAGCGCACCCAGCCCCACTTGCTGGAAGGCGGAAAACTGCGCCACAAAATGCGGAATCCCTCCACCAGTCCCACCCCTCCCAACCAGGCCAGCGGGATCCAGAAGTGCAGCCGGTAGTAGGGCCAGAACGGACGATGAAACCAGTGCACCACCGCCACCGTAAGCAGCAGGACCGCCGGAAAGAGCAGTTCCCGGCGACGTTTCCTCCCCAGCAACCCCAGTCCCACCGCCGCCGCCACCGCCGGCGCCAGGTCCGCCTCCAACGCCGTGAGCTTGAACACCGCCCTCTCCGTCGTCGCGCCGGCATGAGTGCCCGCCGAGAAATGCGACCGCCAAAACACCGACCACGCGCCGGGCTGATAGAATCGCACCGTAATCAAGCCAAACACCCCCACACACCGCCGCGGACACGCCGGCCAGATAAACCAGTTTCACCGCCAGCAGCGCCAGCGCCACCCGTCGCCACCGGGGCGCCGGCCCCGTCCTGTGGTCGCGGTTAATCACGCCGTCCTTCCCGGCATTCCCCCGCGCCGTGTAGGTCGGGTTCCCCAACCCGGCGTCCTCCGGCGCCCGCGTTCCATCCAAACTTCAGGTTCATCCCGAAATTCCACACGCTTACCGCCACGATGGAAATGAAATTCGCCAGGTACACATTCATCCCCAGCCACGCCACCTGCGCCTGCAGCAGCAGCACGCTCAAGCCGATGCCCGCCAAGCAGATCAGATTAAACTTCCCAAACCGCACCGCCCGACCTCGCCAGCCCCTCGCGCTCAAACCACGAAAGGTCCAAAGGTCGTTCCACAGGAAATTGTTCACGATGGCCGCCTCCGCCGCCAGCACCTTGCTCAGGGTCAGGTTCCAGCCCAAGTTTGCTGGATCCGCCAGCAGCCAGATCAGGGCCATGTCCACCACCACGCCACTCCCGCCCACCAGGCAAAACTGTCCGTACCGACGCCACGTCGTCCGGCGCTCTCCATTCCCCAGCAGGTCTGCCCACTTCATCCGTTTGATCTTGAAAAAAGAGCGGTTAAATCACGAATCAACGCCAAGAACACAAATCGAGAAGGATTTACCGCCGTAATAAACTTCACCCAACCGGGGCAAAGCTTTTCTCCGGCGGGGCGCCAAGTAAATGCTGTTTTCCGGCAGAATCCCAAAACTTCGTGCCCTTCGTGCCCTTCGTGGTTTTTTACCATCCAACTTGGAGGGCGGAGCTCTGCGACGCCCCGGCTTCACCAGCTACCATCTTCCATCTACTACCTTCCCAACCGCCATGTCGCATGTTCCTGCATCCACAAAATATCCAGATTCCCCGCCATCACCGCATCGTTGCGCGGCGGGTTCAACGTCCGCGGGTCCCGCCACGCGTGCCGTTCCACGTGCCCGTCCGCGAACGCCAGATTCGCCCCGTCCCGATGCCGCGCCCCGGGCTTGTCCCGCAACACCCAGCCCGCCGGTTGCGCCGGATCAAACCCCCACTGCATCCCGAAGCTCCCGTCGTTGATCGTCTCCAGCCGCTCATCCACAAACGTGATCATCGCCGACGGCCCCGGCCGGGTGATCTCGCCCAGCCGCCGATACGTCGTCGCCGCCGGACTCTCCACCGGACTGCCCAGAAAACAGTTCAGCGACAGCGTCCGCACGCGCGGCAACCGGCTCTCCCCCAGCACCACCGGCCCCCGGGCCGAGGGGCACTGCCAGATCCTCACCTCCCCGCCCAGATACGGCGCCAG
>CAZRPT010000205.1:0-2967 GCA_964601985.1 uncultured Verrucomicrobiota bacterium
TGCGCCTCCCCACAGCCGCCGTTTTGCGGACCGGCGTTCCGCGGCGGGCAATTTTCGTTGCCGGGGTCAGACTTTCGCCGACCAAAAGCGCAGCGGCGCGCCTTCCTCCGCCCAGGAGCGGACAAGCAGGACCTGACCGGTGAGCAGTTCGAGCAGGGTTCCCGGTTCGTCGGCGTAGCGGCGGTCCAGCTCCGTGGCGAAGGATTCGAGCAGTTTGGGATAAGCCGCGAAGCGCAGCCGCCATCCCCCGCCCCGGGGGTGGGGCTCGAAATCCTCCGCCGTCACCGCGCCCAGATTGACGCTTCGCACGGCCCAGCGATCCACCCGGGGGCGGAAGGGTTCCTGGAGGTCGGCCACCAGGGATTCGAAGCGGTCATCCGGGCTGTGCAGGAAGCCCAGGTAGGGGTTGAGCCCCTCGTTGCGCGTCAGCACGTTGAGGTGGGTGAACAACTGGGTGTAGCCGAAGTCGAGCAGGGCGTTCCAGCGGTCCGGTTTGGCGTGGGGCACGCGGGCGGCGCTCCGGAATTCCGGGACGTGGAGGAGGGAGTTGACGGCGGCAAAGACGGCGCGGGCCGCGGCGCCCTCCACGCCCCGCAGCGCCTCCGGCGATTCCGCGGCGGACAGGGCGGCGAGCCGCTCGTGGAGCAGGGCGGCGAGCCGGCGGAATTCCGGGCCGGGCTGGGCGCCGAGCCAGCGGAGCTGGTTGCGCAGCTTGGCCCTCACGGCGTCCGCGGCCACGGCCAGCGCCTCGGCGGGCGTCAACCGGGCGCGGGCCGCGGCGTGCCGCCCCAGGCGCGCGAAATAACGCCGGGAATCCGGTCGGAAGGTGTTGCGGTGGTGTCCCGTGGGCGTGCACAGCGAGACCGGAATGCCCCGCCGGGAGCAGGCCTCCAGGAGCCGGGTGGAGAGGGAGAAGGAGCCTTGAATGACGATCTGCCCCACCCGCGCCAGCGGGACCCGGGCGATGATTTCCCCGCCCCGCCGCACCAGCAGCGCGTCGTGATCCAGCCCCGCGAAACCGAACGGCGAGCGGATGAACACCGGCCGCCGCAGGGCGGTGCGCTCCACCATGCTCTCGCCGGCCTCGCCGCCCAGGTTCATGCCGAGAAAACGAAATCCCAGCGCCACGCGGCGAATGGCGGTCTTCTCCTCCTGGAGGGAGAGGCCGAGCGCGCCCACCAGCTCCCGCACCGTGTCCAGCGCCCGGCGGGCGGCTTCCTCGCCCCGGGTCAGAATGACGAAATCATCGGCAAACCGCACGAACCGCAGTCCCCGGGCGAGCATCTGCTCGTCCAGCGGATCCAGAAAGAGGTTGGCCAGCAACGGTGAAAGCGGGCTGCCCGGCAGCAGGCCCCGGTCCCGGGGACGCGGCCGGCCCAGCGGATCCGCCCACGGCGCCCGCGCCACCGCGGCCAGCGCGGCGCGGGTGGCGCGGTCGGCGCGCGGCAGCACGCGATCCAGCGCCCGGTCCAGTCCCTCCCACGGAATCTGGTCGAAAAAATCCTCGATGTCGCTTTCCACCACGTGGTCGCAGCCCTCGCGCAGGGCCTCGGCGATCAGCCGCCGGGCGGTGGCCACCGAGCGTCCCCGGCGGAACCCCACGGACGCCTCCTCCAGGGCGCGGTCCAGCACGGGGCCGAGCAGCTCGTGCAGGGCGCGCTGGGCCACGGTGTCGCGGGGCGTCAACAGGGAGATGGGGCGGGAGGCGCCGTCCTTTTTCGGGATCTCGAACCGGCGGGCCGGTGCGGGCCGGTACGTGCCGGCGGCCAGCTCGCGGGCCAGTTCGGCGGCCAGCGCCTCGGGATCGGCCAGCGCGTGGGTGAACGGCTCGGCGCGATCCGTGTCCGCCACGCACTGTTCCCACGCGGCGCGGTAGCGGGCGGAATGGGCCAGCTCGCGATCGAAGAAGGCGCGGTCCTGCCGCAATTCGCAGGCCCCCTGTCCCCGGGAGACGCCGCGTCCCAGCGGAAACTCCGCGGCCAGACGCAGCCACGGCTCCCACGCCGCCCAGGGACCGCGCAGGTAGAGCGGTCCCGTCATGCCGCTCAAATCCTCGCGCCGGCTGCCGCCGGGACTCCGGGGGCGGTGGGAATGGCGCTCGAACCGCCAGAACCACGAAAGCAGCGTCAGCCCCTCCGGCACGGGCGGCGGCGGCGCGTCCTCCCCGGTCACCCGTGTCGCCAGCCGGCCCAGCAGGTCGGCCAGCGCCTCCGCCTCCAGCAGCCAGGGGCGCGCCCGGTCCCGGGGCGCGAAACTGAGCGGCGCGTGAAAGTCCAGGCACAGCTCCTCGTTCTCCGGATCCAATGGCGTCTCGCTCCGCAGCGTGGCCAGCGAGCGTTCCTCCGGCGCGCCGCATTGTTCGAGGGCGAAATTGTGGCGCGGGTCGGCCAGGTGCGCGCGCAGCGCGTCCCGCAGCGGGTGGATTTCCTCCGGGGCGGCCCGGGGAAACAGCAGGTCCAGCCGGTAGCGCGCGCCCTTGCGGATGCGCGCGCCGAAGGGGTGCGCCGGGCGGAGGAAAAACGCCGGCCGCCCGTCCTCCGGCAGCAGTCCGCGCGCGCAAAAAAGCACCGCCCGCATCACGAACAAGGGATGCTCCCGCGCCCAGGTGTTGCGCGTGTTGCGCAGCGTCAGCCGCACGCGCCACCAGCGCCGCGCCGCCCCCGGGAATTCCGCCGGCCGATCGGGCTTCACAAGATCACGCAATGACGTTCCTCCGACTGGGGGTTGGGCCGCCGCCGGCCCAGCGCCCGGGGCGCGCCCGGCGCCAGCCGGTAGAGGGCGATGGCATCCTCCGGCCCCAGCTCGAACCGCGCCAGCGCCTCCCACAAACGGGCCCGCATGCCCCGGGTGAGGCGGCATTCAAACGCGCTCTTCTGCACCCGGACGCCGTACCCCTCCACCACCTTGGCCACCCGGGTCCGCAGCCGGTTCTCCGTGATGTCGTACACCAGCAAATACGGACTGTCG
>CAZRPT010000206.1:0-16826 GCA_964601985.1 uncultured Verrucomicrobiota bacterium
AAAAGAAGCGCGCTTCTCTTTCGGATTTCGGGATTCGGATTTTCCTCGGCCCTTCGGACTTCGAATTTCCGCGTTGGGCCACCACCCCTCCCTCTCCTTTCACGGCATGGGCTGAATCGTTTTTGCTGAGGATATTATTAACTTATCCGGCCCACCGGGGCGACGTAGGTTTCCTCCTCGGGGAGGTGGCTGATGATCATCTGGATCGTGCGTTCGATGGCGCCGGTGTTTTCGCGCACCACCTGGATCGCCCGCTGGCCCATCCGTTCGCGCCGTTCGGGGTCGGCCAGCAGGTCGGCGATGGCCTGCTCCAGCGCGGCGGCGTCCGGCACCTGGATGGCGGCGTCGGCCTCGACGAAGGCGCGGGAAATGGCGGCGAAGTTCTGCATGTGCGGCCCGAACACCATCGCCCGTCCGAGGGTGGCCGGCTCGATGGGATTCTGGCCGCCCTGGGCGGTGAGGCTTTTTCCCACGAAGACCACGTCCGCTTCCTCGTAGAAATACTTCAACTCGCCGGTGGTGTTCACCAGCAGACAGTGGAGGGAACGTTCCGGCAGGGCGGTGTGGACGGTGATCTCGCGGCGGTACATGAACTTCACGCCCCGTTTTTCCAGCTCCCGGCCCACCTCGCGTCCGCGCTCGAAGTGGCGGGGCACCAGCACCAGAAACAGGTCGGGAAACCGCTTCCGCAGCCGCAGAAAGACCTCCGCCAGCAACGCCTCCTCGCCCGCGTGGGTGCTGCCGCCCAGCAGCACCGGGGCGCCCCTGGGCACGCCGATCTGGCGCAGCAGCGCGCCGGCGTCGAACACGCGGCGTTCCTCGACCTTCGCGGCGTCGAACTTCAGGCTCCCGAACACGTGCACCCGCTCGGGCCGGCAGCCCAGCTCGATCAGGCGTTCGGCGTCCTGCTGGTTTTGCGCCCCCACGCCGGCCAGCGAGGCGAACAGGTCGCGGAAGAGGAAGCCCAGCCGGCGGTAGCCCCGGTAGGAACGCTCGGAGAGGCGGGCGTTGACGAGGAAGACCGGCTTGCGGCGGGAGCGGGCCTTCCAGAGGAAGTTGGGCCAGATTTCCGCCTCGACCAGCACGATGGCCTTGGGATTGATCACCCGGAGGGCGCGCGACACCACGCCGGGGAAGTCAACGGGGTAGTAGATCTTGGCGATGTGTCCCGGCAGCCGCTGGCGCAATTCCGCCATGCCGGTGGTGGTGGTGGTGGAGACCACGATCTTGAGGTTGGGCACGCGCGGTTCGAGCGCCCGGATCAACTGCACGCACAGGTTCACCTCGCCCACGCTGACGGCGTGAATCCAGATGACGTGGCGGTTGGTGACGGCGTGCTTGACCCGCGCGCTGTAGCGGCCGAAGCGCTGCCCGAATTGCGCCCGCCAGCCTCCGCGCCGCCACAGCTTCAGAAAGTAGAAGGGCGAGCTGAGCCAGAAAAACAGGGTGAACAGAATGTTGTACAGCGTCCGCATGATCCAGCCGGCCCAAAGTTCGTTGTTGGTCGGGACCGTGCCCCCAGGCCGGGTTCCCGGCCCCCAGCGTAAAACACCCTCGCCTCACGTCAAACGCGGATTCGCCGGACGTTCCCGGAGACGCGGCCCGCGGGAGGGGGAAAGCCGCCGGTCGGGAATGCCCGCAACGGGAATTGTCTGGCGCCGGGTCAAATCACCTCCACCGGACAGGCCGGCAGGGCGTCCAGGAACGCCTGGCCGTAGCGCTTGGTCAGGACGCGGTTGTCCAGCACCACGATGATGCCGGTGTCGGCGCGGGTGCGGATCAACCGGCCCACCCCCTGGCGGAACCGCAGGATGGCCTCCGGCAGCGAGTAATCCCGGAAGGCGTTGCCGCCGCGCGCCTCGATCTGTTCGATGCGGGCCTCGATGAGCGGGTGGTCCGGCACCGCGAAGGGCAGCCGGGTGATGATGACGTTGCTGAGCGCCTCGCCCGGCACGTCCACCCCCTGCCAGAAACTGGCCGTGCCGAACAGGACCGAATGGGTGTCCTCCTTGAAGCGTTCGAGCATGAGCGAGCGCGGCGTGCCGGTGCCCTGCACGAGACAGGTCAGCCCCTTCTCGGCGAAGTGCGCCTCGAGGTCCTGCGCCACCTCCTGCATCAGGCGCGTGGCGGTGAACAGCACGAAGGCCCGCCCCCGGGTTTCTTCCACGAAATGGCGGATCCAACGACCCAGCGCCTCGCGGTATTCCGGGGCGCGCGGGTCGGGCATCTTGCCCACCACGTAGAGCCGCATCTGCCGGGCGTGATCGAACGGCGAACCCACCTGAAGCTGGGCCGCCTCCTGCGCGCCCACTTGCTGGACGAGATAATGCAGCGGCGAATCCTCCCGCGCCCCGCCCGCTTCACAGGCGTGCAACACGACCGGCGGTTCGGCGGGGTTTGCCGGTTTTTCGGCGGCCTTCGCGGCTTTTGTCGCGCCGCGGCCGGCGGCGCGGGGAGGGGCCGGCGGCGCGCTCCCGACCTTGGTGCCCAAGGTGGCGCTGGTGAGGATGACCGAGGTGTCGCAGCCGAACAGGCGGTGATGGAGGAAGGCGGAGACGTCCACCGGCGCGGCGTTGAGGGTGAGCTGCTGGCCCGCCCGCCCGCCGCGTTCAACCCAATAAACATGCTCTTCGGCGCTCTGGCTGAGGAAGATGCCCACCGCCTGCCGCAGCTCGGCCAGGCGGCGGTTGCACTCGGTCAGCTCGGCCACGGTGTCCGGGTCCTCGGTGTTTTCGATCAGCTCCCGCACCACCTCGCTGACGCGCCGGAGGGGGACGGTCAATGTGTCGGGCACCAAGTCGGCCCGGCGGATGCGCAGCTCGCTCCAGGTCCGGCGCGGCCCGACGCCGGGTCGCGCGCGGCTCGCCCGACGCGCCGCCTCGTGCAGCTCGTCGCAGGCGTTGGCCACGCATTCGAAAAACCGCTCCGCCTCCCGAAAAATGTCCGCCACCAGCGAGACCGCCTTGCCCTGGCGCAGCGTGGCCAGCAGCCCCTTTTCGGTGCGGGGATTCCACAGCCGCTGCAGCGCCCAGCGCAACTGGCCGCTCGACACGCTCAGGCCGATGTGCCGCGAGGCCACCTGTTCGACCGTGTGGGCCTCGTCCAGAATGACGAAATCGTTTTTGAACAGCACGCCGCCGCCGGGGCTTTCCTCCAGTCCGCCCAGGTGCATGAAAAACAAGGTGTGATTCAGCACCAGCACGTCGGCGGCCAGCAACCGGCTCCGGACGGTCTGGAAAAAACAGGGCCGGCCGCCGGTCTGGACGAATTCCGACTGCGGTCCGCAGGCCTTGGGCGAGCAGAGCCCGCGTTCCGAACAGACCTGCGCCCACACCTTCGGGTCCGGTTCCTCGTCGAAGTCCGACAGGCTTCCGTCTTCCGTTCGTTGCGACCATTCGTAGATGCGCTGCAACTCCGCCTGCTCGGGCGTGGTGAACAACTGGTCGCCCTGTTGCAGCGCCCGATGCAGGCGGCGGGTGCAGAGGTAATTCTGCCGCCCCTTGAGCATGGTGTAGTTGAAGCGCACCGGCAGGAGCCGTTCGAGCAGCGGCAGGTCCTTGCCGATGAGCTGCTCCTGCAAATTGATGGTGTGGGTCGAGATGATCGCCTTTTTCCCCTCGGTCACGGCATGGAGGATGGCCGGGACCAGGTAGGCCAGGCTTTTGCCCACGCCGGTGCCCGCCTCCGCCACCAGATGTTCGCCGCGCGTGAGCGCCCGCGCCACGGCCACGGCCATCGCCTGCTGCTGGGGGCGGTATTCGAAATTGCGGGCCTTCGAGAGCGGCCCTTCCGGCGAGAAGAAGCGCTCCACCTGCGCGACCAGACTCGGGCCGGAGGTCGGGGTTTCCACGTCGCTGATCATGGGACGAGAGGCCGGAAAGACGGGCGGGGGACCCGGCTTACTTTTTCGGGCGCGGGCGGACGAGCCCCTTCCGGCTCGCGGCCACGAACCGGACCAGCCGCCGTCCCCATTCGGAGCGCGCTTCCCGTTCCGCGTCGGCCACGGCGGCCCGGGGCCCCCGCCCGCCCAGAAACAGCAGGTGGTAAAGCCGGCGCAGCTCCAGCCGTTCCGCTTCCGTCAAACCGGCCCGTCGCAGGCCGATGGTGTTCAGGCCGGCCAGCTGGTTTTCCTTCCGCGAGACGGTGTAGGGCGCCAGATCGAGGCTGATGGCCGAGCCGCCCTGCATCATGGCCAGCATGCCCACCCGGACGAACTGGTGCACGATGGCGTTGCCGCCCAGATTGGCGCGGTCGCCCACCGCCACGTGGCCGCCCAGCAGGACGCCGTTCGCCAGAATGACGCGGTCGCCCACCTGGCAATTGTGCCCCACGTGGCAATGCGCCATGAAAAAGCCGTGACTGCCGATCCGGGTGGGCTCCGCGACGCGGTTGGAGCGGTGCACGGTGACGTGCTCGCGGAACACGTTGCCCGCGCCGATGCGCAGTTCCGTGGGGGCGTCGGTGTAGCCCAAGTCCTGCGGCGCGTCACCGATGACGCAGCCGGCGTGGAACCGGTTGTCCGGCCCGATGGTGGTGCGTCCGGTGAGGTGGACGTGCGGCCCCACGACGCATCCGGCGTCCAGTTGGACCCCGGCGTCAATCACGGCATACGGCCCCACCCGCACGCCGGGGGCCAGCCGGGCCTCCGGATGGATGACGGCGGTGGGATGAATGAGGGGGATCGGATCGGCGCTCATTGATAAAGGTAGCCCAGCTCGCGCAACGAAAGGAAATCCTTCGGCCGTTCCTGGGTGGCTTTGCCCAAAATGACGTGGTCCAGCACCTGGATGTTCAGGAGCTGTCCGGCCCGGACAAGATCGCGCGTGATGCGGATGTCCGGCTCGCTGGGGGAGGGATCGCCGCTGGGATGATTGTGCACCACGATCACCGCCGAGGCGTTGGCCTGGATGGCGGGCCGAAACACGTCGCGCGGATGCACCTGCACGGCGTCCAGGGTGCCGCTGGCCAGCCGCTCCACGCGGATCAAGCGGCGGCGGGTGTTGAGCAGAATGACCTGAAACTGCTCCTTCTCGTAGTAGCGGTTTTCCTCGCGCAGCAGGGCGGCCACCTTGTCGGGGCTGTCCAGCAACGGCGCCTCGGCCCGGATTTCACGCGCCATGCGCTCGGCCAGCTTGAAGGCGGCCTTCAGCGTGACGGCCTTGTCCCGTCCCACGCCGGGCGCCTGGCCCAGTTCGTCGAGCGACGCCCGGGCCAAATCTTCCAGCCGTTGATAGCGGGCCACCAAACGTCCCCCGATCTCCAGCGCCGACGCCCCCCGCGTGCCCGTGCGCAACAGGATGGCGATCAACTCGGCGTTGCTGAGCGCGTCCGCTCCGTGTTCCCGCAACCGCTCGCGCGGACGCTCGGCGGCCGGCATGTCTTTCATGCGCAAACCTGCCTGCATGGCGGCGCAGGATGCCCCAATCCCGCCCCTTTTCCAACGAAATCCGATCGGTCCGGGAACGGTCGCGTCCTCCCGGGAGGCCGAAGCGGGAGGCGGTTTTTCCCCCGGTTTCATCGTCCCGGATTTTTTTTCCGGCCTCCGGGAGGCGGTTCCCCCCGGGGCCGCCGGCGGTTTCGGAGGGAAATAACACACCGGGCGCCCCGGCAAAAAGACGCCCAACGCGGCGGCGGCGAGCCACGGTTTGTAAATGACGGCGCCGTAAATCAGCCAGGCGCCGCCCCGGCGGAAAACGATCGTGGGCGGCGGAAACCACGTCACCCCGCAGGGGCGCGGCGTGGCGTCCCGGGGAGCAAACCCGAAATCGGCGTTCTACTTTTGACCAGACTCAATTCCGCTTTGCCCTCGTATCAGGCGGCACCTCTCCCCCCCAAAGAACCGAGCACAAAAAAGCGGACACACCACATTCGGCGAGGCCGGAAAGGGAGCTTGTTTCCTCCGCCCAAACGACGGGAAAAGCCCTCGGCTTTGCGGCCCGCGCACCGGTCAGCTTTCCCCCAAAACGGGATGCCCGGTTGCCGGCGAAGTCGTTGAATCGCGGGTTCTCTCCCGAATCAACCGATTCCGACGGCACCGGCGAATCAACGCCCAACCCAACATCCCCATGCCAGCCACCAGCATTGCTCCTCGCGGCTCGGGGACCAACGTAAGGGTCAGGCCCCAACCATCGAGTCGCACTGCCCCCCCGTTGCTGACGTCGGCCACATACAGCGCCCAACGACCGTTGGGATCGAGACCCCGGAAGGATTCCAACCCCGCCGTTCGCGGGTCGGTATCCACGACCGATAAAGGATCCGTCTCCCGGCCATCTGGTTCCCAAAAGCCGGTGAGCGGGCCTGTCAGGGGAAGCGGCGAACCATCGCTGGACAATTCCGCCCGGTACAGGTGAATGTCCCGCCCGGCATTCACCGTGAGGGTGACGGCCAAGTCACCCGGGTCACTGTAACCCAGCGGTCTGCCGGCGCTGCGTCCCGGGCGGTTGAGCAACACAGCATAACCAGCGCCATAATCGGTTTCATGGAGCAAGGTGATATAAAGATCGCCGGTAAATCCTTCTTCGTCGTCCACTCCGCCCAGAACCAAATCCACGGCGATTTCCGCGATGGAACGGTGCGGTTCCCCGGTGATGTTTTGCACGTTCACCACGCCGTTAAGATCGCCGTCGGGAACCGGCTGGTTCAAATGACCGTAATAACGGGTCACCGCCAATTGCCCCCACGCCGATCCAATCAAATCAACGCACAGCAGCAATCCCAACAAACGAGGCGAAAACATGGCGGGCAAAACACCTTCTTCAATCGGCCACCGTGCGATAATAACGCTGGCTCGGCGACGGATGTTCGTCGATCACTTCGAGGATCCCCGTCGGACCAGCCACCAAGGCGTTTCCATCCGGCAACGGCTGCCACGGATCCCCCAGCCGATCTGTATATTCGACGGTATAAGTCCGTCCGGCAATCCCGGCAAAACGCAACAGTAATTTGCCGTCGGACAACGTCACCGGCACGCCCAGCTGATTCCGCGCCGGTTCCGTCCCCGGCGCAATCCGCACAACATACACCGTGGCAACCGCCTCCGCTCCTTCCGCGTCCATAACGGCATAGGAAAACTGGTCGTTTTCGTCGCCGCCCGTCGGCGGCGCGTAAAGCACCCAGCCGTTGTCCAGCAACGCCAGCCCGCCTTGGGCCGGGGCGCCCAAGGTGACCACGCGCAATGGATCACCCTCCGGATCCCAGGCAGCAGCCAGCAACCGGCTCTCCCGGAATTTTACCGAAAGCCAGGGAGAACGCCGCGCGATCCAGTCCGAAACAACGGGTGTTTCATTCAATTGGCCCAGAAAACCGCCCCGCAAAGTTGCGGAAGCATCAGCGCTTTTCCGAATTCCTCCCCCCTCTCCCAAAGTGGTGTCTATGGTAATCGCTCCGGCTTCCACCCGCCCCCCCCCGCTTCCCAGAAACCGGTGACGAAGTTCGGCAGAGACGGCGCGGCTCGCCAAAGACAGCATCAAGCTTATTCCAACTCCCATTTCCCAAAGAATGCAAAGCCGACATCCACGGAACACGGAGCGATCCGATCGGGTGGGGAAAGAAATGCCGTGATACGCCGCCATGCCCCGTGGAAAGTTCAACCTTTTTTCTTGCCGTCCGGCCAGGTTTGCCGCTCCTCCACCCGGCCGCCCCGCACCCGCGCCCGAACTTTCAGAAAGCCGCTGGGATAGTAGGACTTGGCCAGGCCGTCCGGTTGGCCGTCACGCATCTCGACCTCCTCCGCCAGCGCGCCGTTTTCGTGCCAGCGGCGGAAGGTCCCTTGAATTCGGCCCCGCGCGATGGTGGCCTCGGAGCGCTTCCGCCCGTTGGGATACCATTTGACGCGGCGCCCCGCGGAAACACCCGCCACGAAGTGCTCCTCGATCTGGCGCCGGCCGTCCGGATACCACCCTTCCGAGAGACCGTCGAGCCGGCCCGCCCGGACCGCGGAGCGGGATTTCAGCGCGCCGTCGGAATACCGCTCGATCATCACGCCGGTGAAGGGGCGGGGTTCGCCGCGCCGATACAGCCGCCCCTCGCGCAACACCAGCTCGCTCCGCAACACGGGCTCCGGCCCGGAGGCCGCGCCCTCGCCGGGGCGAAACCGCGGCAGCCACCACGCGGCCAGCGCCAGCGCCAGCATCCCCCCGCCCGCCAGCCAGGGCAGGTGGGGCAACCGACGGGAAGGGGAACGCGCGGCGGACATGAGCGGCGGCCTTCAGCGAACTTGGAGCCGGAAAAAGCGAAAGGTCCGGTCCGCCGGCGTCACCGTGACCCGCAAGGGGCGCACGTCCGGCGCGTAATAGCGGGAAAGCGGCGGATCCTCGGGGTTGGCGTCGGGCAGCCGGAACTCCACCGGCCGCCACTGCCGCAAATCCTCGGACCCCTCGATGGTGTAGGTGTGCCCGCGCAACGCGGTGAACTGGAGCCGCGCGGCTTCGCCATCGCTGGCGAGCAGTTTCAGCTCGAATCCGTCCCCGGGGTCGAAGGCGTAGGTGCCGGCGAGGTATTCGCTCAGATTGCTCATGCCGTCGCCGTCGGAATCGTCGCCGGGCCGGATGTCCGCCAGTCCGGGATGCCCGTCCAGCATGGCGATGAGCGCCCGCTCCCAGGCGTCCGGCAATCCGTCGCCGTCGCTGTCCTCGCCCAGGGTCAGGTCCAGCCGCGTGCTTTCCGCCGGCCGACCGAGCCGGGCGTAGTTGCCGCGCGTCTCGAGGGGCAGCCAGGCCACACCGTGGATCAGCACCTTCATCTGAAACGAAACCCGCGGCCGCAAGGCGGTGGGCCGGTAGTTGTCCGGCGTCAGCCCCGCGTCCATCGGCACCTGCAGACGGTAGTTCACCCCCGGTTCCCGCCCCGGTCGGAGCGGCGCGCGAAGCTGGACACCGGTGGCGGTCTCCAAAACCAAGACCACGTCCTCGCCGGTGAGCGGCTCGCCCTGCTCATCGCGCACCAAGCCATAGAGGGTGTGATGCGGCGACGGCGGAAAAGCCCGCGCCGCGGGCGGCCCCGCGACGGCCAACCCCAAGCCGAGCCCCCAAGCCCGCCAGACGGATTGAAACGGACGGCGTAAAAATGATGGCTTCATGGCGAAATCAGATCAGTTGCCCGAGTAAGAGTAGGTGACAAAGCGCAGCTTGATGTCCTTGACCGTTTGAATGAAGCGGTCCAACCCCTCGTTGGGATCATTCAACAACGTGCGTCCCGGAATGATCAGCTTCCACTGGCTGTTCCAGACCGAACGGCCGATCAGCCGGTTGTTGGTGTATTGAGAGCGCCGCATCGCGTTGCCGCTCAGATAGACGGCATCGTTGAACTTCGCGGCGCTGCCCACGGGGCGGAATGCCTGGTGCTTGCGAATCGCGAACAGCGGCTCCGTGAGGGAATCCGCGGACTGCCACAGCGGCCGGGTCGAGAAATCCGACGCGCCGATGTTGAACGGCATGGGAATGGCCACGTCCGCCACCCGCCAGGTGCGGATGGCGCCGGCGTCGCCCAACGGCGGGGTGCGCAGCGAATCCACGCCCACGGGGACGAGATACACATACGGCGTGGCGGACAACGCCAGCGGATCCAGGAACGGGAAGGACGGTTCGGCGGGCGACACCCCGCCCGCGGCCGCCACGGCGGCGCTGTTGGCGGCAGGCTCGTCCATGCCGCGATACCCTTCCAACGCCACGCCCACGGCGAATATCTTGGTGGCGAAGGAGCTGGGGCTGAACGCGTGATCACCCGCCGCCAGGCGCTTGCCGAACAAATTCAGACCGTCGGCGATCGTGGTCTGGAACGTCAGCACCAAACCCGGCACCGGCAATCCGTCGCCGGCGTCAATTTGCAGGCAGTAACGCCGCACGTCCGCGTCGTCGAGGAGGTTCCCCGTCCGCGCGGATTGCAGCAGGTCCTGCCACGCGGAATCGCCGTCGCTCGTGGGCAGAATGCGGTAGGCCTCGGTGCGCAGGGAAACGGTGGTGCCGTAGGCGTCGGGATTGTTGAAGCCCAGCCGCCCGCGCAGCACGTCCCAATCCGCCTTCATTTCCGCCAGGGCGCTCGACAGGCCGGGATCGCCCGTGTTGCTGCCGGCGTATTGCGGCTCGCCGTTGCGCACCACGCCAAGGGCGCGGGCGCTGATGATCCGGCGGATGAACTCCTTTCCGGCGCTCGTGTTCAACAAACCGGTCTCGTAATCATAGGCATTCGCCGCCAGCAGGGCGTAACGGGCCGCCAGATCGAACAACGTCTGGTAACGCTCCAGCTTTTCATTGCGGAAGAGGCGGAATCCCGCGTCGCGCGTGCGATAGCCCTGGATGACCGCGGCGGCGTGCTGGCGGAAGATGCGGCGCTCGTCCTGGATGCGTTCGCCTTGGGCGATCAAGGCGTCCCGTTTGCGGGCGGCGTCGTCCAGTTGGCGCAACCGCTCGTTGATGGTCCACAAATGCTCCTGCACCGCGCCCAACTGATTCCCCAGCGCCATCACGCGTTCCTTCAGTTCGATCTCCCATTCCAGGGGACCGATGCTCCAGAACTCCAACTGGCGCTTGGTGGTGGCGATGGCGTTCTCCAGCGCCTTTACCACCGTGTAGCGAATCAGCCCCACCACATCCAGGCTCTTGACCACGGCATAGCCCGCCATTTCGATGGCCGCCCGTCCCGCCGAGGTCAGGTCGCCGCCGCTGGCCACGCCCGCGATCATCGAGCCCGGCAACGCCTCCGCGGCGGCATCCGAAGTAAACTGGATGTCCTCCGTGATGGAGTCGGTGTACTTCTGGAAAATGTCGTTGGCGAACTGCACCCATTGCAGGGTTTCATCCAGCGTCATCATGGCCAGCTTGATGTTCCAAATCTTGGTGGACAGATCCAGATAGTCGTGGAAGCGGGCCAGTTCCTTGTCCAAGTCGTTCTTGGCGCCCACCGCGTCGTTCAAGGCCTGCCGCAACCGCGTGTGGGCCATGATGTATTCGGAAATGGCCTGTTGAATCCTGCCCGGCGAAGCCCGACGGCTGTGCCAGTCGCTGGGCTTGTCGAAATAGCCGTGTGACCCGATGTGAAACTCGATGTAGTCCGTGCCCGGCTGGCGCGGGTGTTCGCCCTCGTCCGTCAGCAGGGTGAGGTCCGTCAGCAGGTCCGTGGACCAATTGTCAGGAAGATCCTGCACGTCCACGCGGAAATCCGTTTCCTCGGTGTAACTCCACAACTCGGGAAATTGTTGTTCCGGAATTTCCACATACATGTAGTGGAGCAAATCCGGTCCCGAATAGCCCTGGGGATACAACTTGCCCGGCCCGATGTCCTCCGGATAGGGCGTGCCGTACAGCTCGATCAAGGCGTTGTTGAACGTCTGTTCCTGCCGCGCGACCGCCGCCCGGAAATCCGCCAACGAATCCTGCTCCGAACGCATCATGGCGGTGACGTCCTTGGCGTCGTCGAACGCCGCCACCGCGTTGTTCAAGGCGGTCTTGGCCCGCTGGTAGATCTGCTCGAAATGAGTCCCGTTTTCCCCCCCCATCCGGGCGGGGTTGAGATCGAAGGCCAGACTCCCTTCCGGCACGCCCAGGGGCGTAAGGCCGCCTTCGGCATTGTCGAGCCCCGTCTGCAAATCCCGGGCCGCCGTCACCAGCTCCCGGAGTTCCGGCACGGTGGTGCGGTCAATCTTTTGAATTCCCTCATGATGGGGATCCGGGTCGGTGGCCGGGAGAATGGCGTTGCCCACGATCCAGTTCAAATAGGCCCCCTGGCCGGTGCGGCAGGCCCAGTGATCCGCGCCCCAGTACCGCACGGAGGGCTGGCCGGGTTGGCCGGTGACGCTGGCGTGGGAGCGGCGGGGATTGATCCGGGTGGCGCTCAGATAACTCCATCCCCGGGAACGATCGGGCTGGTAATCCCGACGCAGGGTCAGATCGAACACCTGCCTCCCCGCCCTGGCCAGGGAGACGGCGGCGGCGGCGAATTTGCGCTCATCCAGGTAATCCACCGAAACCGGTTTCCCCAGCACGTTCACCGCTTCGATGCGGGGCACCCAGTCGAAGGAATTGTTCATCAGCAACGAGTAATATCCCGTGAGCGCGGTGAGGTAATGACCGTAGGCGTCGCCGTGCCCCTGGGGGAACATGCGGGCCGCGTCTTCGGCGTTGATGACGCCGTCCGGCTCGTGGTTGGGATCCTCCCGGATGTTGTAATTGAGGGCGTAGATCACCTCGCCGGCGTCAATGCCGCGGGTGTAATTCCAGACCAGCCGGTTGTACACCGGCGCCACTTCCACGCCCGGCAGCAGGAAATCGTCGCGCCCGCGCAGCAGCGCCAACTCTTCCTCGAGCAAGGACGGTTCCTGTCCCTTGAAGGCGAACAGGGCCGTGGCAATGTCGCCGTAGGTGCGGTTGGCGGTGCCGATGCCGATGGTGGGGTTGGCGGCGTCGGCCCACGCCTCGTTGCCCAGCATCATGTAGAGATCGTTGAGATACCCCGCCGCCAGCAGCAGCGCGTCATTGGCCGGCCCGTAATTATATCCCGCCTCGATGCTCAGGGCGCGTCCCCGCCGCAGCACGGTTTCATAAATCTCGATCAGTCCGTGCTCGTTGATGTTTTCCAAATTCAACGCCACGTCGCCCTCCCAGCGCGTCCCGGCCTGGGTCAGCAGGCTGACGTCGGTGTTGACCTGGTGGTTGAACAGGTCCTTGATCCGCTGGTTGAAGGGATTGATGCCGCCCAGCACCCGCTTGATCCAGCCCTCCGCCAGCGCGGGCGCGGTCCACTCGGACCACGCGTTGTAAAGCGGATGGTCCGCGTCCTTGGCGCGATAGCGCATAACCACGTAATTGTCCGCGAGCGTGCGTATCCCCACGCCGCCCAGGGTGTAACGAGGCTGTCCCCTTCCCGAAGAAAGCGCCTGGTAGTGGCTCATGTCCGCGTCCGGCTCCGGCGGCAGGCCGTCCACCGGTGCGGCGATCTTCCACTCGTATTCGAACTCCCCGGAACGCCCGGCCAGATCCGCCGTGTGTTGCAGCGTCACCTTTTCGCTCATCGGGTTGTCCGCGAGGATGACCTTCAGTTCGCCCCGGTAGAGGTGATCGCCCCCCACTTTGAAGATGTGCAGGGCGATGGGATCGCCGGGCCGGGTGAAGGCCGTGCCGCCGGCTTCGACCAACGTGACATACCCCGCCCCCGGACCGGTGGCGCTGATGGCGTAGGAATCCACCGCCGTGTTGTCGTCGTTGATTTCAACCAGGTTGGCGAGTTCCACCCGGGTCGTGCGCGCGGGATCGGGCTCGTAGGTGCCCGGCGCGGTGGGAGACTCCCGAAAGGTCTCCACCACGGCCGCCATTCCCTCCACGAGCGCGTCCCATTGGGATTTGTCCGGATCGGCATCCGGACACAGCGCCATGACGGCGTCCGCGTCATCGCCCCGCAACACGTTCAGGAGCAGGTAATCCTCGCCCAGCGTTTCCTTCACAAATTCGCCGCGCAGCACGAGCGCTCCCGCCCGCCCGCGGTGGGGATCATAAAAGACTCGTTTCACGAGGTGGGGCGGAAGGTCGGGGAAGAACCACCGTCCCTGATAGGCGATCTTGTGCACCCCGCCCGGCACGCCCGAGAGGCCCTGTGTCTCCAAGTCGGACTGCTTCTCGCGCGTGGGATCACACAACACCACCGAGGGCAAGATCGCCGGGAAGTGCCGCGCGATGGACTGCTGGTACAGCACGCGGGCGGTGAGCATGCCCCGCACGCCGGGCAGACCGTTGCGGGGAGTGGTCAGCGTGGCGCCCAACGGCAGCGTGGGCAACGGTTTGGAGGAGTCACTGGGATCGCGCACCGGCCAGACCGGGCGATAGACAATCTCCAGCGCTTCGGTGTCCGCTGCGGCCGGATCGCCCACGAAGGCGCCCGTCGCCGGATCCACCGGCCGCAGGTACGGCACGATGCTTCCCGGCGGCGGCGGTGAAACCACGCCCGGCCAGTCGAAGCTCGGTTCCGTCCGGTAATAATAGCGCATGGTGAAACTGTTCGTGGGGCGCGGCGAGGCCGCCAAATAAGGCGGACGGTTGGTGAACAGCACGGCGGAACCGGTGTAAGGATTGGTGCTGAGCAGCGCCAGCGGCGGCTGGGCCACCGGCGCGCCGGCGGCGGCGACCCGCAACCGCAGCGTCAGCGTGACTTCCTCCCGGTTGTAAGGATCGTACACCTTCAGGTCCACCGTGTTTTCCGGCGCCGCGGCGGTCGGCGTGCCCACCAGCGACATTCCTTCCACCCGCAACCAGTCCGGCAGGTTCGGACTGCTGAGCTGGAGAATTTCCGGCCGTCGCGAAACGTGCACCGTGTACCGGAAGGGCTTGCCCGCCACCGCCTTGGCTGCCGGCAGAGCGTTGAAGGTTTCGGTGGTGGCGTCATAGCTTCCGGCCTCCAGGGTCGGCAGTCCCGCGTGTAAACCGCGATACACCCAAAAATCGTGATGCCGGTCCTCCCACGTAAATTTTGCGTAATAGCCGTACGGCCCGTTGGCGTCCCGCGCGGGATCCCAGCCGCCCGGCACATCGCCCACGCCGTGGTCGGGCTCGGTGTTCAGGCTGTAGGCGGCATCGCCGCTGCCCACCACCGGCTTGGCCAGCAACGGCAGGGGCATGGGCGGCTGCAGGAGCCGGCCCGCCGGCGTCACGTAATCGAACACGTATCCCTCCGCCGGCCGCTCCCGGAGCACGCGGAAGGGGGTGATGGCCGGCCGGCCGTCGGCGGCGGTGTAGCGCACCAGCACGAACGGCTCCGAGGAATAGTCCGCCCCGGCAGTGATGTTCAGATCATCCCGCGTGGCGTAGGCGCTGCCGCCCGCCAGAATGGCGTGCTCCTCGTTGGGGTTGTAGCCGTCCGCGTCGGGATCCGGTTGCCGGTAAATGGTTCCCTTGGCCTCGAGGGAACTCAGCGCGCCGCTTCCCGCGTTGCTGGCCAGAATGATTTCCCGGGCATTGGCGGGCCACTGCAACGTGTAATGACCAACCACCGACGGCCAGTAAATGGTGGCGAATCCCTTTTCCGCGCTGCCGGCGTTCAAGCCCGCCCGTTCGCCATTCAGGCGGAACCACCACACTTCCAACCGGTTCTTCCCCGGAATGGCGTTCACCGGGATGATGGCGCTGGCGACCGTGTTGCTGAATCCTTGCGCGAACGGATCCACGTAGGCCGTGGGATCGTACGAGGTGCCCACGCGGCGGTTGATGTAACCGGCAAGGTAATCGCCGGTGGCGCCCGGCTCGTCGGCGGGGGCGTTGATGCGCTGTCCCACGTCCACGGTCCTCTTCACCACGCGCGGGCGAACAAATTTATCCGGCCAGTAGAAGGTGGTGTCCGCGATCCACGCGTCCAGATCGGTCGCCACGCTGTGGGCGAAGGGCGAAGGGCCCGCCGGCGTGTCCTGATTGACCACCACGGCCAGCTCGTCAATCCAGTGCGTGGCATGGAAACCCGGCTTCGTCCGCGCTCCGAACAGGAACCGCCCCGTGCGCGGCCCGTAGCCGGTGGCCACGTTGCGCAACACCTTCACGCCTTTGTAGGACACGTCCATGCGGCCGTCCCGGTGAAGCACGATTTCCACCGGCACGAACCGGTCGCCCGTGGCCAAAGTCATGGGCTGGCCGGTGGCGGGATCCTTGGGCGCGGGCAGGACGTACGCCGGCTCGGGATGGGGATTTCGCGGCTCCGCCATTTGCACGGCGGCCAGGATGACGCCGTTGTACTTGATCGCGATGGTGGGCGCCACATCGTCCACGCTGTAATCAAAGCTGTCGAAACAGACCGCCAGCCCCTGGGCGATGCCGTCTTCTCCCACGGCCGCCACGGCCGTGCCGAAATTGAAGCTGAACCCCGAGGCGATCACTTCCTTGCTGCTTTGGATGCGAACCTTGAAAGCGGCCTTGAAGCTTTCCACCGGCGTGTTGCCGCTGAACCGCTTCAGCACGTACGTGCCCGCCTGTCCGGGTTGATCGTCGGTAAGATGCAACACGCCGCCCTCCACCCGCGCGTTTCCGTAGGCCGTGGCGTTGCCCGGCGGGGTGGTGAAATCGCTGTAGAAACCGGGCAGGGTGAAGTTCGGATGGAGCACCGCGGTGTCCAGCCAGGAAAACACCCGCTCGAATGCCACTTCGTCGCCGGAGATGAAGCGGAGCAGCGTGCGATGCGCGGGATGCGCCTCGTCCAACCAGGTGAAAAACTTGAAATCCTCGGTCAATTTGGCGCGCGGCCAATCCAACGGATCCTGATACGCGATGGCGGGCACGTTCTGGGTCGAGAGCACCACTGCCGTTTCCCGCGCCTCTTCCTCGGTGGCGGCCGGCAGCCGCAGGTAATGGCTGTAGCGGGAGGCGTCCGTCGGCCAGATCAAATGATAGCGCCCCAGGAAGGCCGGCCACAGCAGCCCCTGTTCGCCCCGCTCCATCCAGTGCACCAGATAGTCGTTCAAATTCCGCGTCTCCCGCGTGGCGTAATATTCGGGCACCGGCGCGCCGGTCGGCTGGTGCTGATAGGCGAAGGTCTTCCCCGTCTGGAGCACCGGCTCGGGAATCAAATCCTCCACGGTCCCCGGTGACGGCGGCACGATGCGCTCGCCCAGTTCCACCGTGACATCCGCCGGGGTGGGCTGCTTGAAGACGTCCACGATTTCAAATCCCAGATGCTCACGCGATTGCCCGTCCGGACGGGCGTCACCGAGCAGCTCCACGAACACGCGTCCCTCCCGGTTGTAGGCGTAAATGCTTCCTTGGGAGCGGTCGTACCACAGCGTGCGCAGCTCGGGCAACGGCTCGTTGCTGGTGCCGTCGGTGGGCAGGCTGTCCCCGGCCTCCCGGTGCTCCTGATCTACC
>CAZRPT010000207.1:0-1929 GCA_964601985.1 uncultured Verrucomicrobiota bacterium
GCGACCCGCTCCCGGGGGTCGCCGCCCCGATAGCGTCACGAACGGTTTCCGGAAAAATCCGGCAGGACGAAGGCCCGCGAGGCCGAGCGCGTGGGCACGCGCGAGCCAATCGCCGGCTTCCGGCCGGCCCGGCGGGCGAGCTTTTTTCGGGATTCGGATTTCCCCCGGGTGGACTCCGGCTCTCGAGGTGCGGGAAAAGGGTTCGTTGTCCCGGTTGCGCGTTCTTCGCGGCCCGGGCGTTCCGACACGGGTGATGCCGTTGGAGCAACCGCGATCGAAGGGCACGGGGGAGGCTTCGTGCGGGATCTCACCGCCGGAGCGGCTCCCGTTCCCGTCGGGGCGTCAACACCGTCGGCGGGAACCAACGAAAGGGGGGGGCGCAATCCGGCCAGTTTTCCCGCTTCCGCTTCGTTTGGCACTCCCTTTGCTGTGAAACACGGTTTACGGTGGGGGCAAAGCGGTCGCTTTCCCCGCTCCCGGTGCGTTGGCCGGACGCCGGGAGCGGAACCGGCACGGAATGATTTGATGATGAGAACGAGCAGGTGGACGTGGATGTGGCAAGTCGCCCTTGCGGGGTTGCCCGCGTGGGGAATCCTTCACGCGGCGGGCATCGTGGTGCCGCGGGAGGCCGAGTGGCGATATTTCAAGGGCCGGGAGGAGGCGTCGCAACCGGTGGACGCCTGGCGGGCGGTGGATTTCGACGACAGCGCCTGGCCGGTGGGGCCGGCGCCGTTCCATTACGGCGAATCGGGCGTGCACGGCGGCACCCTGCTGGACGACATGCGTTACCACTACACCACGCTGTTCCTCCGGCACACCTTCACGCTGACGGACATCGAGGAAATCGGCAGCCTCACCCTGCGCGCCGCCGTGGACGACGGCTTCATCGCGTGGATCAACGGGCGCGAAATCGCCCGTTACCGGGTCAACAGCGGCGAGCGCGCCTTTGACGACACCGCCAATTCGAACGCGCCCGAGCCGGTCAAGTTCGCCAGCTACACGGCGTTCAACCGGCCCGGCTGGCTGCGTGAAGGCGAGAACGTGCTGGCGGTGCAGGTGTTCAACGTGCGTCAGACCAGCAGCGACCTCCAGTTCCACGGCGAATTGTCCGTCGCGCAGGTGGACCACGAACCGCCCACCGTGCTGGCGGTCACGCCTGTCCCCGGCGCGGTGGGGGCCTTGACCCGGATCACCGTGACCTTCAGCGAAGCGGTGCGGGGACTCGACGCCGGGGACCTGCTCATCAACGGCATTCCCGCCCGCGCGGTGACGGTGAGCGGCACGGCCTGCACGTTCACCTTTCCCCAGCCGCCTTACGGCGCGGTGACGGTTTCGTGGGAGCCGGAACACGGCATCACGGACCTCGGCGCGCCGCCCAATCCTTTCGTCCCCGCCGATCCCTGGGCCGAATGGAGCTATGAGCTGAGCGACTCGCTCCCGCCGCAAATCGTCTGGGCGCGTCCGCCCGCGGGCCGGGCCGTCCGCGCCTTGACCGAGGTGGAAGTGCTCTTCTCCGAGCCGGTGACCGGCGTGGAGGCCGCGGATTTGCTGATCAACGGGCGGGCGGCTACGAACGTCACCGGCATCCTGGCCGGTCCCTACCGGTTCACCTTCGCCCCCGCCGCGCCCGGCGAAGCCACCCTGACTTGGGCGGCGGATCACGGCATTCAGGATGGGGGCGCGCCGCCGAATGCTTTCGCGGGCGGGAGCTGGACGATTCCGGTGGACCCGGACCTTCCGCCGGCGCGGGTGGAAATCAGCGAGTTTCTGGCGGCGAACCTCACCGGTCTGCGGGACGAAGACGGCGAACCGCGGGACTGGATCGAGCTGTGGAACCGGGGCGACACACCGGCGAACCTCGAGGGGTGGTCATTGACCGACGATCCGGATCGGCCCGGCAAATGGGTGTTTCCGGCGGTGCGCCTCGCG
>CAZRPT010000208.1:0-11104 GCA_964601985.1 uncultured Verrucomicrobiota bacterium
GGCCTGCGCCTCGACCACGTCGTGGACCGGGACGACCTCTTCCTCCTCACCGCCCGCCCCGCGCCCTGAACCGGCACTGCCCCCCGCCGCAAAAAGAGCGATCCGTCCCCCGCCCTTTCCGATTTATTTTGGACCGGCCTGCCCGGAGCGATTTCTTCCGGGCAATCATCCTCAAGCAAAACCCTCCCCGAAAAACCTTCCGGCGGGGGGGTTACTCGAAATCGTACACCACCACCCTGGCGCAGACCCGCGGGAAAACTTCTTCCAGGAATTCGCGATGCAGCGGGTGGGTCTGGTAGGCGTCGTGGGCGGCCCGGTCCGGAAAGCCCACGTACAAGGCCACCTGGTAACTCCGCTCCACCACCGGCCGGTCACTGGGCGCCATCCGCCCCACGTGAAAATGCGTGATACCCGGGATGTTCTTCAACCGTTCGAGTCCCGCCAGCAGCTCCTCCGTGGCGCGAGGCGCCCCGGGTCGCGTCCAAAAAACCACCACGTGCGAAAACATGCCCGCACTCAACCCCACCCCCTCCCTCCCGCGCAAGCGCCAACTTCCCCCGCCCGCGCGTCCGGCGCGATTCCCGCCCGAAAACGCCCCCTCCGCGGCGCGGCGGCGGAAAGCGGGCTTCGTCGGACGGGGTCAACGGGGAGTTTGGGGGGAGGCGGGCGGAGGAGGGAGCCGGCGATAGGCGTGCCGCCAGGGATCAATCCGGCAGATGCCGGCATAGGCGCACCGGTCGCAGGCGCACCGGCTGCCTTTCACGTAGGGGTCCACCCGGATTTCGCCCGCGAAGATGCGTTCGCCGAATTCCCGCACCTGCGTCTCGGTGTGTTCCAGCAGGGCGCGGAACTCGCCCCGGGACAAGGAATCGCGGGTGCGGGCCGAACCAAACTGGCCCGAACCGCCCGATTCCGAAGCGGCATCCAGCCAGTGCCGTTCGTCTTCCACCAGCCGCCCCCGGTGCGGCCAGCGCGAAGCGGATTTCGCCGGCCCGCGGGCCTTGCCGCGATGGGGAACGCTTTCCGTCTTCGGCCGCAGTCCCACGAAAAACATGCCGACCGGTTCCAGCGGTTCCTCCCCGGGCGCGTCATCCGCGCCGCCCAACCGCAGCAGGGCCAGCAGATAGAGCGGCAGTTGCAATTCCACGCCGGCGGCCAGCAGGGCGGCGTCCACCGTGCGCGGCGAGGACTTGTAATCCATCACCACCACCAGCCGCCGGTTTCGCTCCGGATCGCGCGCCACGTCCACGCGGTCAATTTTCCCCACCAAGGCCAGCCGTCGTCCGGCGGACAGGGGCAGTTCCCAAGCGGGCGGGTCGCCGTCGCGCCCGCCGAACCCCCATTCCACCGCCACCGGATCCAGCCGGTAGCTGGTTCGCAGCCATTCGGTGAAGCAACGGATGAACTCGCGCAGGTGGCGGGTGAGGCTTTCGGCCTGAAAACGGTTGCGCGCCGCCGCGCCAAACACGCCCGCCTCGAATTCCCCGGCCACTTCCTCCGCCAGCCGTTCGATCAGCGCCTCCGCCTCCGCCGCGGAAAGGTCCCGCCATTCGCGGCCCCGGGCCCGCACGGCGTGGTGATAGCGCGCCAGGACTTCGTGACAGAAGCTGCCGCGCCGGCGGGGGTCCACCTCGAATACGCGCCGCTCCTCGGCCCGCAGGCCGTGCGCCACGTAAAACTTGAAGGGGCAGGCCGCGAAATTCTGCAAGCCGCTGGCCGAGAGGCGCAGGCGGACCGGCCCGTAGAGCCGGGCCGCGATTTCCGGGCGCAACCCCGCCGCCTCCCCCGTCCCGCCTCCCGCGAACAGCGGGCGCAGGCCGTCCAGCTCCGGCGCTTCGAGCAGGCGGGCGGCGGCGGCTTCTTCCGCCAAGCCGCGGCGAAGGGCGGGCACGATCAATTCCGCGGCCCGCACGGCGTCGGATTCGGCGGGCGGAACCCGCTCGGTCCGGGCGGCCAGGCGGGGAAACAGCCGCGCCAGGTGATCGAGGAAGAGCGACCGGTTCAGGACGCCGCCCTCCGCGTTTTGGCGGGCGTGGGTCAGCAGCAGCCGTTCGCGCGGGCGGGTGCAGGCGATGTAGCCGTAATAGCGTTCGCGTCCCAGCCGCCAGCGGCGATCCGGTCCCAGGGGGACGCCCTCCGTCGCCAGCGTCGCGCGGTCGTCCTCGGTCAGGAGCCGGCCCGGCGGCGGGATGGCGGGGAAAACGCCCTCGTTCAACCCGAGGAGGATGGCCAGCCGCAGCTCCGGATTGCGGGAGCGGTCAATGGCGCCCACCAGCACCTGATCGAGGGCGGGCGGCACCACGCCGATCGTCAGACTCCCGAGGCCCGCCTCCAGGATGGGCAGCCATTCGCGCAACGGCAGGCGGGTTTCCGGAAAGGCCAGCGCCACGTCGCGCAGCCAGGCGATCATCTGCTCCAGCACGGTCCGGTGGGCCTGGGGCCGAAGGCCGCCCGCCGCCGCGTCCCGCCCGGAGACGGCGGTTTCCGCCCATCGCTCCAGGGCGCGGTCCACCCGCAGTTGCCGCCAGAAGGCGTGCAGGCCCCGCGCCAGCTCCCGGCCGGTGGGGCCCGGCGTTCCGGCGGAAGCGTCCCGGGCGCCGGACTGAAGCGCCCGTTCCAAGGCCAGCACCGGCGTGACCAACCGGCGGCGCAGGGTCTCCAGCGCCGGGATTTCCGGGTCCGGCCACGGCGTCCGCCAGCGCGCCCCTTCCCAGCCCCGGGCCAGGGCCTCGTTTTCCAGCCGGTCCACCTGTTCCTCGCTGGCCGGGAGGAGGCCGGTCTTCAAGGCGGCGAACCAGTCCGCGTGCCGCCAGCCGAAGGCGAGCACCCGCAACGTGGAACGCGTCAGTTCCGCCAGGGGGTGATGGGCCACCGATTCGCGGGCATCGAGAAAGAAGGGGATGTCGTAGCGGCGGAACACCTGGGGCAGCCGTTCGTGATACGGCGCCAGGGAGCGCGCGATCACCGCCACGTCGCGCCAGCGCGCGCCCGCGCGGACGAACCGCACGATCTCCCGGGCCGCCGCCACGATTTCCGCCTCGGGATCGCGGCATTCGACCACCTCCACCTGGCCGGCGGTGGATTCGGGAAACGGGCGGGGGGCGTTCCATGCCGCCTCGAGGTGGGCCAGCGCCGGCGCGCGCGCGAAGCGGGAGCGCGCGGGGTCGCGGGGGAGGGTTTCGACCACCACGTTCACGCCGGGAACGCCGGCCAGGCACTCGCGCAACCGGGCGCAGCTTTGCCCCACCAGTCCCCACGGCGAAAGCCAGTCGGGCAGGGCGGACCCGCCGGAACGCTCCTTCCCCGGGGCGGAACCGGCCGCCGGCGGCGGGGCGCTTTCCAGACAAAACGCCAGGGTGGCCTCGCCGGTGTGGGGCAGGAGGGCCGCCAGCAGCTCCCGTTCCCGCGGCGTCATCTCCGCGAAGCCGTCCAGCCACACCGCCGCCGCCAGCCCGCCATCGGCCGGCGCGGCGCGCAACGCGGCGGCCGCGGCCTCCAGCCCGCCCTGGTCGTCCGTCAGTCCCCGCGCGCGGAGCCATTCCTCCTCCGCCGCCATCAGGAGGGCCAGGTCGGACAACTTGTCCGCCAGCGGAACGCCCCGGCCCAGGCGGTCCGCCAGCCGCCGCAATGTCTTCGGCCCCACCTGCTGCTGGCGCAGCTCGCGGAGGGTGTCGCCGACCTCCCGGGCAAACCCCGGCAGACGCGCCGCGGCGCGAAACGTCCGCAGGCGCTCCCGCTCCCGGTTCAGCAGCGAACGCAGCACCATCAGCCGGCCCACCTCGTCCAGGCGCGGCGGCGCGGGGTGGTCGAGCCGTTCCCGGACCCAGTCGGCCAGCCGCTCGAAGGAGAGGATGTGCAGGCGGGTGTAGCCCGGGAGCCGGCCGTCTTCGAGCAACTGCCGTTCGAGCTGGAAGGTGGCCTGCTTGGGCGCGATGAAGAGCAGGGGCGGGCCGTCCGGGCGGGCGCGCAACGCCGCCCGCGCCGCTTCCCGGCAGCGATGCGTCTTCCCGCTTCCGGCGGGCCCCAGCAGAAACCGCGCGATCACCCCGCCAAACTGTCGCTCCGCGCGGCGCGAGGCAAGACCGATTCAGAGCCGGGCGGAAAAGGGGGGCGTTTCGCGGGGTGGGGGCACGGGGCCCGCCACAAGGGCGCCCATCCCCCCGGGCTGCGGGCCGGGTTCCCCAACCCGGCATTTTTCGCCCGGTTTTCGCGCGCCCACCGCGCCCTTGTCCCCCGGGTGGGGTTTGCTAGAGTCCCCGGCGATGCGTCCGGAGAGCGAGACTGATGCCGCGTTGATGCAGCGGGTCCAACGCGGCGATCGCGAGGCCTTTGCCGCTCTGGTGACGCGTTATCAGCAACCGGTCATCACCTTCATCCATCGGAGCCTGGGCGATTTGACCGAGGCGGAGGACCTGGCGCAAAACGTGTTCGTGCAGGTGTTCAAGGCGGCGGACCGCTACCGCCCGGCGGGGAAGTTTTCCACCTGGCTGTTCACCATCGCCCGCAACCTCTGCCTCAACGAACTGCGCCGGCGCGCCCGGCATCCCGCCGATTCCCTGGACGCGCCGCTGGCCGACGCGGAAGGCGGAGAGTGGCTGCCGGGCCTGGCCGCCGACGCGCCGGGTCCGGTGGAAATCACGTTGCGACACGAGTTGGAGGCGCGGGTCGAAGAGGCCATTCAGGCCCTCCCGGAAAAACAGCGCACCGCCCTGCTGCTCTGCCGCGAACGGGATTTCTCCTACGAGGACATCTCGCGGGTGCTGGGCTGCTCGCTCACGGCCACCAAGTCGCTGATCCACCGGGCGCGCGAGACGTTGAAACGGCGGTTGAAACCCTACCTGCGCACCGGTGAATGGACGCCGGAGGACGGGTGACGACGTCACCGGAAAACCGTCCGGGCCGCGGAGCGGGGAGCTCCGCGCCAAACCGTTTTCGGTGACGGCGTCACTCCCCCCGGTAGGCGCACCGGGCGGTGCAGGTCTCGGCCACCATCACTTCCGAGAGTTGCGGCAGCGCGGGTTTGAGGCGGTCCCAGATCCAGCGGGCGAGGCGTTCGCTGGTGGGGTTTTCCAGCCCCGGAATCTCGTTGAGGTAGCGGTGGTCCAGCTCCTCCCACACCGGCTTGAAGGCGCGGCTGATGTCCGCGTAATCCATCACCCAGCCCGGCCCGGGATCGCATTCGCCCGTCACCGCGATCTCGACCGAAAAACTGTGGCCGTGCAGGCGGCGGCATTTGTGGCCCTCCGGCAGCCGGGGCAGCCGGTGCGCCGCTTCGAATTGATATGTTTTCCGCAGCTCCATCTTCATTCGCCGGCGCGACTGTTCCAAAGCCCCGCCCCGAAGGCGAGACGCATCAGGCGGGGGCTACCGATCCTCCGCCACGAATCCCGCGATGAGGGGACGGTGATCCGAGGCGAGTCCCCAGTTGGCCATCGTGACCACCCGGGTGGCCTCCGGCCGCCATTCCTTCGCCAGGCCGGGGCTGAGCAGCAGGTAGTCAATGCGCTCGTAGGAGTCTTCCTTGCCGTAGAAGTGGGTCCACGTGATGTTGCGCGGATCCCAGTCCGGCCGGGGCGCGGGGAGGTTGTCGCCGTTTTGCTCGAAGGGCCGGGTGTCGATGAGCTTGAACCGGCCGCGCCCGATCACCGCCCTGGTGGAGGCCGTGTTTTTGGTGTCGTTGAAGTCGCCCAGCACCACGAGATTGGCGTCGGGCCGCCGCTTCAGCAGGGCGTCCACCTTTTCGCGCAGGATGCGGGCTTCGGCGAGGCGCATTTCCGCCTGGTCGGCCCACGGAACCCGGCGGCGGGATTTGAGGTGGGCGCACATGACGGTGAGGCGGTAGTCCGGCGTCACTTGCACGTCCATCTCGATCAACGCCCGGCTGACGCGGAAGCGCCGGCCGCTCAGGAGGTAGTTTTCGTTCGTGTGCGAACGGCGGTCCGTGATGGGGAAACGGCTGAGCACGGCCACGAAGATGTTGGTGTCCCAGCCGCCGGCATACTCGTAGTAGGGGTAATCCAACCCGCCCTTGCGGAGGGTGGCGCGCAGTTCGCGCAGGGCGCTCTCGCGGCCCATCTCCTCCAGCGCCAGAATATCGGGCCGCATGGCCAGGATCGTCTCCGCCACCTTGGCCCGGGAGGCGGCGGGCTTGATGTGCCGGCCGGGCACGGGGGCGTCCAGATAGTTTTCCACGTTGTAGGTGGCCACGGTGAAGGTGGCGGGGCCGGCCCAGGCCGCGAGGGAAATCGTGAGGGCCAGCCAGCCGCTTCCCACGCGGCGGCACCGGGCGGTGTGTCGCGAAATCATGCCGCCGAGCATGGGCGTTTCGGGGAGCCGACGCAAGCGGGGGAAGCCGGCGGCGGCCGCGTTTTTCGGAACGCGCCCCGGGGGGAAGGACGGCCCGCCCGGGCGCGCGCCGGCTACGGCGTCCAGAAGATTTCCTCGGCGTCGGTCCAGATTTTGCCCTGCTTCGCGGCCTCGGGGAGGGGGATCTGGCAGGGATCGGTCTCCTTCCACCAGCGCTGGGTCTCGGGGTCGTCGGCCATCTTTTGCATGTCGGCTTCGAAGTCGTCCCCGACGTATTCGAAATAGGCGAAGAGGTAGGGCTTGCCGCCGATCTCGGCGCGGAAGATCGAGAAGTTGCGGATGTTGCAATCGCGGATGGTCTTGATCACCGAAGGCCACGGATGGGCGTGCAGCTCGCGGTAGCAGGCCTCCTTTTCCGGTTTGAGGCCGGTGACCATGGCGTAGCGTTTCACCGGGTGGGCGGCGGGAGCGGCGGGCTTCGTGGCGCAGGCGGTGAGCCACAGGGCGAGCAACGGAACCAGGAAGTGATGGGGTTTCATGGCGGGGAACACGGGTTGGGTCAAACAACGACGAAAGCGGGGGTCATTTGAAAATCCAGTAGAGCGTGAGCATGGTCAGAAACAGGACCGTCGCCACGACCCGGTAGTCGGCCAGCCCCGGCCAGCCGGGCGATTTGACGGCCTCCAGCGGGTGGGCCCAGACGAGTTTGCGGCTTTCCGCGGTGTGCTGGTGCGGCCAGAGCGCGGAGGCGACGACGAGGAGCGCCGAGCAGATCAAAAACAGGTAAAAAGAGGCCATCAGGAAGGGGACGTTCCAGCCGGTGGCATCCTTGTACCAGTCGAGCAGAAAGACGGTGAAGCCCAACGCCGAACCGAGTGACAAGGTGACCACGGCCGCCCTGCCCGACGCGCGCGGCCAAAACACGCCCCACAAAAACACCGTGGTGATGGGCGGCGCGATGTAGGAGATCAAGGTGGAAACTCCCTGAAAAATGCTCTGGTAGTGTTCGAGCTGGAGCGACCAGAGAATGGCCAGCACCACGGTGATGAAGGCCGTGAGGCGACCGACCTTCACCAGCGAATGCTCACTGGTGTCCGGCCGCCAGCGTTTCACCAGGTCGTAGCTGACCAGCGTGGAGACCGAGTTGAGCGCGCCGGCCACCGTGCCCATCAACGCCGCCAGCAGCGCGGCGGTGATGATCCCCTTCACGCCCACCGGCAGCAGCTCGCGGATCATGAACGCGTAGGTGTCCTGGGTGTCGGGTTTTCCGTCGGCGCCCAGTTTCATGTGGGAAAGATCCAGCGTGCCGTTCTGCACCAGCGCGTAACACATCAGGCCCGGCAACACGAAGAGCAGCACCGGCAGGATTTTGATGAAGCCGGCGAACAGCGGCCCCATCCGGGCGTGGTTTTCATTCTTCGCCCCCAGCACCCGTTGGACGATCGTCTGGTCGGCGCACCAGTACCAGATGCCGATGACCGGGTAGCCGAGCAGGACCGCGTACCAGGGCAGGTTCGAGCTGTCGCCCGCCGAACGGAGGATGGTGAGTTTCACCGGTTCCACGTTGGAGGTCAGTTCGTGCCAGCTTCCCAGCTTGTTGTAGGCGATCACGGTGATGATGACCGCGCCGGTCAGCAGCACGACGGTCTCGATGGCCTCGGTGATGACCACCGAGGAAAGCCCGCCCAGCACGGTGTAGAGTCCCACCAGCGCGCAGATGCCCACGATGCTGTAGAGCAGGGGAATCCCAAACATCCCCCGCAGCACGATGCCGCCGGTGTAGAGCGAAAAGCCGATGTGGATGAAGATGGCCGAAAACACCGAGATGACCGCCAGGATGTCCCGGCAGGCGCCGTTGTAGCGTTTCTCCAGAAAATCCGGCAGCGTGGTGACCTTCGAGCGGATGTAGAACGGCACGAAGAACAGCGACAGCATGATCAGGGTGAACGGCGCCATCCATTCGAAGTTTCCGTAGGCCAGCCCGTTGACGAAGCCCTCCTGGGCGAAGGCCACGAGGTGGATCGTGGAGATGTTGGTCGAGAACAACGCCAGCCCGATCACCGGCCAGGTCAGCCGCCCGCTGGCCAGAAAGTAATTGCGCGCCGAATCATGGCTGCGGCGGCGGGTGCGCACGGCCACCCACAACCCCAGCGAAACGATGAAGGCCAGGTACCCGGCGATGATGGCGAGATCAATCGTGTTGTTCATGAGCTTTCCCGACGGATTTTTCCCCACCCACGTTCACGTTCCGGGGAAATCCCGGGAGGATTCTTAAACGAATGTCCCGTCCGGGAAAAGCGGCGTTTCGCCGGACGCGTCGCTTCCTTCGTCCCGCCGCCCGCCGGACGGCCGGAGGAAGCGGGCCTTACGACGCGTTCCTCCCGCCCGGTTTCGTCGGGGGCAGCTCCCGGATTTTCAGGTTGCGAAACCAGGCCTCGGAGCCGTGATCGGTGAGCATGATGTGGCCCCGGACTTTCCGGCCGAAATCGGGCACGTTCTTGAACTTGCTGCGCGCCACGGCTTCGAGCACCCGCGGACTGCCCAGCTCGTATTCGAGAATCTTCTGGCCGTTGAGCCAGTGCTCGACGTGGTTCCCCCGCACCACCACGCGCGAATGGTTCCACTCCCGCACGTGAAACGGCTTGCGCCCGGGAATCGGGGGCAGCACGTCGTAAAACGCGCCGGTCGAACTCTTGCCGTTGCCGCCGCGGCGTTCGTCGTACATCTGATATTCGTGGCCCAGAATGCCGCGTTCCTCGACCACGAAAAACTTCACGCCGTTGTTGCCCTGCGTGGGCAGCCGCCAGTCCCAGACAAACTCGAAGTTGTCGAACGTCTCGATGGTCAACAGATGGCCGCCGCGCACGCCCTCCACCTTTTTCAAGATGCCGTCCTCGACCACCCAGCCTTTCCGGGGCGGGCCCTTCTTTCCCGCGGCCCGCCAGCCGCGCAGCGAATGCCCGTCGAACAACAGCCGCCACCCCGCGGCCCGTTCCGCTTCGGTGAGTTGATTGGGCGCGGACTCCGCCCCCGCCCCGCCGGTTCCCGCGCCCAGCAGGAGCGCTCCCAGCAACCAATTTTGCCAATTCATATTCTTGTCCGCCTTCTTCCCGTCAATCTTCGCGAAAACAGCGCCCCCCGGAACTCAAGCGGCGGCTCCCGGAGGGATCGAGCCGGCGGCCCGGAAGCCCGCGCCTCCACCGGCGCGCGTTTTCCTGCTCCCCGGCATTCACCGCGCGGCGCTCAAGCGCCCGGCGGTTTCCGGGCCCGAAAAACCGCCCCTTCTTTCACGGCGACTAATACCCCCGCCCGCTTTCGCCGGTCAAGGAAGGTCGGCCGGCGGGCCGCCGGCTTCGCGCCTGGCTCCGGACGCGCGCGACCCGCTCATCGCAAACTGGCCAGGGCGGCTTGCAGGCGGGCGATGACCTCGGCGCGTTCCGCCTCGGGCACCGCCGAAGGATCCAGTTCCAACGAAAAGCCGGTCCGCTGGTCCGCCACCCGATCGCCCTCGGTCAGCCGCTCCCGGAGGTCCACCACCTGATACACCGGCACCGGTTGCACGAAGCCCTTGACCTGAATGGCCTCCTTGGCCACGCAGGCCACGGCGTCCTGCACCAGCGCGTAGGCGTCCTGCGAGAGCAGCACCTCGCCCGGCGCGGCGGCGGACTGCAAGCGGGCGGCCAGGTTCACCTGGTTGCCGATGATGGTGTAATCCATCCGCTGGGCGCTGCCGAAATTGCCCACCGTGCAATAGCCGCTGGCGATGCCCATGCGGACCTCGAGACTCGAGGCCAGCCCCTTCTCGCGCCACATCCGGCGCAGCGCCTCGATCTCCGCCTTCATGGCCAGCGCCATCTTCACGCAGGCCAGCGCGTCCTCCTTTTCGCCCCGGCTTTCCGGATCGCCGAAAAAGACCAGGATGGCGTCGCCGATGAACTTGTCGAGCGTGCCCCCGTGGGCGAGCACCGTCCGCGCCATGCGATCCAGGTAGCTGTTGAGCAGAAACACCAGCTCCTCCGGTTCGAGGCTCTCGGTCTGGGAGGTGAACCCCACGATGTCCGACATGAACACCGTGAGCTTCTTGCGCGTGCCGCCGATGCGCGCGTCCTGGCGCCCTTCGAAGATGGATTGATACACCTGCGCGGGCAGGTAACGCCCCAGCTTGCGCGAGAGTTCCTCCAGCCGGCGCCGCGATTCCTTGAGCGCCAGATGGGTGCGCACCCGCGCCCGCACGATGGCCGGGCTGACGGGCTTGGTGATGTAATCCACCGCCCCCAGCTCGAACCCCTTGGTCTCGTCCTCCACCTCCGTCTTGGCGGTGACGAAGATCACCGGAATGTCCCGCGTGGCGGGATCCTCCCGCAACCGGCGGCAGACCTCGTAGCCGTCCATCTCCGGCATCATCACGTCCAGCAGGATCAAATCCGGCGGCGGGTCCCCGTGGGCCAGCTCCAGGGCCTTCGCGCCGTTCAAGGCCACTTTGAGGCGGTACTGTCCGCTCAAGATGCCGGCCAGCACATCCACGTTTTCCGGGGTGTCGTCCACCACCAGGATTTGGGATTGGGGATCGGACTCTTTCATGGTTCTGCCAGCGGAACCGTCGCTCCGAAAAGGCGGCTGTCCCGTCGCAGTAAAGCGCATCGCGTGCGCGGGGTAAAGGACGGGAAAAACCGACAAGCGCCGCCGCCGCCCCGGGGGCCGGTCGCCGAAGCCGCTCCTTCCCCGCCACCCCGCCGTTGACGCGGAACCCATCCCCGCCCAAGCGCCGCCAGAGGGCCACCCGGCGGGGTGGCCGTTT
>CAZRPT010000209.1:0-43057 GCA_964601985.1 uncultured Verrucomicrobiota bacterium
TGAAGCGATTTCTTGCGCATGCCCCGAAGTATGCCGGTCGGAAGAGCAGGGGAAAGCCCGAAAACCGAAATCGCGACAAGACCACGAAGGACGCGGAAGAGGAGGGCGGGCGATCCGGACTTCGGGAGGGAAGGGGGTTTCGCCTCGTCACCTCGCCGGCGGGCGCGGAGGGGGCGCGTTTTTTTCTCAAAAAGTTCCAAGAAAAACGTCGCCGAAGTGTCAGGGGGAGTGGAAGTTGGGTTGTCCGTGAGGGAAAACCCCTTCATGTTTACGCGCACGCCATGAAACGCATTGTGTCGGTTGTTCTGTTGCTGGTGAGTCTGAGTTGGAGCCTGGTCGCCGGGACGCGGGAGGCCGAGTGGCAGGCCGTGGCCGCCGCCCTCAAGAAAGGGCTGCCCCGCACGGCCCTCACGCACTTGGAAAAGATCATCCCCGCCGCCCTGGCCGACCGGGCCTACGGGGAGGCCGCCAAGGCCGTGGCCCGCAAAATCGCCCTGGAAGGGGAGATTCAGGGCAACAAGCCGGAGGAGAAAATCACCCGGCTGGAGCAGGCCATCGCCCAGGCGCCACCGGAGATTCGCCCGCTGCTGAACACCATTCAGGCGCTGTGTTACTGGCAGTATTTCCAGCAGAACAAGTGGCGGTTTCTGCGGCGCACGGCCACCGCCGAACCGCCGGGCAAGGATTTCACCACGTGGGCGTTGCCGCGTTTGTTCGCGGAGATTGACCGGCGGTTCACGCTGGCGCTCACGAACGCCGTTCAGCTCCAGCGGCTGCCGGTGTCCGCCTTCGACGACCTGCTGGAAAAGGGGACCCTGCCGGATCGTTACCGGCCCACGCTCTACGATTTCATCGCCCACGAGGCGCTCCAGTTTTACACCTCCGGCGAGCAGGCCGCCGCCCGCCCGGAAAACGCCTACGACCTGCCGGCCGACAGTCCCGCGTTGGCGGACGCGCCCGAGTTTCTGGCGTGGTGGAAGACGTTCGACACCGCGCGTTTCCCTGATTCGCCCATTCTCAAGGCGCTGGACCTCTACGCGCGCCTGCTGCGTTTTCACGAGCACGACCGGGATCCGTCGGCCTTTCTCGACGCGGACCTCGCCCGGCTGGTGTACGCGCACAACACGGCCTTCGGGGAGGAGAAGGACGCCCGTTACACGGCGGCGTTGAAGCGCTTCGCCGAGCGGTGGGCGGACCACGAACTTTCCGCGATGGCGTGGTATCACCTGGCCCGCCAGGCCCGCTCCGAGGACGATTTTCTCCGGGCCCACGAATGGGCCGAACGCGGCCTCGCCGCCCACCCGGACAGTCCCGGCGGCAAGTTGTGCCGCAACCTCATCGGCGAGCTCGAAGCCCGCTCCCTCCGGCTCGCCACCGAAAAGGTGTGGAACCGGGGCGAGGATTTCGGCGCGGGCCACGAAGGCCCCGAGATCACGGTGCGTTACCGCAACCTCACGGAGGTGCACTTCCGCGTGGTGCCCTGGGATTGGCATGACTTTTTGCGGCGGAAGCATCGCCGCCCCAGCAGTCTGAACGAACGGGAGCGCAAGGAATTGCTGGCCCGGAAACCGGTCCTGACCTGGTCCGCGAAACTGCCGCCCACGGAGGATTATCGCGAGCACACCGAGCGGCTGCCGGCGCCGAAATCGCTGCCCGCCGGGCATTATTTTCTGCTGGCCAGCCATGATCCCGGCTTCCCCGCGGAGGACAACCTGCTGGCGTACGCCCCCTTCTGGGTGAGCGACCTGGCCCTGATCATCCGGTCGCGGCAGGGGCGGATCGAGGGCTTCGTCCTGAACGCCAATTCCGGCGAGCCGCTGGCGGACGCGGAAATCCACGCCTGGTATCTCGACCGCCAGGGCCGTCGCGTGGCCGAGCCGGTGCATCGCACGGACGCCGACGGCTGCTTCAGCTTCCGGCCCGGTCAGCGGCGCGGCTATCTGATCCTGGCCCGCTGGGAGGGGCGCGAAGTGGCCGCCTCGACGGAGGTTTGGCTTCGCGACGACCGCCCCGCCCGCGCCCGCGAGCAGACCCTCTTTTTCACCGACCGCGCGCTCTATCGGCCCGGCCAGACCATCCAGTTCAAGGGCATCTGTCTGCGGGTGGATTCGGAGCGCAACGATTACCAACTGCTCGACGGCCGGCGGGTGACGGTGGTCCTGGCGGATCGCAACAATCAGGAGGTCGCCCGGCTGGAACGCCGGTGCAACGACTACGGCTCCTTCAGCGGCAGCTTCACCGCGCCGCGCGACCGGCTGGCGGGCCGTTACCGGCTCCGGGTGATCGAGGGGCCCGGCGGGAACGCGTGGTTCAACGTCGAGGAATACAAACGGCCGAAATTCCGCGTGACGCTGGACGCCCCGGCCGTCGCGCCCCGGCTGGGCCGGGAAGTCGTCCTGACCGGCAGGGCCGAGGCCTACACCGGCGCGGCGGTGGATGACGCCCTGGTGAAATGGCGGGTGGTGCGCGAAGTGCGCTGGCCGCCGTGGTGGGGGTGGTGGGGCTGGCGGATGCCCCGGCCCCGGGGCGGTCAGGAAATCGCCCACGGCGTCGCCCGCACCGGGGCGGACGGCACGTTCACGATCCGCTTTCCCGCCCGGCCGGACCCGAAGGTGGGCGAGGATTCGGAAGCTGCGTTCACCTTCACGGTGCACGCCGATGTGACCGACAACGCCGGCGAAACCCGCTCCGCCACGCGGGGCGTGGAGGTGGGGTTCGTGGCGTTGCGCGCCACGGTGACCGCCGACGAATGGCAGACCGCCGCCCGGCCGGTGCGGATCGAGCTGCGCACCACCACCTTGGACGGCGAACCGCAAGCCGCCCGGGGCGCCCTCAAAATCTACCGGCTCCAAGCGCCCGACCGGGTTCACCGCGCCCGCTGGCGCATGTGGCCGGTGCCCCGCTTCAAGGGCGCGAACCCCGGCGAGGCGCCGGCGCCGGATTTGTCCGATCCCAACCAGTGGAAGCGGGGCGCGTTGGTGGAGGAACGCGCCTGGAGCACCGACGCGGAGGGCAAGGCCGGCTTGGAGGTCACGCTGCCGGCGGGGCTCTATCGCGCCCTGTTGGAAACGCGGGATCGCTTCGGCAAAAAGGTCACCGGACGGCTGCCCCTGCGGGTGCTCGATCCCGCCTCGCCCCGGCTGGCGTTAAAAATCCCCCACCTGCTCGCCGCGCCGAAATGGAAGCTCGAACCGGGCGAGGAGTTCCGCGCCCTCTGGGGCACCGGCTATCAACTTGGCCGGGCGTTCATCGAGATCGAGCACCGCCACCGGATCATCAAACGCTTCTGGACCACGCCGGGCCGGACCCAGCAGGAAATCACCTTCCCCGTCACGGAGAAGTTGCGGGGCGGATTCACGCTCCATGTCACCCAGGTCCGGGACAACCGCGCTTATCTCGACACGCGTCAGATCGAAGTCCCTTGGGACAACAAGGAACTCGAACTCACGTGGGAACATTTCACCAGCAAGCTCGAACCGGCGCGGAAAGAAACCTGGACGCTGAACATCCGGAAACCGGCCAAGGACGGCGCGTCCTCCCTCCCCGCCCTGGCCGAGCTGGTGGCCACGCTCTATGACGCCTCGCTCGATCAATTTTTGCCGCATCGCTGGCCGCGGCGTTTCAACATATTTTACCGGGATGCCTCGACTGTTTATCCCCGGTTTGCCAACGGCCCGCTGCCGCTCCGCGTCATCAGCGGTTTTCCCCCGCCGCCATCGGTTTCCGTGGCGTTGACCTACCGCCATTTTCCCGCCGATCTGGTGGACAACTTCAATCGCCGGGGATGGGAGCCCCGCCCCATGGTGATGTTCAAAGGCGCGCCGGCGGCGCGACGCGGCATGCCGACGCCCATGGCGGACACCGCCGCGCCCATGGTCGCCGCCGGAATGGCCCTGGGCGAGAAAGCGGCCACTGACCAGCCCGCCGCGAACGGGCGGGGCGGCGCCGCGCCGGAGGAACCGGCGGACGAAGGCCCCGATTTGAGCCGGGTCAGCGCCCGGAAAAATCTCAACGAAACCGCCTTTTTCTATCCGCAACTGCTCAGCGACAGCAACGGCGTGGTGCGCCTGACCTTCACCCTGCCCGAGGCGCTCACCACGTGGCGGTTCATGGGCTTCGCGCACGACCGCGCGTTGCGCTCCGGCTTTATCGAGGGCGAAACCGTCACCGCCAAGGACCTCATGGTGCAGCCCAATCCGCCCCGCTTCCTGCGCGAGGGCGACGTGCTGGAGTTCACCGTCAAGGTCTCGAACCAATCCCCCGCCCGGCAAAAAGGCCGGGTGCGGTTGACCTTCACGGCGGCCGAGTCCGGGCGTTCGTTCGATCAAGCGCTGGGCAACGTCCGTCGCGAGCAGGCGTTCGACATTCCCGCCGGCGAATCACGCGCCTTTTCCTGGCGTATCCAAGTCCCCGACGGTTGCCCCTTCCTGATCTACAAAGCCGTGGGCTCGACCGGGCGGTTGAGCGACGGCGAGGAAGGTTATCTGCCGGTGCTTTCCCGGCGCATTTGGGTGACGGAATCCCTGCCCCTGCCCATTCGCGTAAAACCCGGCCAGGGCCCGGTAACCCGGAAATTCGAGTTCACCCAATTGCTGAATTCCGGCCGGAGCGATTCGTTGATCCATCAAGGGCTGGTCGTGCAGATGGTCTCGAACCCGGCCTGGTACGCCGTGCTGGCGCTGCCCTACCTGATGGAGTTTCCGCACGAGTGCGCGGAGCAAACCTTCAACCGGCTCTATGCCAACGCGCTGGCGCGTCACATCGCGCAATCCGATCCCAAAATTCGCCGGATGTTCGATCAGTGGAAAAACACCCCGGCGCTCGACAGCCCGCTCGAAAAAAATCAGGACCTCAAGAGGATCCTGCTCGAGGAAACGCCGTGGCTGCGCGACGCCCAAAAGGAGAACGAGGCCCGGCATAACGTGGGCGTCTTGTTCGACGACAACCGCCTCGATTACGAATTGCAAAAGGCCCGGCGCAAGCTCGAGGAAACCCAGCTTCCCGACGGCGCCTGGCCGTGGTTCCCCGGCGGCCGGCGCAATGATTACATCACGCTCTATATCACCACCGGCTTCGGACGATTGCGGCATCTCGGGGTGAAGGATCTCGACGTCCGCCCCGCCCTGCGCGCCCTGGAGCGGCTCGATCGCTGGATGGACGAGCGCTATCAGCGCCTCCGCAAAAACGACCAGCACCCCGGGAAATATGTGCTTTCCCCCACGGACGCGCTCTATCTCTACGGGCGGAGCTTTTTCCTGAAGGACCGGCCCGTGGCGCGGAATTATCAGGCGGCGGTGCGGTTTTATCTCCGGCAGGCGCGCCGGTTCTGGGTCAAGGTCGCGAGCCGCCAGAGCCAGGGACACCTGGCGCTGGCGTTGAAACGGTTCAACGCAACGCCGGACTTCCGGCGGCCCGACGACCCCACGCCCCGGGACATCATGCGCAGCCTCAAGGAACGCAGCGTGACCGACGCGGAGCTGGGCCGCTTCTGGCGGGATCAGGAACGAAGCTGGTGGTGGTACCGTGCGCCCATCGAAACCCAGGCCCTGATGATCGAGGCCTTCGACGAGGTGATGGGCGACCCGGAAACGGTGGAAGAATGCCGCACCTGGCTGCTCAAACAAAAACAGACGCAAAACTGGAAAACCACCAAGGCCACCGCCGACGCGGTTTATGCCCTGCTCCTGCGCGGCACGGACCTGCTGCGCAGCCGGCAGTTGGTGGAAGTCATGCTGGACGGTCTCAACGTGACGCCCGGCGCCCCGCAATCCGCGGTTCGCGATTTATCCGCTCCGACCGCCACGTCCCCCGAACCCGGGACCGGTTTTTACGAGGCGCGGTTCACCCCCGCCGAAATCAAGCCCGAACTCGGCCACATCACCGTGCGCAAGTTCGACGAAGGCGTGGCGTGGGGCGCGGTTTACTGGCAATACCTCGAAGACATGAGCAAGGTGACGCCCTACACCGGCACGCCGCTCACGCTGCAAAAGTCGCTCTATGTCAAAGTCAACACCCCGCGCGGCAAGGAGTTGCAACCGGTCACCGGCCCGATCCACGTGGGCGATGAACTGGTGGTGCGGCTGGTGCTGCGCGTGGATCGCGACATGGAATACGTCCACCTCAAGGACCAACGCGGCAGCGGCACCGAACCGGTGAACGTCCTCAGCGGATACCGCTTTCAGGACGGCCTGGCCTATTACGAAACCACCCGCGACACCGCCACCCACTTCTTCATTGATTACCTCCCGAAGGGGACCTACGTGTTCGAATATTCCACCCGCGTCCAACACCGGGGCGAATACCAGACCGGCATCGCGGCCATCCAGTGCCTGTACGCCCCCGAGTTCAACAGCCACTCGGAGAGCCTGAAACTGGTGGTGCAATAAACCCGCCCCGCTCCCCGCGGGTTCACGCCCGCCATTTTTCCGCTTTGCATCTCTCCGCTGGTTCTGCCGTCGAATGAAAACAGGAGAGGGGGAGGGGATACCATACCATTTCGAGTTTCATTTTGCCTTTTTCTTCTGGACTGCGGGCCTTCGTTGGCCGGGTGGCGCCCGCGTTTCTCGGGGCGAGCCGGGCGTCCCGCCCGACTTCCTGGCACGCGGAAAACAGTTGGAGCGGCCGCGATCAGGGGGCGTGAGGAAGGCTTCGGCGGGATGCCGAAGCCGATCCGCCGGAAGCGGACGCCCCCCCGGCGAGAGGCTCCCTTTGCTTTGTGCTCTTCGTGGTGAAATCGCGCGAGGAAAGGCGAAGCTTCACGCCACCGCGATTCCTTTTCGGATTGCGGGATTCGGATTTCCTTCGGCTTCCGGGTTCCCCGTCCGCGGGGGGAGGCCCCGTCTCGTTGGTCCCGGCGGCCGCGGACGGGCTATGAGGGGCGGGCAAGGGCGGCGTGCTCTTTGAGCATGCACTTGTTCATCACCACCCGCAGGCCGGCGGCGCGGGCGCGGTCGGCGGCGGCGTTGTGAACGATGCCTTCCTGCATCCAGATGACTTTCGCGCCGCGGGAAATGGCTTCCTCGACGATCGCCGGCACCGCTTCGGGCTTGCGGAAGATGTCCACCACGTCCACCGGTTCCGGCACGGCGCTCAGGGTGGGGTAGGCCTTTTCGCCGAGGACCTCGGTCAGTTTCGGATTCACCGGGATGACGCGGTAGCCGTGGCGTTGCAGGTAAGCCGCCACGCCGTGGCTGGGGCGGGAGGGGTTGTCGGACAGGCCCACCACGGCGATGACGCGGGCGGTTTCGAGGATTTCGCGCACCTCGGCGGAGGTGGCGTTCCGGCGGGGGAATTCGCAGGCGGAACTCATGCTTTACGGGCAAGGGAGGATTCGCCCCGGAGGGCGGATTGAATCATCAGGAATTCGCCGAGATTTTCGGCGGTGAGCAGGCCGACCAGGCGTTCGTTCTGCACCACCGGGAGGGTGCGGCAGTCGCTTTCTTCGAGCCGGGCGAAGGCGGCTTCGGCCTCCTCGTCCGGGGTGGTGGTGGCGAAGCGCCGCTCCATGGCCTGTCCCACGGTGAGGTTTTCGCCGCGTTTGGCCAGCGCGGTGAGCAATCGTTGCCGGGTGAGGATGCCGATCACCCGGCCCTGGTCCACCACGGGAAAATCCTGTTGAAAGCCGTCCAGCACGTATTGCACCGCGCGCCGGAGGGGATCGTGGGGGCTGAGCGTCTTGAAATCGCGGATCATGACCGCCCGGGCGGGCACGCCGTCGAGGGCGGTCTGCACCCGCACCATGTCCGCCTCCTGCTCGGCGCCGAGATAGACGAAGATGGCGATGAAGACGAGGAAGGGGTGCATCTTGGCCAGCCCCACCGCCCCGGCCATGAAGGCCATCGCCTGTCCCACGGTGGCGGCGAGGCGGGTGGCGCGGGCGTAATCCAGCTTCAGCGCCAGCAGCGCGCGCAGCACCCGGCCGCCGTCCATCGGGAAGGCGGGAATCAGGTTGAACACCGCGAGGCCGATGTTGACCCGGAGGAGGTTCTCCAGCATGGAGCCGCCCACCAATTGGAAGCGGGTCATCGAGGTGAGCGCGTCGGCGGAGCGCACCAGCATCCAGAACACCAGCGCCAGGGCCACGTTCACCGCCGGCCCGGCGAGGGCCACCACCAGCTCCTGCCGGGGTTTCTCCGGCATGCCCTCCAGCCGGGCCACCCCGCCGATGGGCAGGAGGGTGATGTCCGCGGTGGCGATGCCGTACCGCCGGGCCGCCAGGGCGTGCCCCAGCTCGTGGAGCACGATGATGCCAAACAGGGCCGTGATGAACAGCAGGCCGTGCGTGACGTCCGCCAGCCGTTCGCGGGCCGTCCATGAGCTGATCGCCACCCACCCCAGCAGCAGGAGAAAGGTGGCGTGCACATAGACATCAATTCCGGCCACCCGGCCGATGCGCCAAGACCATTTCATCGCGTCGTTTTTATCCACTCTCCGACCGGAAGTCCCGCCCGAAGGTTCAATCTCCGTCCGTTTCTCCGGTCGCGTCCGCCTCGCGGGACGCCCCGGCGCCTACCATTCCAGCCCCCACGCGGCCAGTTCCCGCCGGAGGCGTTTCAGGTCCCAAAGCTGAAGCAAGCCGTCCTCCGCGCCCGCCAGCAGCAGGCGGCCTTCCGGGCTGAATTCCAGCGTGAGAAAGGCGTTTCGCAGGCCGCGCCACCGGGCCAGCTCCCGGCCGTCGCGCAAGCGCGTCAGCCGGATCAGGCCGTCCCCTCCGGAGGTGGCCGCGAAACGGCCGTCCGGCGACACGGCCAGCGCCCCGATGGCGCCCCGGTGCCGCGGCACGGCCAGCTTCGTCACGCCGGAGGCCACGTCGCTGACCACCACCCAGCCGGCCACCGTGCCCGCCACCAGGCGCTTTCCGTCCGCCGTGAAGCGCAACGCCCGCACCCGGTGCGGCGGCGGTTTGGCGGCGCCGGGGAGGGATTTCCTTCCCGCCGGCGCCCCGCCACCGCCGGCGGCGGTCATCAGCCGGCGTTCCCGCCGCCCGTCGGCGGCGCGCAACAGCTCGACGCCTTCCGCCACGAAGCAGGCGCTGGCCACCCGGCGGCCGTCCGGCGAGAAACACAACGGCCCGCCGTACTCGGACGCCGCCTTCACCGGCCACGTTCCGGCGGCGCGCCGCCGCGTCAAGTCCCACAGCTCGTACCAGTTGGTGCGGCTGCCGTTCCGCCCGGCCAGGCCCCGGCGCGCCACCAGCAAGCGCCGGCCGTCCGGCGCGAAGGCGAGTCGCGCCAGCTCGCTGCCGCCCGGCAGGGTCACCCGGCGGCCGTCCGGCGCGCGAAGGGTGAGCGGCAATCCGCCGACCATCACCCGGTTGGTGGCGGCCCAGGCGTGATCCGGCGGGCCGCCGCCCAGGTACGCGCCGCCGGTCCGACGATCGGTTTCGATCAGGGCGACTTCTCCGTCGCGGAACGCCAGTTCCACCCATTGCCCCCCGGCCGCCAGGCGGGCGCCGTCGGCGGAAAAACGGATTTGCGGGATGAGCCGGGGCAGCCGCACGGTGGGCGACGGCCGGCGCAACGCCCAGACCTCCACGTGGTCCCCGCGGCCGGCGGCGCTCCGGCGGGCCGCCACCGGGCGCACGGCGGCCAGCCGGCGCCCCTCCGCCTGCCAGCGCGGCTGAAACACGTTCGACACCACCCCCGCCAGCCGGCCTTCCTGCAAATCCAGCACCTCCAGCGTCCGCGGCGGCCCCGCCAGGGAAGCCGCCAGCCACCGCCCGTCGGCGGTGATCGCCGAGGCGTGGCGGCGGGCGGGCGAGGCGGGATCAAGCCGGGCGGCCCGCGCGAAGACCGCCGCGTCCCGCCCGCGGGCCGCGCGTCCCGGTCCGGGCCGGAAATCGAGCCCCGGCAGCGTGACGGCCCCCAGATGCCGGCGCCGCCGCACGTCCAGCGCCCGCAGCAGCGCGGGATCCACCGCGTCCCGCAAAAAGGCCAGCGCCCCGCGGCGCCGGAAGAAAAAGACCGGCTCCGCCGCGTCCAGCGCCACCCCGGACGGACGCCAGACTTCCCGTTCCGGATGAATCCGCCGCACCGCCAAGGCCGCGCCGCCCGCCGCGCCGGGAATCCACCACGCCGCCATGCCGCCCGTCCGGGACACCGCCAGCAGTTGCTCGCCCGCCGCGCCCAACGGGGTCAACTGGCCGGTCTCGACATTCCAGCGGGCCACGCGATCGCCGATCCGCGTCACCAGCTCCGCGGGCGAAACCCACGCCACCAGCCGGGCGCCGGGGCGGCGGGCCACCTCGGCCATCGAGGCCACGGCAAACACCCGGAGGGTGGGACCGCCCACCGCCAGCCGGACGCCGGTGGGATCGAACAACGCCACCCCGCCCACGGGCAGGTGATTGGGCGGCGGCCCGGAACGGGGCGCCCACAGGGCGGTGGAGCGGGCGGATTGCGGCACCACCAGCCACGGCTCCCGCGGGTGAAACCGGGGCGGCCCGAAGGCGGGATTCCACGGCTGCTCGCCCAGAAAGCGGCCCTCCGGCAGGGCGTAGGCGGCCACCACCAACGCCTCCGGCCGGGGCGGCGGCCTTCCCTCGGTGCGGCGCCCCGCCACCGCCAGCAGGCGGCCGTCCGCGCTGAACAACAGCCGGAACACGCTGCCGAACGGGACCGTGGCCACCGGCGTCAGATGGGGGCGGCTCAGCGTCTCGATGGCAAGCTGGCGCAGGGCGTCATCGGGCCGCAGCCGGGCCGCCTCGGCGAGACAGGCGCGGGCCTGTCCGGCCTGTCCGGCCCGGCCCGCGCTTTCCGCCCGCCAGGCGAGCAGCCGCGCCAGCCGGGCGCCCCGGGCCTCCCATTGCCGCGCTCCGGCGGCGATCAACAGGGCCGCCGCTCCCACCAGCGCGAGCGCGCCCAGGGCCGGGAGGGGATGCCGCCGCAGCCCGCGCGCCGCCGCCGCCAGCCGGGCGCCCCATCCCCCGCGTCGCGGTTCATGGCGGAGGAAGCGTTCCAAATCGTCCGCCAGGGCCCGGGCGGTGTCGTAGCGCCGCCCCGGCTCCTTGGCCAGGCAGCGCTGCGTGATGGCGTCCAGCTCCGGCGGCACGGCGGGGTTCAAGGCGCCGGGCGGCGGGGGCGCGACGGTTCGCGCCAGCCGGCGGGTTTCGGCGGGGGTGGCGGCGCGGAACGGCGGCACGCCCGTCAACAACAGGTGCAGCAACGCGCCGAGGGCATAGACGTTGCCGCGCACCGAGGGCGCGGCGGGCGCGGGGGCCAGGTTTTCCGGCGGCAGTTGTCCGAGGGCGTTCCCCGCCAGGGTCACGACGGCTTCCGGGGACAGCGGACGGGCGGGGCCGAGCAGCGTGGGGCGGCCTTCCGCGTCCAGCAGCACGTCTTCCGCCAGCAGGTGCGCGGGCACGAGCCCGTTTTGGTGGAGCGAATGGGTCGCCTCGGCGAGGGTCGCCACCACGCGGGCGGCCAGGCTGGGCGGCAGCGGCGACTGACTGCCGTCCGCCCGCAGCGGCGCGCCCCCGGCCCAGTCGAGCAACGCGAAGCAGAATCCGTCGGCTTCGCCGTGCTCCCGCACGGCGGGCAGCGCCGGATGGCCGGCGCGGGCGAAGGCGGCGATCGTTTCCCGCAAGGCGGCCGCCTCCGGGGCGTCCGCCGGACCGGCGAGGGGGAACACCTTCAACGCCCGGTTCCGGGCGGCGCGGGGATCGCGCACGCGGTACACCGTGGCGCGCGGGCTGTGGGCCACCGGTTTTTCGAGGGGCACCGGGCCGAGCGCGCGGGTTTCCAGCGTGGGGACCGGGCGTCTGGTTTCCGGTTTGCGGGCGGGCCGGAGGAGCCGGCCGCATTCCGGGCATTCGGTCCGGGCAAAGCCCTTGGGCAGGAGCGCTCCGCAGGCGGGACATTTCCTTCGGGCGGCCATGGCGGGAGGAACCGCGAATCAATAGGCGCGGCGCAGATGCGAGGGCAGGATGCCGAGTTCGGCGCGGTATTTGGCCACCGTCCGCCGGGCGATCTTGATGCCCTTCTCGTGCAGCGCCTCGACGAGGGCGTCGTCGGACAGCGGTTTTTTGGGATCCTCGTTGGCGACCAGTTGGGCGATCATGTCTTTCACGCTTTTGCTGGAGAGGTCTTTTCCGCTTTCGGTGGGCAGGCCGGAGGTGAAGAAGGACTTCATCTCGAAGACGCCCTGGGGGGTCTTGATGAATTTTCCGGAGACGGCCCGGCTGACGGTCGTTTCGTGGACGCCCACCGCCTCGGCCACCTGGGCCATGGTCATGGGGCGCAGGTGGGTGATGCCGTGCTCCAGGAAGTCCCGCTGGCGTTTGACGATCTCCTCGGCGATGCCCCGGATGGTGTCCTGCCGTTGCTGGAGGCTTTTGATGACGAACTTGCCGGCGCGGATTTTCTCGCGGATGTAATCCCGCACCTCGCGGGGGCTGTCGCCGCGGGACATCAGGTCCTTGTAGGTGTTGCTGATCCGCAGCCGCGGCACGAACTCCTCGTTCATCACCACCACGTAATCGTCGTCCACCTTCTCGATGGCCAGCTCGGGCACCACGTAGGTTTGCTCCGCGGAATCAAAGTCCCGGCCGGGGCGGGGCTCCAAGTGGCCGATCCGCTCGACGGCGTCCTGGATGTCGGCGATGGGGCGGCCCACGGCGCGGGCCAGCTCGGGCAGGCGCCGCCGCGCCAGGGCGGGGAAGTGGTCGCGCAACAGGCGGTATTCCAGCGAGCGGGCGCGCCCGGCGCGTTCGAGCTGGAGCATGAGGCACTCCCGCAGATCGCGCGCCGCCACGCCGGGCGGGTGAAAGCTCTGCACCACTTTGAGCACCTCCTCGATCCGCTCCGCGGGAAATCCGGTGGCCACCGCCAGTTCGTTCACGCTGGCCTGCAGATAGCCGTGATCGTCCAGGTTGCCCACGATCATTTCCGCCACCTGCTTCTGCTCGGCGGACAGGTCGCTCATGCGCACCTGATCCAGCAGATGCTCCTGCAGCGAGGTGCGGGCCACGAGGGAGTTGAGCATGAACTCGCGGCGTTCCTCCTCGTCCTCCCGCGAGCGCAGGGGGAGGTGGGTCTGGGAAAAGTGCTCCCGCCAGGAATCATCGAGCTGGGCCAGGCGCTCGAATTCCGCCTGAAACTCGTCCACCGGCTCGCTCTTTTCCGGCGCGGCTTCGCCGGTGGAGGGCATTTCCGGGGCGGTGTCCAGCTTGCCCGTCTCCCGCGCCGGGGGTTCCGGGACGGCGTCCCCCCCGCCGGCGCCCGATTCCGGCAGCTCGACGCGCGGGGGGGATTCGCCCTCGGCGACCTCCTCGAGAACCGGGTTCCGGGCCAGCTCCTGGTCCACCAGGGCACGCAATTCCATCACCGGCGCCTGCAAGAGGGCCAGGGACTGCTGAAGCTGCGGCGCCAGCACCTGTTGGAGCGCCAGCTTCTGGGATAAACGCATGCCCTGCGACATGGTCGGGATGTTACTCCCCCGCCCGCCCCGCTCAAGACGCAACTGGCATCAATCTTGCGTACGCGCCGCGGCCGCGGGCGCCTCGGCGGGCGGAGTCTCCGGCGCCACGCCTCCGGCGCGCGGCGGGCGCAACCGCCACACCCCGGCCAGAAAGCTGCCGATGATCGAGTGAAACGTGGCCGAGATGGCGCTGGGCGTGGCGGCGGCGGGCAGGGCGGGAAACCCCTTCTGGGCCAGCACCGCGCCCAAGCCGGAGTTCTGCATCCCCACCTCGATGGAGACCGTCCGGCGGATCAGTTCGTCGTAGCCGAACGCGCGGGCCAGGCAATGCCCCAGCAGGAACCCCCCCACGTGCAGCAGCAACACCGCCGTGAGCAGCGTGAGGCCGGATTCGCGGATGCTGTCCACCTGCTTGCCGATGATGCTGGCGCAGATCAGCACGATGACCGCCACCGAGACCAGCGGCGCCACCGGCAGCACGGCCCGGACCAGGCGCGGCGTGGCATGATGCAGCGCCAGCCCCAGCAACACCGGCGCCAGCACCACCTTGACCGTCTGGAGAAAAAGCTGCCACGCGTCCACCGGCACGTACGCGCCGGCCAGCCACTTGGTCAGAACCGGCGTCAAAATCACCGCCGCGAACGTCGAGCACATGGTCATCAGCACCGACAAGGCCACGTTGGCGCGGGCGAGGTAGCTGACCACGTTCGAGGCCGTGCCGCCCGGGCAGCAGGACACCAGAATCAGCCCCACGGCGAAAGCGGTGTCGAGGCTCAGCAAGCGGGCGATGGACCAGCCCAGAAACGGCATGATGACAAACTGGGCCCCCACCCCCAGCAACACCGCCCGGGGCATGGTCAGCACCCGTTTGAAATCATCCACGCTCAACGTGATGCCCATCCCCAGCATGATGACCGCCAGCCCCCAGACGATGCCCTGGCCGTGAAACCAGGTGAACCACGTCGGGCGGAACATCGCCGCCACCCCGCCCAGCAACACCCAGAACGGGAACAAGTTGGTCGCCCATTGCAACATCCGGCCCAGCATGCGTCCCGGTCTAACAGCGCTCCCCCGCCCGGCCAATCACTTTCCGCCGGACGGCGCCCGCTCCCGCGCCCCGCGCCCCGCGCCCCTTCAAAACGTGACAAAACCTCCCCCCGCGGAGCAGACTGCCCCATGCAAAATCGTGGAACCCTCCGGCTGGGGGGCGCGCTGTTGGGCGGCGCGCTCGCCATCCTCTCCGCCGCCGCCGGGGACGGCGTGTCCCTCGTGCGGGTCCAACGCCTCTGGGACGCGCGGCCGCACTGCGCCTTCACCGATCTGTGCCGCCATCACGGCCGCTGGTGGTGCGTGTTTCGCGAGGGACCGGCCCACGTCTCGCCCGACGGCGCCATCCGGGTGCTGACTTCGTCCGACGGCCGCGAGTGGACCTCCGCCGCCCGGCTGACCCACGGGCGCGCCGACCTGCGCGACCCCAAAGTGTGCCGCGCGCCGGACGGCCGCCTCATGCTCACCGCCGCGGGCGCGTGGCATCAACCCGCCCCTCACCGGCATCAGACGTTCGCCTGGTTTTCCGCCGACGGCCGCGACTGGGGACGACCGGTTCCCATCGGCGAACCGGATTTCTGGTTGTGGCGGGTGAGCTGGCACGCCGGCGAGGCCGCGGCCGTCGGCTACCGCACCCGGGGCGAACCGTTGCTGCGGGTGTATCATTCGCGGAACGGGCGCGAATTCACGCCCCTCATCGCCCGCTGGAACGTCCCCGCCGACGCCAACGAAACCACCCTCCGCGCCCTGCGGGACGGACGGTGGCTGGCGGTGGTCCGGCGGGACGGACGGCCGGGCACGGCGTTGCTCGGCACGGCGTCCGCCCTGGAAGGGCCGTGGACGTGGCGGGACCTGGGCGCGCATCTGGGCGGGCCGAACTGGATCGAGCTGCCGGACGGACGCCTCATCGCGGCGGGACGAATCCACGAAGGCGGCGTCCATACCGCCCTGTTGTGGCTGGACCCGGAGCGCGCCCGCCTGCGCGAATGCCTCCGCCTGCCTTCGGGCGGGGACACCAGTTATCCCGGCCTCGTCTGGCACGCCCACCGGCTGTGGGTGAGCTACTACTCCTCCCACGAAGAGCACACCGCCATCTACCTTGCCGAAGTGTCCGTACCGCCGCGTTCGTCCGCGCCCGCCCCTTGAGCCGCGCCGCCGGAGGTTGTCCGCTCCCGCGGCGGGGCCCGCGGGGGCGAAAAAACGGATCACGGTGTAACGGCTCCCCGCGTCGGGTGTCCCAATGAACAGAATGCAGGGCCAGGACCGCCAGCCCGGATCACGCGAGGCGAGCCGGACGGACCGGCGGACGGCGCGCGGTTTTCGGACCGGATGAGCGGGCCGGCGTCAGACCCGCCGCCGGCCGCCGTGCAACGCTGGCTGGACGGCACGCGGGACGGGGATCCCGCCGCGGCCGAGGCGCTGGTGAATTACCTGTATCCCGTCGTGATCCAGGTGGCGCGGCGGCGGCGGCCGGAACGGATGGACGAAACGGACGCGGCGCAGGAGGTCTTCCTGCGGTTGTTCCGCAAGCTGGAGCAGTTTCGCGGCGGGCCGGAAAGCCTGATTCACTGGACCCGCCGGCTGGCCTTCACGACCTGCCTGAACCTGCTGCGTCACGAACGGCGGCGGCCGGAGCTGCATTGGGACGACCTGCCGCCCGCCGAGGCGGGCGCGCTGGAAGCGCTGGCCGCGCCGGAGGGCGACGCCGGCGCGGCGGGCGACCGGCGGGCCGCGCGGGAATTGCTGGAACGGCTGCTGGCCACCCTCCCGGCGGAAGACCGCTGGTTGATCGAGTGGCTGGAACTCGAGGAACTCAGCGTGGCCGAGGTGGCCGAACGGACCGGCTGGTCCGCCGTGCGGGTGCGCGTGCGGGCCCATCGCGCCCGGCGCAAACTGAAGCGGGCGGTGAAACTTTTGTGGCACGAACGAAAACCAAACCGATGAAGCAACCACACGCGCCGAACACGGGGCGGCTCCTGGCGGCGGCCCGCAACGCGCGGCCCGCGGCCCGGCCCGCGCCGGAGGATTTTTCCGCCCCCCCGCCGGGATTCGCCCGCCGCGTGGCGACGCTCTGGGCGGAGGAACGCCGCCCCGCGGCCGCGTCGTGGTGGTCGCCCTCGTGGCGGCCGGTGGCGGCGGCGCTGGCCCTCGTGCTGGCAAGCGTGGGCCTGAACTGGAGCGTCCTGCGGGCCGACCTCGGCCCGCGCGAACTGATGACCCGCTCGTTGAGCCGCACCTTTTACCAGCCATGAAACGCGCTTCCCCCTGGCGGAACCTCCTGATCGCCGCGCTGATCTTTCTCGCCGGCGCGGCGACCGGCAGCATCAACACCCTCGGCCTGCGCCAGCGGATCGAGAACCACCGGCTCCAGGCGGGCGGCCTGCGCGAAAGCCTGATGCGCCTGTTGCGCGAGGAGCTGGAGCTGACGCCCGGGCAGGAACGGCGCATCGCGCCCATCATCGCCGAGGCGTGCGAGGCCTACCGCCGGGAAACTCTCCGGGCCATGGAGCGGGTGAACGAGATCGTGCGCCGCACCAACGAACGGGTGGCCCGCGAGCTGACGCCCGCCCAGGTCAAGCGCCTCAACGCCCTCGAGGCCCAGCGCCGGGCCAGCGAAAAATCGCTGAAGGAACGCTTTTTCAACGAATGACCCCTTTTCCCGCCCGCGGGGACCCCCGGGCCGGGACCACGACACGACAAACCGCGAAAAACACAAACCGAGCCAACGAAATCATGAAACAAAAACTCCTCATCCTGTTCACCCTCCTGAACCTGATCTGCCTCGGCGCCGTCGGCGCGCCGGCGACCACCAAGGGCGACCTGGACGGCAAATGGCAGGCCAAGGTGAAAAACGAATACGGCGACGTGGAAATCCGCCTCCTCACCGTCAAGGGCGACCAGTTCACCTACGAAGTCCAGACCGCGGCGGGAGACACGGTGATCTACGCCAGGGGCAAGGTGCAGTACCGCCAATGCCCGCCGTTCAAAATCGTCAAACTCACCGACATCCAGGGCGGCAACAGCAAGTTCAGCCTCGAGCCCATCAGCGACGACCGGAGCGTGATCTACTTCAAGAGCTACCACAGCGTCTATCTCGCGCAGGGCTTCGACGGCTGGCACGAGGAAAGCGGCCCCGAATGCGTGCGGTTCCGCCTGCGGGAGCAATAAACGCCCCGGCCGTTTCCTCTTCGGTCCTCCGGCGCGGAACGATTTTCCCGGCGCCCTCTTCCGGAGGGCGCCTTTGGTTTCCGCCGGACGGACGCCGCCGGCGCGGCGGTTTCCGCTTTGGACCGCCGCGCCGCCGGACTAAACTCCCGGCGTTTGCCGGCGCGGCCGGAGGACGGCCCGCCGACGCCACCATGAAAAACATCGTCTATTTCGATCTCGAAACCCAGAAATCCGCCGACGAGGTGGGCGGCTGGGGCAACATCCGGGACATGCGGATGAGCGTGGGGGTGACCTACAGCACCCGGCGCGGCAGCTACCGGATTTACCCCGAGGACGAGGTCAACGAGCTGATGGAGGAGCTGCGGCGGGCCGATCTGGTGGTGGGCTTCAACACCCTCCGATTCGACTACGAGGTCCTGACGGGTTATTCTCCCTTCTTCGATCCGGAGCAGCTGCGCTCGCTGGACATGCTGGTCGAGCTGCGCAAGAAGCTCTCCCACCGGCTGTCGCTGGACGCCGTGGCCACGGCCACCCTGGGCATCGAAAAGACCAGCGAGGGCATGCAGGCCATCTACTGGTTCCGGGAGGGCAAGCTGCTCGAGATCGCGGAATATTGCTGCTTCGACGTGAAGATCACCTGGCTGGTGCACGAATACGGCCGGGTCCACGGCAAGCTCTATTATCGCACCCGCTTCGGCGAAAAAGCCGCCGTGCCGGTGCAGTGGTAAACAGAAGAAAACACATGAGTAATTTGGAAAACAACGCCACCCTCGCGGTGTTCCTCGATTTGGAAAACATCGCCCGCGGAGTGCAGGACGCGCATTACCCCCGGTTCGACATCCGCAAGGTGCTGGAACGGCTCCTGCTGAAGGGCCACATCGTGGTCAAAAAGGCCTACTGCGACTTCGACCGCTACAAGGAGTTCAAACGCAGCCTCCACGAGGCGGCCTTCGAGCTGATCGAGATTCCCCACCTCCGCCAGTCCGGCAAGAACTCCGCCGACATCCGGCTGGTGGTGGACGCCCTCGACCTCTGCCACACCCGGCCCCACGTGGACACCTTCGTCATCCTGAGCGGCGATTCCGACTTCTCGCCGCTGGTGAGCAAGCTGCGCGAAAACGCGAAGACCGTCGTGGGCGTGGGCGTCAAAAACTCCTCGTCCGATCTGTTCATCAACAACTGCGACCAGTTCATCTACTACGACGATCTCGTCCGCCCCGCCCCCCGGCCCGCCCGGCGCAAGCGGCCCGTTCCGAGCGAGTCTTCCGCGCGCTCCGGCGGACGCGCCGCCAACGGCGAGAGCAAGGGAAGCCTTTCGGCGGAAAAGGCGATGGACCTCGTGCTGGAAACGCTGGAAGCCATCACCGAGGAGCGCGAGGAGGATGAACGGATCTGGGGTTCGATGATCAAGCAGGCCATCAAGCGGCGCAATCCCGGCTTCAACGAACGCGCCCACGGCTTTCGTTCGTTCAACGACCTCCTGCTGGAAGCCGAAAAACGCGGCCTGCTCGAACTCGAACCCGATCCCAAATCCGGCGGCTATCTCGTCCGCCTGGTGGATTGAGCCGCGGAAAAGCCGCGGAAAAAAAGTCCCCGGCGGCGCGGCCGGAGGGGAAGGAAAGACGTCGGTCGGGATGGACTCCCGGGCGCGGATGCGGTAAAGACGGGGGGACGCCCCTTGGAGCGCCGCGGACGGCGGAAGCCCCGGCGGACGAAGAACAAACCGGGAGGGCGTCATCAAGGCACGATGAGCATGTTTCGCGCGTTTTGCGGGTTCGTGGGAATGCTGGGGATTGCGGCAACGCTGCCCTCCAGCCAGGCCGCTCCGGCGGCGGATTACGTGGCGCTGGTTTCCCAAGCCACCCTTCAGGCGCCGGGCTGGAGCAACGTGGTGGCAGCGCTGGCCGCTCAACGCCCCACCCGGGTGGTGACCTACCCCGGCCCGTTGAGCCTCGATCTGCGCGCCCGCCTGGCCTCGCCGCATCCGCGTTACGTCTGCCTGGTGGCGCGGCCGGAGGAGGTCACCCGCGCGTTCGTGGCCACCACCCACAAGCTGCTCCGCCGGCTCGACGACGACCCCTACGTGGACTGTTTCTGGGGCATCCTCACCGGCTACCACGCCTCGAACGCCCTCGCCATCGCGCGCACGCGAAAGCCGCTGATCGTGCGCCGGGTGGCCGGCGGCACGGCGTTCGCCCTCGCCCTCTGCGAGGAGGGGCAGTGGTACGACGAACTCAAGCCGCGGCGCTGGGTGAAGAAGGAGCGGGGCGGCGCGCCCGAGGAATTGCAGGGACCGCGGGACACCACCGAGGCGATGGTCCGGCTGTTGAACGAGTACCAGCCCGACCTGTTCATCACCTCCGGCCACGCCACCGAGCGGGACTGGCAGCTCGGGTTCGCCTACCGCAACGGCAGCTTCCGGCACGCCGACGGCCGCCTCTTCGGGCGCGATTTGGCGGGGCGCACCTACCCCGTGGATTCGCCCAACCCGAAGGTGTATCTGCCCATCGGCAACTGCCTGATGGGGCACATTGACCGGCCGGATTGCATGGCCACGGCGTGGATGAACAGCGCCGGCGTGCGGCAGATGATCGGCTACACGGTGCCGACCTGGTACGGCTACGCCGGCTGGGGCATGCTGGATTACTTCGTCGAGCAGCCGGGGCGTTACACCTTCGCGGAGGCGTTCGTGGCCAACCAGCAGGCCCTGCTGCACCGACTGGCCGTGTTCTTCCCGGAATTGCTCACCGTGGACGTCCCGCCCGGCCGGCGTCCCCCCCGGCCGATCCGCGTCAACGAACGCGCCCGGGCCGCCGGGCTCTGCGCGCAGGACGGTTTGGGGCTGTTGTATGACCGGGACACGCTGGCGTTTTACGGCAACCCCGCGTGGGTGGCCCGGATGGCTCCCGCGCCCCTGGCGTGGCGGCAGACCCTCACCGAGACGAACGGCGTGTTCACCTTCACCATCCGGCCGCGCGACCGGGACAGCTTCGCGCCGATCAACCGCAACGGCGTCCAGCGCGGCGGGCGGCCGTTCATCGCCTTTCTGCCCCACCGCATCCAGCCCGCGCGCCTGCTGGAAGGCGCGGAGCTGGAACCGGTCATCACCGACGATTTCGTTCTGGTGCCGCATCCCGGCCCGGACCAACCTGCTCAACCGCTGCGGGTGCGCTTCACGGCCGCCCCCGCCCAATGATTCCCGACCATGTACGGCTCGATCAAAGACCACCTGGCCCGGCAGCTTGACGAACTTCGCGCCGCCGGTTTGTACAAAAACGAACGCGTCCTCAGCACCCCGCAGGCCGCCCGCGTGCGGGTGGCCGACGGCCCGGAGGTGCTCAACCTGTGCGCCAACAACTACCTCGGCCTGGCGCAACACCCCGAGGTGATCGCCGCCGCCCACGCGGCCCTGGATCGCTGGGGCTACGGCCTGGCCAGCGTGCGCTTCATCTGCGGCACCCAGGCCCTCCACAAGGAACTCGAAGACCGGCTCACCGCCTTTCTCGGCACCGAGGACACGATCCTCTTCTCCTCCTGCTGGGACGCCAACGGCGGGGTGTTCGAGACGTTGCTGGGACCGGAGGACGCCATCATTTCCGACGCCCTCAACCATGCCAGCCTGATTGACGGCATCCGCCTCTGCAAGGCCCGCCGGTTCCGCTATCGCAACAACGACCTCGAAGACCTCGAAGCCCGGCTGCAGGAGGCCGCCGACGCGCGCTTCCGCATCATCGTCACCGACGGGGTGTTTTCGATGGACGGCGTCATCGTGAACCTGCCGGGGCTGTGCGACCTGGCGGAGCGTTACGACGCCCTGGTCATGGTGGACGATTCGCACGCCGTGGGCTTCCTCGGCCCGCGCGGCAAGGGCACCCACGAGCTGCACGGGGTGATGGAGCGGGTGGACATCCTCACCGGCACGCTGGGCAAGGCGCTGGGCGGCGCCAGCGGCGGCTACGTGAGCGGCCGGCGCGAGATCGTGGCCCTGCTGCGCCAGCGCGCCCGGCCCTACCTGTTCTCGAACACCGTCGCCCCGCCGGTGGTGGCCGGCGCCCTCAAGGCGCTGGACCTGCTCGAGGCCTCGACCGAACTCCGCGACCGGCTCGAAGCGAACACCCGCCACTTCCGGGCCGGCATTCAGGAGCTGGGCCTGACCGTGCTCCCGGGCGAGCACCCCATCGTGCCGGTCATGCTCGGCGACGCCGCCCTCGCGGCGCGCTTCGCCGACGCGATGCTGGAACGCGGCGTGTACGTCATCGGCTTCAGCTATCCGGTGGTGCCCAAGGGCCAGGCGCGCATCCGCACCCAGATGTCCGCCGCCCACACCCGCGAGGATTTGGACTTCGCCCTCCGCGCCTTCGGCGAGGTGAAGGCGGAACTCGAGCTCTGAACCGGAAAGACCAGGCTGCCCCCCCGAACCCGCAAACCCGTGAGCGCGCAATCGAAATTTTCGGGCGGACTTCGGCGCTTTTCCCTCCGGGGAGGCGGACCGGGGCTGCTGGCCGGGCTGCTGATCGGAACGGCCGGCCTGCGCGCCTCCTCGGAAATCCTCGTGCTCACCACGGCGGACGCCGGGCCGGGCTCGTTGCGGGCGGCCATCCAGGAGGCCAACGCCCGCCCGGGCCGGGATCGCATCCGCTTCCAACTGCCCGCCGACGCGGGCGCCATCAAGCTGACCAACGCCCTGCCGGCGATTGCCGACGCCGTGCTCATTGACGGCTGGTCGCAACCCGGCGCCACGCGCAACACCCTCGCGGCCGGCACGGACGCCGTGGTGAAGGTGGCCATTGACGGAAGCGCCGTGCCGCCCGGCGCGGACGGCCTGGTGGTGCGGGGGCTGGATTCCGAAGTGCGGGGGGTGGCGGTGTACGGCTTCCGCGCGAACGCCGCGGGCGGGGGAGGCGCGGGCCTCGTGGTGGACGCCGTTTACGGGGTGCGGGTGCGCGGCTGCCGCATCGGCGTCCGCCCGGACGGCCGGGCCGCGCCCAACGCCACGGGCCTCTGGTTGCGCGGCGGCCTGCGGCATCTGGTGGGCGGCGCGCGCCCGGAGGATCGCAACGTGATTCAGGCCAACGCCGGCCCGGGCCTGCGCATCGAGCCGGTGGAGGAAGGCGGCACGGCGCGCAACGAAATCCGGGGCAACCTGATTTCCGGCAACGCCGGCCCGGGAATCCTGGTGTCGGGTTCGAGCGAAAACACGATCGCCGCCAACGCCATCCAGGACAACGGCGGGCTGGGCATCGAGCTGGACGGCGACGGATTCCTCGGGCCGGATCCCGCGGACATGCTGGACCTCGACACCGGCGCGAACGCGCATCAGAACTTTCCCATCCTCGCCGCGGCGGTCCAGGAACCCGGTGGATTGCGCGTGGAAGGGCGGCTGTGGAGCGCGCCCGAGACGCGCTTCACGGTGGAATTGTTCGCCAGCCCGGAACCGGATCCGTCCGGCTACGGCGAGGGCGCGCAACCGTTGGGGACCTTCGAGCTGGTCACCGACGCCAACGGAGAGGCGCATTTCACCGAATCGGTCCCGGCGGCGCTGGCGGACACGGATTTCGTGACGGCCACGGCCACCGACGACCTGGGCAACACCTCCGAGTTCTCCGCCGCGCAGGTGGTCACGCTGGCCCTGGACACCCTGCCGGACGCGGCGGTGGAACTGGCCTCCGTGCCCGCGCCGGCGCCGCTGGGCGAGGAAATCCTGCTGCGGGTCCGGGCGGTGGACCGGAGCCGCCCGGAGGGGGGCTTCGGCGATCTCACGAACCGGGTGGTGACGCTGACCCTGCCGCCGGAGCTGACCCTGCTGGAAACGCCGGAGGCAGCCGTGGTGGCCGGAACGCGAATCACGTGGACCAACGTGACCATCCCCGCCGGCGGCGCGGCCGCTTTTTCCGCGCGGGCGCGGACGGAGCTGCCGGGACATTTCCCGGTGGAGGCCACGGTGTCGGATGACGGCCCGAGCCGCGGCAACAACCGCGTCACGCTGGAGCTGGAGGTGCTGAGCACCGACGAGCCGCGTTTGCGCATCGCCGACACCACCGTGCGCGAGGGCGACGCCGACGCGGGAATGGCGTTGCTGACCGTGAGCCTGTCCGCTCCGGCCACCCGGCGGGTGACGTTTGACTACGCCACCGTTCCCGGCGAAGCCCTGCCCGGCGAGGACTACCAGGCCGTAAGCGGCGTGGGCGGCATTCTGCCGGGCGGGCGGACCGCCACCCTGGTCGTGCCCCTCCGGGGGGATGAAATCCCGGAACCCGCGGAGACTTTTTCCGTGCGGTTGACGCATGTCAGCGGCGCGCTGGTGGAACGGAACGAGGCCGTGGTGACCATTGAGGATGATGACGAAGTCACCCTCCTCAGCGCGGATTTGGCGCTGCGCCTGGGCGCCACCCCGGAGCCGGCGGCGGTGAACGATCTCTTGACGCTGACCCTGGCGGTGACGAACCGGGGTCCCGACGACGCCCTCGCCGCGCGGGTCCTCCTGCCGCTCCCGGAAACCGCCGAACTGATCGGAGCCGAAGGCGGCGCGAGCGTCATCACCAACGACGGCCGGGTGGTGTTCCTCCTCGACCCCCTCGCCGCCGGCGATGAAATCGGGCTGACGGCGCGACTGCGTCCCACGGCGGAGGGCATCCTGACCAACCGCGCCACCGTGGAGCTGCTGCCGCCGCCCGCGGCCATGCCGGCGGTCGTGCTGACCGATCCGGATCCCGCCAACAACGAGGCGACCGTTTTTTCGACCGTGCGGACCGCCCTGGAACCGCTGGCGCCGTTGGGGAATCCGGCCTTCAATCCCCAGACCGGCCTCTTCGAGCAGTGGGTGCGTTTTTTCAACCTCGCCCCCGATACCTGGCCGGCGGTGCGGGTGTATGTGACCGACCTCCCGGAAGGGGTCACGGTGCACAACGCCACGGGCGAAACGGACGGCGCGGCCTACGTCCAGTACAACCTGCCGGTGGCGCCCGGCAGTGACCTGCTGTTCCTCATCGAGTTTTTCGTGCCGGACCGCGTTCCGCCGGACACCCCCGCTTACGCGGCGGTCCCCGCCGCGCCGGAAGTGCCGCCGGACTACAGCGGTCCCGGTGTCCCCACCGCGCCGGACCGGGCCCCGGCCATTTTGGCCGGCGGCCTGAACGAAGGCCGTTTCCTCCTGGAATTTCGGGCCGTGCCCGGCGCCCGCTACGCCGTGCAGTACCGCGACGCCCAGGACGCGCCGTGGAAGAGCGCCGTGCCCGCCCTCACGGCCACGGCCAACGTGGTCCAGTGGCTGGACGACGGCCCGCCGAAAACCGACCGCCCGCCGGAAGAGGTGGAAACGCGTTTTTATCGCGTCCTCCAGCTTCAAGCGGCCCCAGACTCCGAAAAACCATGACCCCCACCACGAACCGACACGCCGTTTCCCTCCTCCTCTGCGCGGCCGCGACCGCGCTCATCCTTCCGCCGGCCGGCCGGGCCGCCTCGCCGCCCCCCCGCAACCGGCTGCTCGTCGGTCCCCGGATGGGCTTCAACATCCGGGCGGATTTCCGCCCCCAGGGCAGCGGCGTGAATCCCGGCCCGGGCACCGGCGGCGCGGTGAACCGGACCTACGAAGACGGCTTCATGGGCGTGGACCGCAGCGGCAACGCGGGCAACCAAAGCTGGTATTGGGGCTACCAGAATGATTCCCAGGTGGACCCGGCGGCCGACGCGTTGTCCATGCACGCCGACTTGGGCGATCGCCCCACCTTCTCCGACGTGACGGACAACCCGCAGGTGGGGGTCGAAGCGCTGTATCAACGGCTGCTGGGCGAGTTCGGCGGCGCCGGATGGGGCCTGGAAACCGGCGCGGCCTGGATGCCGGTGGACATCGCGAACAGCCACGGCTTCGCCGCCAACTGGACCCGCCTGACCGACGCCTATTCCCTCGGCGGCATCCTGCCCCCCGCCGCGCCCTACACCGGCAGCGTGGACGGCCCCGGCCCGGCCATCGGCTCCGAGCCCGCCCGCAACACCGTGGCCCAGAGCGTCATCGTGCACGGCCGCGAACACGTGGACTCCCAGGTCTTCGGCATCCGGCTGGGGCCCGTGCTGGACGTGCCCATGGGCGCGCCGTTGTCCCTGCAGCTGAGCGGCGGCCTGCTGGTCACCTACCTCCACACCGAGTTTTCCTACCGGGAACAGGTGCAATACGCGGACGGCTCCACGGGCGGCGGCGGCGGTTCGACCATCGAAAACGACTGGCTGGTGGGCGGCTACGCGCGGGGGCAGATCATCGTTCACGTCAGCCGCAACGTGGGATTCTACGGCGCGGCGGAATTTCAAGCCCTGCCGGAGGTGGACTACTACGCCGGCCCGTGGAAGACCACGCTGGACATGGGCAGCACGGTCTATGGCTCCGCCGGCGTGGTGGTGCAATTCTGACCGTCCCCGGAACGCCGCCCCTCCGTCGCGGTCCCGGGCGCTGATTCGGCCGGACGCAGGTGAACGATCGTCGCCCCCCAGCCGCCCCACGCCGCGCTGGCTTCGGCGAAGCGGATCACGTGGGGATGCCGGGCCAGCAGGGCGCGCACCGTCCGGCGCAACACGCCCCGCCCCTTGCCGTGAATGACGCGCACCTCGAGGATGCCCCGTTCCCGGCACAACGCCAGATATTCCCGCACCACCACCTTCACCTCCCGCGGCGCGAAGGAGTGCAAATCCAGCACCCCGTCAACGGGCACCTCCACCGGCTCCGGGGGCGGAAAATCATCGCCATCCTCGTGATTCGCCATCGCCCGCCATCACGCCACGCCGCCCCCGCCCTTGTCAATCCAGCCGGCGAAAAACCGCCCCCCCATCGCCGCGCCCCCGGAAAAATCCGAATCCCGAAATCCGAAATCCAAAAGAGGAGCGCGCGCTTTGGTAGCGCCGATTTCCAGTCTGCCGACTTGAGCCGCCGGGGGGGCGGCGAAAGGAATTCGTCCGGCAGGACGAAGGCCCGCGGGGCCGAGCGCGGGGGCACGCGCGAGCCCATCGCCGGCTTCCAGCCGGCCCGGCGGGCGAGCAAAAGCGGCCGCCGCGTAAAGGGGAAAGCTTGGCCGGCTGGAAGCCGGCGACACGGCAGGTCGGAAACCGGCGCTACGCGGGAAGCGCCCGCGCCTCGCTTGTTTTTCCGGTCTTTCGGGGAGGGGATTTTCCGCGGCGGCTCGTTTCGGATTTGAACTTCGCCTTCGCCCGCGCCTAGCATCGGGGCATGGCTCGCAAGGCAAAGGGCGGCGCTTCACTCGGACGGGGCGGCAGTGACATCTTCGGGATCGTGCTGCTGTGCCTCGCCGCGCTGCTGGGAGCCGCGATGATCTCGTTCGACAAGTTCGATCTCGCCGCCGTCCACGATCCGCCCAACATTCCGGCCCACAACTGGATCGGGCCGTTCGGGGCGCATCTGGCCAACCAGTTGTTTTTCGTGTTCGGCGCGGCGGCCTACCTGCTGCCGCTGCTGCTGCTGGGGTTCGGGCTGGCGTTTTTCGTGCCGGCGCTCCGGTACCTGCGTTACCGCTGGCCGTGGGGGCTGCTGCTGCTGGTCACCTGCGCCGGCGCGCTCGATCTGGGCACCAACACCGAGGCCCTGACGCAACTGGTCCGCGAAGCGCCCGCGCCCGAGGCCGGGTGGCTCGAGCATCTCAGCCGGCATCTCAACACCGCCGGCGCGGGGGGCATTCTGGGGCTGAACCTGAACCGCTACGCCCTGGGCTACTTCGGCAGCGTGGGGTCGGGGCTCATCTGCTTCACGCTCATCGTCATCTGCCTGTACGGGCTGACCAATTTCCACCTGGGCACCTGGTTGCGCGCGGCGTGGCGGCGGTTCCAGGTCTGGCGCGAGGAGCGGGGCGACCGCGACCAGGCGCTGGCCCGCAAGGCCCGCAAGCTCGAACGCCAGGCCGCCCGGCTCAAGCGCCGGCTGGCCGCCGGCCAGACCGAAAAATCCCCCTTCAAGCCCGCTCCGGCCGGGCCGGAGCCGGAAGCCGCCGACCTCTCCGCCGCGCTCAACCTGCCCGAGCCGCGGGTCCGCGACCTGAGCGTGCCGCAGGTCGCCGACGCCCCGCCCGAGCCGGAGGAGGAGGCCCCGCGTCGGCGGCGCGGCAAACGCGTCATCGAGCCCGCCGACGAACCGCCCGCCGAGGTCATCCCCGCCGCGGAAGTGGGCTCCGCCACCACCGACGAAATCCTGGGCCGCCCCGCGGCGGACGCCGCCGCCGCGAAGCCGAAGGCCGCGCCCGCCGACGAAGGCGAGGTGGACCCCGCCAAGGCGGCCGCTCCGACGCGCCGCCGCGGGGGCCGCAGGAAGCGGGAGCCGATGCGGGTGGCCACCCCGCCGGTCATCGGCAATTACCAGGTGCCCACCGTGCGGTTGCTGGCCGGGCCGGAACGCCGCAAACCGCCCGCCGATTCGAAGGAGGAGCTGATGCGCAACGCGCACATCATCCGCCAGACGCTGGCCCAGTTCGGCATCGAGGTGGCGCAGGGCGACATCACCAAGGGCCCCACCATCACCCGCTACGAGCTGCACCCGGCCCCCGGCGTGAAGCTCGAAAAAATCAGCTCCCTCACCAACAACATCACCGCCGCCCTCCGCGCCGAGCGGATCCACATCCTCGCCCCCATTCCCGGCAAAAGCTCGGTGGGCATCGAGGTGCCCAACGCCGTCAAATCGAAGGTCATCCTCCGCGAGCTGCTCGAATCGGACGAGTGGCGCAAATCCCGCGCCCGCATCCCGCTGGCCCTCGGCAAGGACGTGTACGGCAAGCCGCTGGTGGCGGACCTGGCGGACATGCCCCACCTGCTCATCGCCGGCGCCACCGGCTCCGGCAAATCGGTCTGCATCAACTCGATCGTGGCCTCGCTCCTCTACCGCTTCTCGCCCGAGGATCTGCGGTTCGTGATGATTGACCCGAAGGTGGTCGAGCTGCAGCAGTACAACACCCTGCCGCACCTCGTCGTGCCGGTGGTCACCGACCCCAAAAAGGTCATCCTGGCCCTGCGCTGGGTGGTGACCGAGATGGAAAAGCGCTATCAAATCTTCGCCAAGGTGGGCGTGCGCAACATTCACGCCTTCAACAAGCGTCCCAAGACCGAACCGCCCAAACCGCTCCAGCCCGAGCTGCCCCTGGACAAAAAGGAGGGCGAAGGGGAGGGATTCGCCGTCGAGGTGGACGAGGAGATCGTGGTGCCGCGCGAGGACGACATCATCATTCCCGAGAAGCTCAGTTACATCGTGGTCATCATTGACGAGCTGGCCGACCTGATGCTGGTGGCGCCCGCCGACGTGGAGATGGCCATCGCCCGCATCACCCAAATGGCCCGGGCGGCGGGCATTCATTGCATCGTGGCCACCCAGCGCCCGTCGGTGGACGTCATCACCGGCGTCATCAAGGCCAACATCCCCGCCCGCATCGCCTTTCAGGTGGCGTCGAAGGTGGATTCCCGGACCATCCTCGACGCGATGGGCGCGGACAAGCTCCTGGGCAAGGGCGACATGCTCTACCTGCCGCCCGGCTCGGCGAAACTCATCCGCGCGCAGGGGGCCTTCGTCGCCGACGAGGAAATCCAGAAGGTCGTGGATTACATCGCCGAACAGGGCAAGCCCAGCTACGAGGTCGAGATCCACCAGCAGCTTTCCCAGCCCGCTTCGAGCATTGACACCAGCGAACGCGGCAACGCCGACGAAGAACTCATCGAGAAGTGCATTGACGTGATCCGCAGCGAGCAGAAGGCCAGCGTGTCGCTGCTCCAGCGCCGGCTGCGTCTGGGCTACACCCGGGCGGCCCGCTTGATGGACGAGCTCGAGGCGCGCGGCATCGTTGGTCCCAGCAAGGGCGCCGAGCCCCGCGACATCCTGATTGATCTGGACGTGGAGACGCCGGAGGAGGAGCCGGGAGCAGGGGAGGCATGAAACCGGCGGAAAGACCGCGCGGCGGGTGTAACCCCCGCCCCGGGGCGCGCGTCTCGTCATGGCAACCAATGCATGCGTGCTAGTTCAGGCAAAGGGTTTGCGCCGTCATTCCGGAAACGGGCCGGGACGATCTGCGGCCTGCTGCTGGCCGCTTTGCTGGGAGGCTGCTCCACCGGCCATTACCGGAAATCGGCGGACGAGGAGGTGTACGGCCTGATCCAGCAAATGGAGGGCCGGATTTTCGGGCACACCAACGACTTCACCATTGACACCCGCTGGTCCGGCCGGGATCCCCAAAGCATCGCGCCGGAGGAGATCATCGCCACCCGTCAGGCCACCAACCGGCTGGTGTTGAACCTGGAGCAGACGCTTGAGCTGGCCGTGCGCCGGAGCCGCGATTATCAATCCCAGAAGGAGCAGCTCTATCTCACCGCCCTGACCCTCACCGGGCAGGAGCACCGCTTCACGCCGCGCTTCTTCGGCAACGCCACGCCCACCCTTCACGGCGACGGCAACGGCACGATCAGCGGCTCCGTGAATCCCCAGGTGGGCTTCAGCCAGCTGCTCAAAAGCGGCGGCAATCTCAGCGTCAAACTGGTCAACGACCTGTTCCGCTACTACACCGGCGACCCCCGGGAATCGGTGTTGAGCGTCGCCTCCGTCAACTTCATCCAACCCCTGCTCCGGGGATTCGGCAAAAACAGCGACGCCGTCGAGGCGCTCACCCAGGCCCAGCGCAACGTGGTGTACGCCTTCCGCTCCTACGGGCAGTTTCAGCGGCAGTTCGACGTGGACATCGTCAACGACTACTTCTCCCTGCTCGGTCTGAAGGCCGTGGTGCGGAACAACTACACCAACTACCTGCGCCGCGTGGAAAGCACCCGCTACCTGGAGGCCCGCTCCGTGGACCGCGTCCGCCGCAGCCAGGTGGACGACGCCCGGGCCGCCGAGCTGGGCGCCCGCATCTCCTACATCAACTCGGTGGCCACCTATCTGAGCCAGCTTGACGCCTTCAAAATCCGCCTGGGCCTCCCGATCAGCACCGCCCTGTTTCTGGATGACGCCGACCTGCGGACGTTGGAGCACGCGGGGCTGATTCCCGTGGACATCAACCGCGAGTCCGCCTTTCGGCTCGCGGTCGCGCGCCATCCGGACATCCTCAACGCCATTGACCGGTTCGAGGACAAGAAGCGCAAGATCGAGGTGGCGGCGGACAAGCTGAAACCCGGCTTGAACCTCGTGGCCAGCGCCAGCTATCGCGCCAACGAGCGGGAGGACTACACGCGCTTCAACCCGGACAATTTCACCTACGGCGTGGGGCTGCAACTGGACCTCCCGCTGGACCGGATCAGCGAGCGCAACGCCTATCGCGCCACCCTGATCCAGTTCGAGCAGGAGCTGCGCCACCTCAGCCTGACCCTGGACAACTTCAAGGACCGCATTGACCGCGGACTGCGCACCTTGGAGCAGCGGCGGCTCAACTACCTCAACCAACAGGCCCAGCTCGACGTCAACCGCCGCCGCGTCGAGATGAACCAGCTCCTCCTCGAGGCGGGCCGGGTGCAGATTCGCGACCTGCGCGAGGCCCAGGACCAGTTGATCGCCGCCCAAAACGACGTGACCGTCACCCGCGTGGCCTACCTCAAGGCCCGCCTGCAACTGCTGCTGGACCTCGGCGTGATGCCGACCGACCCGCCCCGGTTCTGGTTGGAAGATCCGCTGACCCCAACCGTGACCCGCGAAATGCGCGGCGCCAACCCGCTCCACATGCCGGACCAGGAACTGGCTCCCCCGGACCGCTTTTTGGAAGTCCCCCATGAAACTTCGCAAACTCCTTGACCGCCTGCCTCCGCCCCTGCGCCAGCGCCGGGTCCTGCTTTCCCTCGTCGCGCTGCTGGTTCTGCTCGGCTATTTCGGGCTGCGCGAAACCGGCGGCGGCGCCCTGCCCGCCACCGCCTTTTATCCGGTGAAACGCGGCGATTTCGTGGTGTCCATCGTCGAGGGCGGCACCCTGCAGGCCGTCCATGAAGTGGTGGTCCGCAACGAGGTCGAGGGCACCGCGCGCATCATTTACATCGTGCCGGAGGGGAGCTACGTGAAGCAGGGCGACCTGCTGGTGGAGCTGGATTCCTCCCAGGCGCAGGATCAGGTGAACCAGCAGGAGATCAATGTGCAGAAGGCCCAGGCCGCCTTCATCCAGGCCGAGTCCGAGCTCGAAATCCAGCGCAGCCTCACCAACAGCGAGATTGACGCCGCCGCCCTCAAGCTGCGCTTCGCCGAGCTGGACTTGCGCAAGTTCGACCAGGGCCAGAGCAAGGTGGATTTTCTGGAAGCCAGCAACAAGCTCGTGCAGGCCCAGTCGCAACTGGCCGTGAGCCTCGACAATTTCCAGTGGACCACGAACCTCGCCGCCAAGGGCTATGAAACCCGGCAAAAGGTGCAGGTGGACCGGTTGTCGGTGATGAACAACCGCAACTCCCTCATCGTGGCCAGCAACTCCCTCTGGATGCTGCTGGAATTCGACCTGCCCAAGCAGCGGGAGCAGTTTCTCTCCGAGGTGCGCCAGGCCAGCAACGAGCTCCAGCGCGTGATCGCCCAGGCCCGCATCAAGATTTCCCGCTACGAAGCCGACCTGCTCACCCAGTCCAACACGCTGGTGCTCAACCGCAAAAAACTCGAACGCGACCAGAAAAACCTCGCCGCCACCAAAATCCACGCCCCCCAGGACGGCCTGGTGGTCTATCCCGCCGCCGGACGGTGGAGCAGCGAGTCGCTCATCGAGGAGGGCGCGATGGTCCGCAACCGGCAGGAACTGATCAAGCTTCCCGACACCTCCCAGATGAAGGTCGCCATCAAGGTCCACGAATCCCACGTCAACATGGTGACCCGCGGCCTGCCGGCCTACGTCACGCTCGATTCCCTGCCCGACCAGCGCTTCCGCGGCGTGGTGGATTACGTGGCGGTGGTGCCCGACACCCAGATGCGCTTCGGCAATCCCAACCTCAAGGTGTACCGCACCGAAGTGCTCATCACCGATCCCCTGCCGGACGTCAAACCCGGCGTCTCGGCCAAGGCGGAAATCATCATCACCAACATCGCCAACGCCCTTTCCGTGCCCATCCAGGCCGTCACCACCCGGGCGGGGCGGCAGGTCTGCTACGTCAAAAAAGGCCGCGGCGTTCGCCCCGTCCCCGTCCAGGTGGGCATGTTCAACACCAAGTTCATCGAGATCCTGGACGGCTTGAAGGAAGGCGACGAAGTCCTGCTGGCCCCGCCCTACGACACCCAGGCCCGGGACCTCGAAGGCGGCATGTTGAAACCCGGCGACGCCCGGGCGGTCACCAATGCCCCGCCCGCCGCGTCATCCCCTCCGCCCGCGGCCGCCCGCCCCCCGGCCGCCCCCGGCGCCGGAAACCGGGCCGCGATGCTGAAGCGGTTCGACAAAAACGGCGACGGCAAACTGGATGACGCGGAACGGGCCGCCCTCCGCGCCGCGATGCAAAAACGCTTCGGCGGCGCTCCCGCCGGCCGGGGGGGACATCAGCCGCCGCGTCCCGGCGGGCGCCCCGGAGCGCCGGGCCGCCCCGGCGCGGAACCCCGATGAAATGCCCGCCGCCCCCTCCAACACCGCCGCTTCCGCCGCCCGGCCCATCATTCGGATCGTCGGTCTGGAAAAGACCTACGTCCTGAGCGCGGAAAACATCGTGCGGGCCTTGCGGGACGTGAACCTCGAAATCACCGCGGGGGAATACCTCGCCATCATGGGGCCCTCCGGCTCGGGCAAGTCCACCCTGCTCAACCTGCTGGGCTGCCTGGACCGCCCCACCGGCGGCCGCTACTTCCTGGGCGACGACGACGTCTCCCGGATGTCCGACGACGCCCTCTCGGAAATCCGCGGCCGCCGGATCGGTTTCATCTTTCAGTCCTACAATTTGATTGCCCAGCTCACGGTGCTGGAAAACATCCAGGTGCCCCTCGTCTATCAGGGGGTGGAGGTGAAGGAATACCACGAGCGTTGTCTCGAACTGGCCCGCCTGGTGGGGCTGGCGGAGCGTCTGGACCACCGGCCCAACCAGCTCTCCGGCGGCCAGCAGCAACGGGTGGCCATTGCCCGCTCCCTCGTCAACGACCCGCTCATCATTCTCGCGGACGAACCGACCGGCAACCTCGATTCCCGCACCGGCGCCGAAGTGCTCGACCTCATTGACCGCCTGAACGCCGACGGCAAAACCATCGTGCTGGTCACCCACGACGACCACGTGGCCGCCCGGGCGCACCGGGTCCTTCACATGAAGGACGGGCGCATTGATCGCGAAGTGCTCAATCGCGCCGTGGCCCGCCGGACGCCCTCCCCCCCTGCCTGAGCCATGCGCCACTTTCAATTCATCAGCACCGTCAAACTGGGGATCAAGAGCCTCCTCCTGCACAAGCTCCGCTCCGTGCTGACCATGCTGGGCATCATCTTCGGCGTCTGCTCGGTGATCGCCATGCTGGCCATCGGCGAAGGCGCCTCCTACGAGGCCCAGGAACAGATCAAAAAACTCGGCAGCAACAACATCATCCTCAACAGCGTCAAACCCGCCGAGGAAAACCAGCAGACCACCGCCACGCGCTCCTTTCAGATCGACTACGGCCTCACCTACAAGGACGCGGCCCGCCTGCAAACCATCCCGGGCGTGCGCCACGTCCTGCCCATGCGCATCATCCGCGAAAACGTCCGCTTCAGCCGCAACGAAGTGCCCTGCCAGGTCATCGGCACGCTGCCGTTCTACCCCCGGGTGGAGGGACTGGACCTCGTGGCCGGCCGCTTCCTGTGCGAGCTGGACGAACGGCACGAAAACAACGTGTGCGCCATCACCGCCAGCCTGGCGCAGCGGTTGTTTCCCTACCAAAACCCCCTGCAACACAGCATCCGCATCGCCCAGTTTTACTACCGCGTGGTGGGGCTGGTGCGCGAGACCGGCGCCGCCGATCAACGCCCGCAAACCGGCCGGATGGAAGGCGAGCCCCTCGACAACAACGTCTATATCCCCCTCTCCACCTCGCGGGTGCGCTTTGGCGAGGTCCTGATCAAACGCGCCGCCGGCAGCTTCTCCGCCCAAAAAGTCGAGCTGCACCGCATCGTCGTGCAAATGAGAGACCTCCCGGCGGTGGAAACCGCCGACCCGCAAATCAAGCGGGTGCTCGGAGAATTCCACGACCGGAACGACTACGAAATCATCGTGCCGCTCGAACTCCTGCGCCAGGCCGAGGCCACCAAGCGCCGCTTCAACATCGTGCTCGGCTCGATTGCCGCCATCTCGCTGCTGGTGGGCGGCATCGGCATCATGAACATCATGCTGGCCACCGTCACCGAACGGACCCGCGAAATCGGCATCCGCCGGGCGTTGGGCGCCAAGAAACGCGACATCATCACCCAGTTCCTCGTGGAAACCGTGGTGCTCTCGATCGGCGGCGGATTGATCGGCGTGCTCGTGGGCGTCGCCGTGCCCTTCATCGTTTCCTACTTCACCCGGATGGTCACCATCGTCACCATCTTCTCCGTGCTGCTGGCCTTTGGCATCTCCGGCGCGGTGGGCATCATCTTCGGTCTCTATCCCGCCCGCGCCGCCGCCGAGCTGGACCCCATCGAAGCCCTCCGCCACGAATAGCCGCGATCACCCTGCCGCCCTCGGCGAAACCCAAAGGGCGGCCCGGCCCGGCACCGTTTCCCGTGACGACACCCCCGCCTCCCCGGCGGACGAGTCCGGGCCCCGAGGGAGCCAGGAGCCAAAGGTCCGAAGGAAATCCGAATCCCGAAAAGCGCGCGCGCCGCGGGGCGGGGAGGGGCTTTGCCTCGTTACTTTGGCGGCGGGGTGGGGGAGTTCGGGGTGGGTTGCGACGCCAGTTCCCGCATGATGGCCACTCCGCTCGAGGTGCCCAGACGGTCGGCGCCCGCCGCCAGCAGGGCCCGGGCGGCGGCCAGATCGCGAATGCCGCCGGCGGCCTTCACGCCGAATTTCGGCCCCACCGCTTCCCGCAGCAGTTTCACGTCCTCGACGGTGGCTCCGGCCTGGTTGAATCCGGTGGAGGTTTTCACCCAGCGCGCGCCCGAGGCCTTGATGAGTTCACAGGCCCGCAGTTTTTGTTCCCGGTTCAGCAGGCAGGTTTCAATGATGACCTTGACCGGGAAGTCCTGGGCCGCCTCGACCACGTCCCGCAGCTCGCGAAACAGCCGCTTGTCCTCGCCTTCGATCAGCCAGGCGAGGTTCAGGACCAGGTCAATTTCCTGCGCTCCGGCGTCAATGGCCGCCTCGGTTTCGTAGCGTTTCGCGTCGGGATCCATCGCCCCGAGCGGAAATCCCGCCACGGAGGCCACGCGGACGTCGCTGTCTTCCAGACAATGGCGCGCCAGCTCGACGCGGCAGCCGTTGACGCAGACCGCCGCGAACCGGTGTTCCCGCGCTTCGGCGCAAAGCCGCTCGATGTCCGCCCGGGTCGCTTCCGGGCGAAGCAGCGTGTGCTCGATGTGGGCCGCCACGTTTTGCATCGGTTCAGCCTGCCATCGCGGGGCGGGGGGAGGCAAGCGGCGCGACGGGGAAAAGCGCGCGCGAATGGTCCCGCTTTCCCCCTCCGGGGACGCAGGAAGCCGTAACCGCCGCGCGCGGCGGGGCGTCTGGCGATGGCGGACGGCGGAAGCGGGTTTCCGGTCCGACCGTGAACGCACGAAACGTCAAAAAGACATTCATCATGAAGCACAATGCGAAGACCCTGTTGATCGCGGTGGCGGCCACCGCGTTGTTTCTTTTGCCCCAAAACACCGTGGCCCAGGGCCGCGGCGGGCGGGGCGGTTTTGATCCGGCGCAGATGCGCCAGCGGATGATCGAACGCATCCAGACCCGGTTGGGCGCCAGCGACGAGGAGTGGCAGGTCATCCAGCCGCTGCTGGAGGACGTGATGAGCAAGCAGCGGGCGGCGACCGGCGCGCGTTACGGGGGCCTGATGATGTTGTTCCGGCCGCGCGGCGACGCGGGCGGGCGGTCAAGCCGGCGTTTTGGCCGGGGCGCGCCCGATCCGACCGTCGAGGCGCTCCAGAAGGCCCTTGAAAAGAAGGACACCCCCCCGGCGGAGATCAAGGCGAAGCTCAAGGCCCTGCGGGAATCGCGGGCCAGGGCGGAGGCCGCCCTCAAGGCGTCCCGCGAAAAACTGCGCGCCGTGCTCACCCTGCGCCAGGAAGCCGAACTCGTGATGCTGGGCGTGCTGGATTGAACCGGAGCCCGACCATGATTCGCCGCCGGGGAGCTCCCGTCTTCAAGCGTCCAGCTTGGAGCGGGGGCCGCCGGGTGGATGCTTCCGCATCTGCGGCGGGATGTCCAAGCCGGGTCCGCGAGCCGCGGCTGCTCCGGTCTTTTTGAAAAACATGGCCCTGTCCGCTGAACCGAGCGCGCCCCGGGAGCTGCTGACCGAGCTGGTGGCCGGGCGGCAGCTTTCCGAATCCGACGCCGAGGCCCTGGCCCGCGAATGCGCCGCCGGTCGGGTCGCGGTGCGCTCGGAGAGCGACGCCCTGCGCTGGCTGGCCGGGGAGTACGGGCTGCGGTTCGAGTCGCTGGAGGGGGTGACCATTGATCCGGAACTGCTGAAGCCGTTTCCGGCCCGGGTGCTGTTGCGGGAGGAACTGCTGCCGCTGCGCCGGGCCGACGATCGCATCGAGGTGGCGGTCAGCCGGTTGTTCGCCACGCCGGGCCTGGACGGTCTGCGCACCCTGACCGGGCTGGAACTCGAACCCGTGCTCGCGCCGCGCGAGGCGTTGCAACGGGAGATCAAAAAACACCTCGGGCTCGGCGCGGATACCATTGACCAGCTCGGCGACGAGGCCGCCTTTCAGGTGGTCGAGCAGTCCGACGACGAACAGACCGACCTCGACAAGGCCGCCGAGGACGCCTCGATCATCCGCTTCGTCAACCAGGTCCTCAGCGACGCCATCAGCCTGCGCGCCACCGACATCCACCTCGAACCGTTCGAGCACGAGCTGCGCATTCGCTACCGGATTGACGGCATCCTGCAGGACGTGCCGGTGCCGCCGCAGATCAAGCGGTTCCAGCCGGCCATCGTCTCGCGGGTCAAGATTCTCAGCCACCTGAACATCGCGGAGAAACGGCTGCCCCAGGACGGCCGCATGAAAATCCGCATCCGCAATCACGAGGTGGACGTCCGGGTGTCCGCCATTCCGATGATCCACGGCGAGGCGGTGGTGATGCGGCTGCTGCATCAGGACGCCGAGCTGCTCCGGCTGGACGAGCTGGGCATGGGCGGGCGGGAACGCCGCATCTTCCGCCGCCTGCTCAAGCTGCCGCACGGCATCGTGCTGGTCACCGGCCCGACCGGCAGCGGCAAAACCACCACCCTCTACAGCGCCCTCAACGAGATCAACGACTCGATCCGCAAGATCGTCACCATCGAGGATCCGGTCGAGTACCAGTTGAAGGGCATCAATCAGATCCAGGTGTCCGAGAAGACCGGCCTGACCTTCGCGCGCGGGTTGCGGGCCATCCTGCGGCACGACCCCGACGTGGTGTTGATCGGCGAGATTCGCGACGTGGAAACGGCGCGCACGGCGGTGCAGGCGTCGCTCACCGGTCACCTCGTGTTTTCCACCCTGCACACCAACGACGCCCCCGGCGCGCTGGCCCGGCTGGTGGACATGGGGGTGGAGCCGTATCTCGTGGCGTCGTCGCTGGAGGCGGTTCTGGCGCAACGGCTGGTCCGGGTGTTGTGCCGGCATTGCCGGGCGGAGGATCGCTCGCCCGAAGTCGAGGTCCTGCGCGCCCAGGTGCCGGCCCTGGCGGACGCCACCATCTACCGGCCGGTGGGTTGTCGCGAATGCCGGCAGACCGGCTTTCACGGGCGGCACGCCTTGTTCGAGATGATGGACATGAACGAGGAGGTGCGGCAGTTGCTGCTCAAGGGGCGGTCCAGCGTCGAGATTCGCGAAGCCGCCCGCCGGGGCGGGTTGCGGCTGCTGGTGGAGGACGGCTGGCGGCTGGTGCGGGAAGGGCTCACCTCGCCCGACGAAGTCCTGCGCGTGGCGAAACTGAGTGGCGACAACGGCAACGGAGACGGCCCCGAACCCGTCCCCGCCCCGGCGGGGTAAGGAGAAAGAAATGATGAGGCCCACCAACCGCGCAGCGGGAGAACGGAACGGGGAGCGCACGCGCCCCCGCGTGCTCCGATTGGCGCCCCCGCCAATCGGTCCCCGCGTCCGCATTTCGCGGCCGCCACGCTCGGTTGGAGACGTTCATTTTTTCCGGGGCGACGTTTTTTTGATTCGCAACCGCACGGACACATCGGACGCTCGTCCGGGTTCGGCGGGGCGCCGAACCCCGCACGCGGGGGCGCGTGCGCTCCCCATGCGGAGCAGTCGGTTTCTCTCTCATGCCGCGGTTTGAATACAAAGCCCTGCAAGCGGACGGCTCCCTGGCGGTCGGCCAGTTGGAGGCGGGCAGCCGCAAGGAGGCGTTGCGGGCGCTGGACGGACGCGGCTTGCAGCCGGTGCGCCTGACCGAAAGCGCCGGGGACGGCGCGGCGGGACGGACGGCGGCGGGCGGTTTTTCACTGCCGTGGACGCGCAACCGGGTCCAATTCGCCCAGCTCGAAGACTTCACCCGTTCCCTTTCCAGCCTGCTCTCCGCCGGGGTGCCGTTGAGCCGGGCATTGACCATCCTGCACCGGGAAACCACCCACCCGGCGGCGCGCCGGCAATGGGAAAAACTGCACGCCCAGGTGGTGGACGGCGTGTCGCTGGCGGACGCCATGGCGCGTTCGCCGGAGACTTTTCCCCGGGTGTACACCGCCATGGTCGAGGCCGGTGAGGCGGGGGGCTTTCTCGACGTGGTGCTCGGCCAGATCGCCGACTTTCAGGCCCGCGAAAAGGAGCTGCGGGCCAAGGTGATGGCGGCCCTGATCTATCCGGCGGTGCTGTTGACCCTGGCGGTGGGGGTGCTGATTTTTCTGATGGTGTTCTTCATTCCCCGCTTCCAGACCTTGTTCGCGGGGTTCGACGCCGCCCTGCCGCTGCTGACGCGGATCATCGTCGGGACCAGCCACGTCATCCGCGACTACGGCCTGTTCGTGCTGGCGGGGGTGGTGGTGGCCGGGGTGTTGATCCGGCGCTGGCTGGCCAGCGACCGGGGCCGCCGGCAATGGGAAACGTGGTTGTTGGGCGCGCCGGTGGTCGGGCCGCTGGTCTCGCGGCTGGCGATGACCCGCTTCTGCCGGATGCTCGGCACGCTGTTGCACGCGGGCGTGCCGTTGATCGGGGCGCTCAACGTGGCCCGGCGCTCGATCGGTTACCAGACGCTGGTGGACGCCGCGCGCAGCTCGATCGAGCGGGTCCGCCGGGGCGAAGGCCTCGCCGCCAGCCTGGCCGATTGCCGGCAACTGTTCGCCGGCTCCTCGCTCGAAATGATCAAGGTGGCCGAGGAAAGCGGTCGCCTGGACGAGGAATTGATCCGCCTGGCCGACGTGGGCGAGAGCGCGCTGGACCGCCAGCTCAAGACCGCCGTGGCCCTGATGGAACCGCTGATGCTGTTCCTCATCGCGGGCTTCATCGGCACGATTTTCATCGGCATGGTGCTGCCGATCTTCAGCATCCAGGACTACATCAAATGAACCCTCCCTCTGATCGCGAAAACCCATGAAAATCCGTTCCGTTTCCTCCGTCCGACCGGTCCGCCGGGCCGGCTTCACGCTCGTCGAGCTGCTGCTGGTGATGGTCATTCTGGCCGTGCTGGCGGCGGTGGTGATCCCGAAATTCGCCGGGCGCAGCCGGCAGGCCCGGGAGACCGCCGCGCAGACGCAAATCTCCAATCTCGAAGTGGCCATTGACGCCTACGAGGTGGACAACGGCGCCTACCCGCGCACGTTGGAGGATTTGGTGGTCCCGCCCGCCAACAGCGCCAACGCGCAGGACTGGCGGGGGCCGTACCTGAAAAAGGGCATCCCGCTGGATCCGTGGGGCAACGCCTATATCTACGAATTTCCCGGCCGCCGCAATCCGGCGAGCTACGACCTGAGCTCGCCCGGCCCGGACGGCCGGCCCGGCAACGAGGATGACATTGGCAACTGGACCCAACAACGCACGCCCAACCGCTGAGGCGACGCCGGGAAAGGCCGCAAGCTTCCCGCCGCGGCGTGACCCGCGGCGTTCGCGTCCCCCGGGACCGCCGGCTTCCGGGCAGGGGGAGCATACGCGCCCGCGCGTGTCCCGATTGGCGCCTCCGCCAATCGGTCCCCGCGTCCGAAGTTCGCGGCCGCCGCGCAAGGGGCGGAGCGGCCGTCTTTCCCGTCCCGGCTTTTTCCGTTGTCTTCCCGGCATGGCGCCGCATCGGACGCCCCAAGGGGTTCGGCGGGGCGCCGAACCCCACACGCGGGGGCGCGTGTGCTCCCCGTGCCGCGGGGCAGGGTTCACGTTGGTGGAGCTGTTGCTGGTGATGTTGCTCCTGGCGGTGGTGCTGGCGTATGCCGCGCCGTCGTTGTCCCGCTTCACCAACCGGCGCACCCTCGAAGACGAGGCGGCGCGGCTGCTGGCGTTGATCCGCTACGCGCAGACCGAGGCGGTCACCTCCGGCTGGCCGGAAACGGTGTGGCTCGACCCCCAGGAAGGATGCTACGGACTGGAACCGCCGCCCGGCCAATCGGCGGACCGGGCGGAGGCGGAGGACCGCTTCACCGATCACCGGCTGCCCCGGCATCTGCGCCTGACCACGGTGGATTCCCCCGCTGGCGGCGGGGAGCCGCGGCCGCGGATGGTGTTTCACCCGGACGGAACCCTGGGCGAAGGCGCCCCCGAAATGCTGATTCTGGAAGACACCCGCGCGGACGAGCGGCTCTACGTCGTCCGCAGCGAAAACGAACTGACCTACGAAATCCTGACTCCGCGGGCGTATGCGATGCGGCTTGAACAACGATCCCGGGCGGCGGCCCCGTCGCTTCCGTGACCGGGCGGGATTCACCTTCGCCGAGGTGCTGGCGGCGATGGTGTTTCTCGGCGTGCTCATTCCGGTGGTGATCGAGGGGCTCACCCTCGCCAACCGGGGCGCGCTGGTGACCGAGCGCAAAAGCGTCGCCACCCGGCTGGCCGCCAACGTGCTCAACGAGTTCGTCGTCACCCGGAGCTGGAACAGCGGACAGAGCCGCGGCGAGTTCGGGAGCGACTGGCCGGGGTACTCGTGGGAATTGCAGACCAGCCTCTGGTCGGAAGACGCGATGACCGAGCTGACGGTGATCGTGCGCTACCCGGTGCAGGGCCGCGATTACGAGGCGCGATTGAGCACGCTGGTGGACGATTCCACCACCACGGCCGCGACCGGCGGCGCTTCCTCCTCCGGCCCATGAACCTCGCGCGTCGGTCAGCTTTTGTCGCGGAACGGCGGCGGGGATTCACCCTGGTGGAAATCCTCATCGCCACGATGGCCTTCGCCGTCCTGCTGGCCGCCCTGCACACGGTGCTGTTTTCGGCGCTGAAACTGCGGCGTGAGGCCGGCGAACGCATCAACGCCATCGAGCTGCGCCGACAGGCGGCGCGGGTGCTGGCGCGCGATTTGCGCAACGGCTGGCTGGGCGCGTTCGACGCCACGCTGCTGGGCCGGTCCGACAGCGGCGACGGCGGCCGGGCCGACACCCTCGATTTTTACACCACCACCGGCACGGTGACCGACACCGCCCCGTGGGGCGAGGTGCAGCGGGTGGTCTATTACCTGGCCGAGCCGGACCGGACGACGACCAACACGCTGGGCCGGACGCTCACGCGGGCGGTGTATCGCAACCTGCTTACCGACGTGGAGGAAACGCCGGAAACCATCCCGCTGCTGCGCCACGTGGCCTCGTTCGAGCTGGCGTATTACGACGGGACCGACTGGCAGGACACGTGGGATTCCACCCTCCGCGACGACGCCCCGCCCGAGGCCGTCCGGGTGCGGCTCACGTTCGCCGAGCCGCCGGAGCAGACGTGGCGCTCGTTCCCGCTGGAGCTGGTCATCCCGTGGACCGCGCGGCCGGTGACGGAGGAAACCGACGGCAGCCCGAGCGACGCGGGCGGCGACAATCCCGACGGATCAAACCCCACCCCGCCCCCGGGCGGCGGCGGAGGGAGCGGTCCGCAACCCCCACCGGGAGGGAGGCAGTGAAGATCCGAAGGCCGAAAACCGAAGGAGCGAGGGAATTCCGAATTCCGAATTCCGAATTTCGAAAAAGAGTCAGGGGCTCGCGGAGCTCGCCCTTTCTGGAGAAGCCTGGGACGGCGGAGCTCCGCGACGCCCAAGCTTCCTCTCGGATTTCGGATTTCGGATTTCGGATTTCCCGCGCTGCGCGCGGGCAGCGCGGGACCGTCCTCATCATCGTCCTCTGGGTGGCGCTCGGGCTGGTCACGGTGACGCTGCTGTTCGGGCAGGCGGTGGTGCTGCATTTCCGGGGGGCGGACAACGATCTGGCCCAGGCGCAGGCCCGGCAGGCGGTCGAGGGCGGGCTGCGTTACGCCACCTA
>CAZRPT010000210.1:0-9986 GCA_964601985.1 uncultured Verrucomicrobiota bacterium
CTTCTGCATCGTGCCCGACGAGCGCAAGGCCGACGCCGTGCGGGACACCCTGCGCGGCCCCATCGCCCCCGCCTGTCCCGCCTCGATCCTGCGCCGGCACCCGGACGCCACCCTCTTCCTCGACGCCCCCGCCGCCCGCCGCTTGTAAGCCCCGCGCCCGCCCGTCATGCGCTGCGCCGTCATTTTCAATCCCACCGCGCGGGGCGACAAGGCGCGGCGGTTCCGGGCGTTGCTGGAGCGGGCGGAGGGCGAGTTCGAGCTGCGCCCCACCACCGGACCGGGCGCCGCTCCGGCCCTCGCCGCTGAAATGGCCCGGGCGGGCTGCGACCTGATCGTGGCCGCCGGCGGCGACGGCACCGTCAGCGAGGTGGTGGAAGGACTGGCCGCGGAACCGGACCTGCTGGAGCGCGTCACCCTCGGCGTCGTGCCGCTGGGCACCATCAACGTCTTCGCCCGCGAGCTGGGCCTGCCCGCCGATTTCGCGACCGCGTGGCGGGTGGCGCGGGAAGGGCGCACCCTCCGGGTGGATTTGCCGGTGGCCCATTTCTCGCGGGACGGCCAACCGGTGAGCAAGGCCTTCGCGCAACTGGCCGGCGCGGGCCTGGACTCGCGCGCCATCGCCTGCGTGAGCTGGGAAATCAAGAAACGGGTCGGCCCGCTGGCTTACGCCCTGGCCGGTTTGCAGGCCCTGCGCGGACCGCACCCGCCAATCCGGGCGCGCGGCGGCGACCGCGAAGCCGCCGGGCCGCTGGTGCTGGTGGGCAACGGCCGGCTCTACGGCGGCGAGGTGACGGTCCAGCCGGGCGCCTCCCTGACTGACGGCCGGCTGAGCGTGCGCGTGTTTCGGCGGATCGGTTTCGGCATGTTGCTGCGGTTCGGACTGGCGTGGTTGTTGCGCCGCCCGTTGCCTCATGCCGACGACGTCTGCTTCCAAGCCGCCGAATTCACCCTCGAAAGCGATCAGCCGGTGCCGTTGGAACTGGACGGGGACAACGTGGGCCACCTCCCCGCCCGCTTCACCCTCCGCCCCGCCGCCCTCCGCGTCCGCGTGCCGTGAAGCCCCCGCGCCGCGGCCCTTCCGGCGGGCATTTGGGCTTGGCGCGGCAAGGCGGGCGCGGTAGTTTGGGGCAGTGGTTCACTTGCCTGGGGACAAACGCGCCGGCGTTCGCGCGAGCTGGTTGCTGCTGGCTGGCGTGCTGGGCGGTGTTGTCCCGCAAGCCCGTTCGCTGACGGAACCCGCCCGGCCGATCGAGCGTGATTTCATCGTGCGGCAGTGGACCCGCCTCCAAGGCCTGCCCCGCAACCGGGTCCAGTGCCTGCTGCAAACCCCGGACGGTTTCCTCTGGGTGGGCACCCGCGCCGGGCTGGCCCGGTTTGACGGGGTCCGTTTCGCCAATTTCACCGCCACCTACATCGTCACGATGGCCGATGACAACTGCCTGGCCCTCGCCCCGAACGGGGCGGGCGGGGTGTGGCTGGGCACCCCCCGGGGGCTGTTGCGGTACGGCGGGGAAATCGTCCCCGTGGAACTGCGAAACATGACGCTCCCCGGACGGAACGGGTTGCGGCCGGTCATCACCGCCGTGGCCACGGGCGCGCGGGGGGCGTTGTGGGCCGGCGGACCGGAGGGGCTCTGGCGGCCGGACGGCGCGAAGGATTCCCCCGCGCCGCCTTTTTCCGGAGCCGTGCTGGCGCTGGCCGCCGACCCGGACGGCGCGGGGCTCTGGGTGGGGCTGGATGCCGCGTTGTGGTGGCGGAACGAAACGACGGGCGCCTGGGAGGAGCGAACCCCGCCGGGGCTGCCCCCGGGGAAACGGGCCGTGTCGGCCGTGTTGACGGCCTCCGAAGGGGGGGCGGTGTACGCCCTCGTGGGCCCGCGACATCCTCCCCGCGCGCGGTTGTACCGCTGGGCGGAGCGGCATTGGGAACCGGTGTCCGCCCGCGAAATCGAAAACGGCGGCGAGCCGCCGGCGGGCGCGTTGCTCCGGAACGGCGAGGTCTGGCTGACGGCGGGGCGCGCGGGACTGCTGCGTTTCTCGGAGGGACGCCGCACGGCCTACACGCTGCCCCGGCGTTCGGCGTCGGACATTCCGCTGTGTCTCCGGGAGGATCACGAGGGCAACCTCTGGGTGGGCATGTCGGAGGGGGGCCTGTTGCGGTTGCGCCCCCGGCGCATCCGCACCATCGGGGTGGCGGACGGACTGCCGTCGGCCCACACGTGGGCGGTGACCCCCGCGCGGGACGGCGGGGTGTGGATCGCCACCGACGCCGGCGTGGGCCACTGGCGGGACCAGAAGGTCACGCGCCTCGACGCCCCCTCCGGGCTGCCGCCCGCGCCCCCGCGCGCCGTGGCGGATGACGCGCGCGGCACGTTGTGGATCGGCTCGCCCGCCGGCCTGTATGAAGCCGGCCCCGGCGGCGTCCGGCCGGTGCCCGGACTGGCCGGCGCGGCGAGCAACCAGGTGCAGGCGGTGTACACCGACCCGGAAGGGCGCGTCTGGGTGGGCACGGTGCGGGGGTTGCGGGTGCTCGAAAAGGGCAGATTGCGGCGGGTGGACGCCGCGCGGGAGCTGGCGGAATCCGACGTGCGGGTGATTCGCGGCGACCGGCAGGCCCTGCTCTGGGTGGGCACGGCGGGCCACGGGCTGGCGGTCCGCCGCGAGGGACGCTGGCGGGTGCTGGCCCGCAAGGACGGCCTGCCCAGCGACACGGTGTGGTCGTTGCACGAAGACGCCCGCGGCCGGCTCTGGGCCGGGACGGACCGGGGCCTGGGACTCATTGACCCCTCCGGGCGGGTCACGGCCATCCAGATGCGCCAGGGCCTGCCGGACGACCAGATCAATTGCATCCTCGAAGACGACGCGCACAACCTCTGGATCCGTCATGACGGAGGCATCTACCGCGTCTCCGAACGGGACCTGCTGGCGGTGGCCTCCGGGCAAAAGCAGTGGGCGCGTTGCACCAGCTACGGCGAGGAGGACGGCCTGGCCGGCCTGGAAACGCGCGGGCCGATGGGCCAACCCGCCGGTTGCCGCACGCCGGACGGACGCTTGTGGTTCGCCACGGTGGACGGCGTGGCGGTGATTGATCCCCGGAAGAAACCGGACAACGTGGCCCTGCCGGTGCCCCAGATCGAGGAGGTGCGGGCCAACGGCATTCCCCTTTTCCGCGTCACGCCCCGGCACGACACGCTGCTCGCGCCCTACCGCCGGCTGGCGGACGCCAACGGCACGCTGGAACTGCCGCCCGGCGGCGTGCACAGCCTGGAGATCACCTTCACCGCGCCCACCTTCGTGCGGCCGGAGGAAACCCGCTTCAGCCACCGCCTCCAAGGGGTGGACGCCGGCTGGACGGCGGGACTGCCCTGGCGGCAGGCGCGTTATGCCCGGCTGGGCCCCGGCCGGTACGTCTTTGAAGTGCGGGCCGTCAACGCTTACGGAGTGGGCGGCCCGATCCAATCCCTGCGGCTCTACGTGCCGGCGCGGTTCTATCAGACGGCCTCCTTCCGGGCGGGCTGCCTGCTCCTGCTGCTGGCGCTGGCGGGCGGCGGATATCACTGGCGCCTGCGGGAGATCGAGCGCCAGCAACGGCTGCGCCGGGAAATGGCCCTGCTCGAACAGCGGCTCCGGCTCTCGCGCGATTTGCACGACGGGCTGGGCGCGAGCCTCACCCAGATCGCCCTGCTGGCGGAAAGCGGCGCGAACGCGCCTCCGGACACGGAACGGATGCGCCGGAAGCGGCTTTGCTCGGTCAGCCGCGAGGCGGCCCGCGCGCTGCGGGAGATGATCTGGGCCACCCACCCGGACCACGACACGGTGCGCAGCCTGGTGCAGCGGCTGGAGCAGCACGCCGCCAGCCTGCTGGAAACCGCCGAGATCCGGTTCCGCTGCGATCTGCCGCTGACGTTGCCGGAAACCCCGCTCGCGCGCGAGGCCCGGCTGGCGGCGTTCTACGTGGCCAAGGAGGCGCTGCACAACGCCGTCCGCCACGCCCGGGCCACGGAGGTCCACCTGCGGGCGGAATGCGAGGAAACGGAGCTGCGGTTGACGATCCGGGACGACGGGCGGGGATTCGACGTGGCCCGGGCCGCGGCGTCCGCCGCCGGCCACGGGCTGCGCAACATGCGCGAGCGGTTGCGGGCCGTGGGCGGCTCCACCACCATCGTGAGCCGGCCGGGCGAGGGCGTCACCGTCACCATCCGTCTGCCCCTGCCGCCTTCCGCCTCCCGGCGGACCGTGATCCGACGATGGCGCAAAAACGGGCGTCCGCCCGCCCGTCCCTGGGCCCGGGCGGCGTGAGCGCCTGTCCGCCCCGGCCTGCCAGCCAAGGAACATTTGCGCCCCTCCCGCGGACCGCGCCCCCCCCACGCGGCGGGAGCTCCCGCTTTTCTGAAACCGCCCAGCTTGGGCTTGCTTTGTGGCGGCGGACGGGGTTTTCTTCCCTGCAATAGCACATGGCAGAAGGCATTCGAGTCGCTATTGTCGAAGACGACACGCAGACGCTGGCCAGTTTTGGCGCCATCATCGAAGGCACGCCGGGGCTGGCGTTGGTGGGCCGCTACACCTCCGCCGAGGAGGCGGTGAAAAAACTGCCCGGCACCGCCGTGGACGTGGTGTTGACCGATTTGGAAATGCCCGGCATGAGCGGAAGCAAGCTGGTCAAGGAGCTGCGGCGGCACGGAGTCAAGGCCGAGGTGGTGGTGGTCACCGTCCACGACGAACCGGATACCATCTTCTCCGTGCTCCAGGCGGGCGCCAATGGCTACCTGGTCAAGCCGCTAACCCCCGCCCGGCTGGTGGAGGCCATCCAGGAAGTGCACGCCAAGGGCGCGCCCATGTCCGGCCCCATCGCCCGGCTGGTCATCAACACCTTTCGCGAGCGCTCCCTGGAGGCGGAATCGGAGCTCGACGTGCTGACCAACCGGGAGCGCGAGGTGCTGGAGCAACTGGCCCGGGGCTACCGCTACAAGGAAATCGCCGCGAATTTGTGCGTCAGCGTGCGGACGGTGACCACCCACCTGCACCGCATCTACGAAAAACTGCACGTGGGCAACGCCACCGCCGCCGTGGGCAAGTACCTGGCCCACTGACCCATCCCCCGGCGCAGAACGCCGGGCGTCCGGCCGCGGAGGTGGATTGTCCCGGACCGCGGACCGCGGGGTTCGGATTTCCTTCGGCCCTTCGCCCCCCCCGGACCTTTCCGAGGTTGTTCGCTCCGCCTTTGCCCCGCGGAAGCGGAATGGTAGCTTCGGGGCATGGCTTTTGCTTCGTTTCGCGCCTGGATTGAACGTCTGGACCAAGCCGGGGAGCTGCTCCGGATCGCCCCGCCGGTGGCCACCGAGCTGGAGATCACCGAGCTGGCCGACCGGCAGATGAAGGCGCCCGGCGGCGGAAAGGCGTTGCTCATCGAGCGGCCCACCGTCAACGGCGAGGCGTCCCCGTTTCCCGTGGCCATCAACACCTTCGGCTCCTGGAACCGCATGGCCCTCAGCCTGGGCGCCGACACGGTGGAGGCCGCCGCCGCCGAGCTGGGCGCGCTCATGCAGGCCAAACCGCCCACCGGGTTTCGCGAGGCGATCAAGCTCCTCGGCACCGCCCTGGACCTCCGCCACGCCCGCCCCAAACGGGTCAGGACCGGCCCCTGCAAGGACGTCATCCACACCTTCGATCCGCCCCGCGCGCGCGCCGAATCGTGGCCGCCCGCGCCCCGCATTCCCTCCGATCCGCAATCCTCCTGGCCCACGCTGCTGAACCTGCCCATCCTGCGCTGCTGGCCGCTCGACGGCGGACGCTTCATCACCCTGCCTTGCGTGGTCACCCGCGATCCCGACACCGGCGAGCGCAACGTGGGCATGTACCGGATGCAGGTGTACGACGAGCGCGCCACCGGCATGCACTGGCAGTTGCAGAAGGTCGCCGCCCGCCACGGGCGCCGCTATTACGAAAAAGGCGAACGCATGCCGGTGAGCGTTTTTCTCGGCGGCGACCCCGCGTTGACCTTCGCCGCCACCGCGCCCCTGCCGGACGGCCTGGACGAATTCCTCCTCGCCGGCTACCTCCGCAAAAAATCGGTCGAGCTGGTGAAATGCGAGACCAACGACCTCGAAGTGCCCGCGAACGCCGACTTCGTCATCGAAGGCTATGTGGATCCGCGGGAGCCGCTGCGCGAGGAGGGGCCGTTCGGTGACCACACCGGGTTTTACACCCTGCCCGAGCCGTATCCGGTGTTTCACGTCACCGCCGTCACCCATCGCAAGGACGCCATCTATCCCGCCACCATCGTCGGGCGTCCGCCGATGGAGGATTTCTATCTGGGCGGCGCCGCGGTGAAGCTCTTCCTGCCGGTCTTCCAGATGAACTTCCCCGAGATCGTGGACCTCGCCCTGCCGGCGGAGGGGGTGTTCCACAACCTCGTCTTCGTGAGCATCAGGAAGACCTATCCCCTGCAGGCCTACAAAATCATGCACGGCCTCTGGGGCATGGGGCAGATGATGTTCAGCAAATACATCGTGGTGGTGGACGAGGACGTGGACGTGCACGACACCCGCGAAGTCCTGTTCCGTCTCGGCGCCAACACCGATCCCCGGCGCGACACCCTCTTCACGCGCGGCCCCGCCGACGTGCTCGACCACGCCACCAGCGAGGTCGGCGTGGGCAGCAAGCTGGGCTTCGACGCCACCCGGAAACTTCCCGGCGAAGGCTTCCACCGCCCCTGGCCGCCGCTCATCCGGATGGAAGCAGCGGTGAAGAAAAAGATGGACGCGCTCCAGGAAGGCCGGACTTCCGGCTGATCCCCGTCCCCGCTCATTTCCGTCCGCCCCGGCCGGGGGCGCTACCGGCCCATGATGGCATCGAGCCGGCGCTGCCACCGCCGGCGGGCGGCGCGGGTCTCGGGCGTCTCCTCCTCCGGGCGGATGAGCCGCTCCGCGAAGGGGTCATCGCCCACCCGGAACAATTGTCCCCGGCTGGTGAGCTTCCACTGTCGTGAACGCACGCAACCGCGGTCCTGCGCTTCCGCGAAGATCCAGTCGCGACCGGCGCCCGCGTCGAGCCGCCCGCGCAGCAGCGCGGCGAAGGAACGGCCGTCCCCGTCCGCCGGCGGCGTCACCCCGGCCAGCTCGCAAAACGTGGGCAGCAGGTCGGTCATGTCGCACATCGCCTCCGTGACCCGGCCCGCCGGCAGGCGCCCCGGCCAGCGGGCAAGGGCCGGCACCCGGATGCCCCAGTCGGTCATCCGCCCCTTGCCGCCTTCCACCCGGCGACCCCGGAATTCCGAGATCACCGGCTCGCTTTCAAATCCCCGGCCGCGCGTCCGGAGGAAATTGCCGTGCGGGCTGCCGTTGTCGGCCACGAAAAAGATCAGCGTGCGCTCCTTCAGGCCCAGTTGATCAATCGCGGCCACCAACCGCCCCACCCGCCGGTCCATCGCCGTCATCATTTCCGCGAAAGTGTCGTAGCGGCCCCGGGGACCGTAGGGCGGACGGGGCAGGAAATCATCCGACACCGCGTGACACAGCGCCATCGAGTAGAAGGCGAAAAACGGCCGCTCCCGGTGGCGGCGGATGAATTGAATCAGAAAATCGGTGTAAATGTCCGGACCATAGCGCCCCCGGGTGCCCTCCAGACGCCGGCCATCCTGCCAGATGAGCGGATCGTAGTAGCGCGGCCCCTCGTGCCAGCCGAACAGACAGTAAGTGTCGAATCCCAGCCGACGCGGATGCTCCAAGTCCTTTCCCAGCTTCGTGAGCTGCCATTTGCCGGCCACGGCGGTGGCGTAGCCGGCGCGGCGCAACCGGCGGGCAATCGTGCGGGCCTCGGCGGCCGCCGGAAACGTGCCCCAGCGGGGCCGCCCCCAATGCACCGGATAGCGCCCCGTCATCAACATGATCCGCGTGGGATGACAAACCGGCGCGGAGTAGAAGTGATCGAACCGCACCCCCTCGGCGGCCAGTTGATCCAGATGCGGCGTGGGATACGACGTCCCGCCATAACACCCCACCGCCTCGCGCCCGACGTCATCGGCCAGAATCAACACCAGATTCGGCGGCGCGCTCGTCCCGGCCAGGCCGGTCAGTCCGGCGCAAAGGCCCAGCGCCCATCCCCGCGCGCGCCCGCCGCGACGGCGGCGTTTCCCGATGGCTTCCCGGGTGTTCATGCCGCGGTTATGGCACGCCCGGCGCGGGAAGACAACCGCTCTTCGCCCGGGCGAAATCTCGACAATCCCGCCGCCGGAACGCAGAATGCGCCCCGTGCCGCGCGAATCTCAAACCGCCCGCCGGGAACGCCTGAAACAGATTCGGGCCGCCCTCCGCCGGACCTATCCGGACGCGCATTGCGAGCTGACGCACCGCAACCCGCTGGAGCTGCTCGTCGCCACCATCCTCTCGGCGCAATCCACCGACAAGGTGGTCAACCAGGTCACCCCCGACCTGTTCCGGCGCTACCGGACGGCGGCGGACTTCGCCCGGGCCGACCCCGCCGACCTCGAACGCGCCATCCAGCGGCTGGGCTTCTTCCGCAACAAGGCCAAATCCCTCCGGGCCTGCTGCCGGGCGTTGGTGGAACGGCACGACGGCCGGGTGCCGCGAACGATGGAGGAGCTGACCGCCCTGGCCGGCGTGGGGCGCAAAACCGCCAACGTGATCCTCGGCACCGCCTTCGGCGTCAACGACGGGATCGTGGTGGACACCCACGTCGCCCGGCTGGCGCGGCGCCTGGGTCTGACCCGCCAGACCGATCCGGTCAAAATCGAGCGCGACCTGATGAAGCTGGTTCCGCGCGAGGAGTGGACCCGGTTCAGCCACTGGCTCATCTGGCACGGCCGCCGCCGCTGCGGCGCGCGCAAACCCGATTGCCCCGCCTGCGAACTGCGCGCCTGGTGCCCGACGGCGCCCCCCGGCAAACCCGCCACCAAGCCGCCCCGCCTGAAAACCAAACGAGCACCGAAGAACCATTGACCGCCATCAAGTGTAAAACGCCACCGGAGTGGTCACGAAAATCTCCATCGCCCTTCGGACGGTCCTGCGGCATCGGAGCGGGGACAGGCATTTGAGATCAAGCGGATTGAAAGCGGCGAATACCGTCGCCAGCGTCTCAGCCCCCCCAATGCCGGACTGGTGGAGCTGTTATGGGCTTGCCCGGTAAAAGACTGGTTCCAACCCGCCGAAACCGCGGAAAACACCCGGAAAATCCCGTTTTCCTGAAATGCGCCCTCTCGTATCGGAAATGCCGGGTTGGGAAACCCGGCCTACAGCCCAAGGATGTTTTGCGCCTTTTTTGCAGGCTGCGTGCCCCCACACGGCGAAAGGAAGCACTTTTCAGACAGGCTTTGAGCGCGATTGGGCACGCGGCCCAAACGACAAGGCGTCCCGTTGCTTTTGTGGAACAGCTTGATCGCCGCCACGGCTCCAACCCACGATTTGACGGTGGGGAGACGCAACGTCCGGAATTTCGGCCGGGCCCGGGTGAAGTTTTGAGTCCCTTTCCGTCAACAGTTCAACGCGCCTGGCCCGCTGAATCCGAAGTGGTGACCGCCAGCCGGCGGACGAGGGCGTCGAGATCTTCGCGCGGAGAGGGGCGATCAGGCGGAGCGAAGGCGTGGTTGAGGAAGAGGGCGAAGACCAGCGGGTGTCCGTCGGCGGTGGTGAGGTAACCGGAGAGGGCGTAGGTGTGACGCAGGTAGCCGGTTTTGGCCCGCAGCTCCGCGCCGGGGGAAAGATCGCGCAACCGACGGGCCAAGGTGCCGGGTTCGCCGGGGGCGGGGAGCGCGGCACGGAAAACCTCGCCGTACGGCTGGCGCGCCACGTGCCGCAACAGGGTGGTGACGGCGCGCGGGGTAACCTGGTTCCGGCGCGAGAGCCCGCTGCCTTCCTCCAGCGCCACCGCGTCCGGCGGCAGCCCCACCCGCGCCAGGAACGCGCACATCGCCTTCCGGGCCGCGACGGCGGTGGCGTCGTCCGCGCCGACCGGCGGGGCGACCCCGTCGGC
>CAZRPT010000211.1:0-2047 GCA_964601985.1 uncultured Verrucomicrobiota bacterium
TTGGGCGGGGAGGGTTTGAGCCGGCGGGGCAATCCCGCTAGGCTGGGCCGGACGGCGGCGTCCCGGGAGGGAAAGGAAAGCCGCCGGACTGAAATTTTTTACTTATGACCGCGACACATCGCCGATCCGGAACCAGGGACGTCCGTCCCCCGCAACCCGCGCGCATCCAAACCGTGGCCGCCGAGCTGGGGCTCGACGCCGAGACCATCCTGCCTTACGGCCATCACATCGCCAAAATCCCCTTCTCCGTCCTCCAGGAACGCCAGGCCGCCCGCAACGGCCAGTTGGTGCTGGTGACCGCCATGACCCCCACCCCGCAGGGCGAGGGGAAAACCACCACCTCCATCGGGCTGGGCGACGCCTTGCGGCGACTGGGCCGGCGCACGGCCATCTGTTTGCGCGAGCCCTCGCTGGGGCCCTACTTCGGCATCAAGGGCGGCGGCACCGGGGCCGGCCGGGCGCAGATCATTCCCGCCGAGGACATCAACCTGCATTTCACCGGCGACATGTATTCGGTCACCAAGGCCAACAACCTCCTGGCCGCCATGGTGGACAATCACATCCACCACGGCAACGAATTGCAGATTGACCCCCGCCGGATCGTGCTGCGCCGGGTGATGGATTTGAATGACCGCGCCCTGCGGGAAATCTTCGTCGGCCTGGGCGGCGTGAAAAACGGCGTGCCGCGCATGGATGGCTTCAACATCACGCCCGCCTCCGAGGTGATGGCCATCCTCTGCCTGGCCCGTGATTACGCGGACCTGGGCGAGCGGCTGGGCAACATGGTGGTGGGCTTCACCTACAAGGGCGAACCGGTCCGCGCCACGCAGGTCGAGGCGGTGGGCGCGATGCAGGTGCTTCTGCGCGACGCCATTCATCCGAACCTCGTGCAGACCATCGAGGGCACGCCGGCCTTCGTGCACGGCGGGCCGTTCGCCAACATCGCCCAGGGCACCAACACCGCCATCGCCACCCGCATGGCGCTCAAGCTGGCCGACGTGGTGGTGACCGAGGCCGGTTTCGCCACCGACCTGGGCGCGGAGAAGTTCTTCCACATCAAATGCCGGCTGGCGGGCCTGAAACCCGCCGCCGTGGTGATCGTCGCCACCGCCAAGGCCGTGGCCTGGCACGGCGGTTTCACCGCCAAGGGCGGCTTGGGCAACCTGCTCAAGCACATCGAAAACGTGCGCCTCTTCGGGCTCGAACCGGTCGTGGCCCTGAACCGGTTCCCCGACGACGACCCCGCCGACCTGAAACGCATCATCCGCTTCTGCGCGAAGCACGACGCGGAGGCGGTCGTGGCCGAGCATTACCAGCGCGGCGGCGAAGGGGCGGTCGAGCTGGCCGAGGCGGTGCAGCGGGCGATCCAGAAGAACCGGCGGCGCAAGTTCCGCTTCCTCTACCCGCTCAAGGCCTCGCTCCCGGCCAAGATCGAGAAGGTGGCCCGCGAGGTCTATGGGGCCGAGGGGGTGGATTACAACCGGCGGGCCGAGACCGACATGGAACTGCTCGCCCGGCACGGCTTCGACGCCCTGCCCGTCTGCGTGGCCAAGACCGCCGTGTCCCTCTCCGACAGCGCCAAGCTGCGCGGCCGGCCCGGCAGGTTCCGGCTGACGGTGAACGAGCTGCGCGTCTCGGCGGGCGCGGGATTCGTGGTCGTCATCAGCGGCAACATCATGACCATGCCCGGCCTGCCCCGGGTGCCGGCCGCCGCCCGGATCAAGGTTCTGCCCGACGGCCGCGCCGTCGGCCTGAGCTGAGTCCCGGCGCGAATTTCCTCCGGCCCGCGCCGCGAAAGGGGCGCGCGCGTCCCGCGACGCGCCCTCTCCCGGAGCCCGTCCGCGCGGCCGGCCGGCTCCGGGCACTTTCGATTTGCCGCGAGGGGAGGCGGGGCGGATATTGGGGCCATGCTCATCGTCCATGTCCATGTGCAGGTCAAGCCGGAGAGCGTCGAGGACTTTCTGGCGGCGACGTTGGAGAACGCGCGGAACAGCGCGCGGGAGCCCGGCATCGCGCGGTTCGACGTGTGCCAGCAGCGGGACGATCC
>CAZRPT010000212.1:0-11367 GCA_964601985.1 uncultured Verrucomicrobiota bacterium
GTAAGGCCATTTTTTTTTAATAGCCTTGCTAATTGTAGTATCTTGGTATTGTGCAGAAATATTTCCGACTAAAAAAAAGAAAAGAGATAAAAAAAACAGACGCAAAATGTTCTCGAGAAAATTTTAAAAATGTATTAGATATTTAAGTATATAATTGAATAAGTGCAAATTCACAATTGGGTATTATTTTATCCGTTTATAAAATGATGTAGTATTTACCCCAACTTCTGAATGGTATGAAACAGAATCCATAAGATTGTCAATTATATATAATCCCATTCCGCCTTCCGGAGCTGATGATAAATCATCCGGGTCAAATTGAAGCTTTGGTTTTTCAAAATAGGGGTGTGGCGCAACTGGTAGCGCACCGGTTTCCAAAACCGTAGGTTGCAGGTTCAAGTCCTGCCGGGGGCGCCAAACCGGTCGTCGCGACCCGCGAAAAAAAACCGCCCGCGCGCGCGGCCGGAGCTTCCCGTGAAATCCCGGAACGCAAAGCGCGGCCGGCGGCCGGAAGGCGATCCCGGTTCAAAACACCTCGACCCGCAACCCGGTGCCGGCGCGCACCCGCTGGGCGATGCTGGAAAGGGTGCGCAAGGGGAGGTGGCGACAGGTGGGATCCATGGTGGGACGCATGGCGGAGTAGATTTGCACGAGGGAGATTTGCGCGCCGTCCGCCTGGAGTTTTTGCAGCCGCTCGATGTAGCGTCCGATTTCCTCGTCATCCGGCTGCTGCTCGCTGCACTGCGCGAAGAGGCTCTGGATGACGACGGGCCGTTCGCGGCCCACCTGCCGGATGTTGTCGAGGATTTTGGCCAGCGGGACGGAGGGACGGTTGACCCGGGCGATGTGGGCCTCGGTGCCGCCGTCGAGCTTGAGCCAGACTTCGTCTTCGGGGCTCAAGGCGCGGAGCCCCTCCCGCACTTCGGGCCGGTCCAGGCCGGTGGCATTGGAGACCAGCACCACCTTGAAGAAGGGCAGCTCGCCCAAGGCGCGCAAATGGATGACCGCCTGCACGGCCTGCCGGAAAACCGGGCACAAGGTGGGTTCGCCATCCCCGCTGAGGGTCACGTGCCGGGGCTGGAGCAGGTCCGGCGGCAGCGCGCCCAGCTCGGGCACCTTGCTCAACCGGCCCCGCTGGGCCAGCCCGAGGGTGCGTTTCAGCTCCTCGATCATGACCGGCACCTTCAACTCCCGGGCGCGCAGGGGGGCGTTCCGATCCACCTCGCAATAAATGCAGTCGAAATTGCACCGCCGGGCGGGGTTCATGTTCACCCCCACCGAGAGCCCGCGGGCGCGCGGCGAGATGACCACGTACACAAACCGGTTGTTCAGGAAGTTCCGGGCGTAGCCGAAAGCCGTCTCCCACCGCCCCCCCTGCGAAGAGGCGGAAAAGCTCCGGTTGATCACTGTGGTCTTGCCATCCACGCTGCTTGTTTGCCGGTCCGACCGGGCGCGCGCCAAAACGCTCCGGTCACGGGCTGACAGGAAGATGCGGGGGCGGGAAAGCGGGGGCTTTCCGCAAATTGAAAAATGCTTTGCATTAATTGTTTTCAGGCGGGACGCCTTCGCGAAGCTCGTTTCGCGGAAAAAGGCGGAAAAGAGGCGCGCCGGGAAATTCCCGCTTGCGCCGGCGGCGAAGGCCCCCATTTTTGTTCGCCCGTGATGGTGACGCCTGAACAACCTGATCCGCCCCCGCCGGCCGACACGTCGGAGGCCGACGCGCCGGTGGAATGGTACGTCGCCCACACCCGCCCGCGTTGCGAGAAGAAGCTCGAACGCTACTGCCGGCGCGAGGGGTTTCCGGTGACGCTGCCGCTCTACCGGAGCGTGAAGAAGTACCGCGGCAAGACGGAGGTGTTCCTGAAACCGCTGTTCCCCGGCTACGTGTTTCTGCGCCTGCGACGGCATCAGCGCCAGAAGGTGTTCCAGAGCGACTACGTGGCCAACCTGCTTGAGGTGCCCGATCAGGAGGAATTCGCGGCCCAGCTCGAAGACATCCTGTTCGCCCTGGAACAGCAGGTGGAGGTGCGCCTGGCGCCGATCATTGCGGTCGGCAGCCGGGTGCGTATCCGCACCGGCCCGTTGCAGGGCATGGAAGCCTGGGTGCAGGCGCGCAAGGGCATGACCGAGGTGCTCCTGCGGCTGGACTTCATCGGGCAGGCGGCGGCGGTGAAAATCAGCGCCGACGACCTCGAACCGGCGTGAAAGGCTTGCGGAAGCGCCGCCCCGCCTCGTAGGTTCGGCGCCAATTCCGAACGGTCCGGCCCCCGGGGGCGCGGCCCGGCACGACATGAAAGCGCTGACCGACAAATTCGCGGAATCGCCCGTCTGGCCACGGGTGCTGCCTTTTTTCATCTTCCTCGTGCTGACCAGCGCCCAGGCGTGGTTCGGCGAGGCGGGCCGTTACTGGTGCTATTTCGCCAAAACGCTGGTGGGCGCCTGGCTCATCTGGCTGATGCGGCCCTTCGTGAAGGAGATGCGCTGGGCCGTCAGTTGGGAGGCGGTGGTCGTGGGCGTGGGGGTCTGCGTGATGTGGGTGGGACTGGACCCCTATTACCCGCACCTGGGCGGCGAGAGCGATCCGTGGAACCCGAATGACCATTTCGGCGCGGGCACGGCGCTGGCGTGGTTTTTCATCGTCGTGCGCATCGTGGGCTCAAGCCTCGTCGTGCCGCCCCTGGAGGAAACCTTCTACCGCTCGTTCGTCTATCGCTACGTGGCCAGGCCGGGCTTCGAAAAGGTGCCGCTGAACTACTTCGCCTGGACGCCGCTGCTGGTGACCGCCGGCATCTTCGGGCTGGTGCATTCGCAATGGCTGGCCGGCATCTTGTGCGGACTGGCCTACCAATGGCTGGTGATCCGCAAAAACCGCCTGGGCGACGCCATGACCGCGCACGCCATCACCAACTTCCTGCTCGGGCTCTGGGTGGTCTGGCGGCCGGCGTGGCAGTTCTGGTAAACCGGGAGCATCGCCGTGAACCCGCAGCCCGTCATCGAAACCGCCCGGCTCCGGCTCCGGCCCTACGTCCCGGAGGATGCCCCGACGCTGATGGCGCTGGCCGGGGCGCGCGAGATCGCCGACACCACCATCTCGGTGCCGCATCCGTTCGATGACGCCGCCGCCCGCGACTGGATCGCCACCCACTCGGACCTCTGGACGCGCGGCGCGGGCGCGGGCTATGCCCTCGCCGAACGGGCGGACGGCACGCTGGTGGGCAGCATCGTGCTGCGGGACGTGGACCGCGAACACCGACAGGCGGAGCTGAGCTTCTGGGTGGGCGTGCCGTTTTGGGGCCGCGGCTACGCCCACGAAGCGGTCGAGGCGGTGGTGGACCTCGCCTTCGGCACGCTGGACCTCAACCGCCTCTACGCCCACCACATGGTCCGCAACCCCGCCTCGGGGCGCGTCCTCGAAAAAGCCGGTTTCCGCCGTGAAGGCCTCCTGCGCCAGCGCGTCCGCAAATGGGGCGTGTACGAAGACGTCGTCCTCCTCGCCCTGCTGCGCGCGGACCAGCGGCCATAAAAATCCGAAGCCCGAATTCCGCCCCCTCCTTCCGCGCAGCCACTGCAAGAACAGGGTGATCGGGTGGTGAAGGCCACCCGGAGAAGGCAAATCTTCGCGCGCCGGCGCGAAAGGTTCATTTGCCGAAGATCAGTCGCGCGCCCGCCAGCAGCAGGAGGCCGCCAAATCCGCGTTTCAGGGATGCGGAGGGAATGAACTGGGTCAGCCACGCGCCGACAAAACTCATGGCGATGGCCACTGGAATGACGGCCAGCACGATCTTCCAGTTCACGTGCCCCATCAGGTAGTGTTTCGAAGCGCCCATCAAGGCCGAGGGCACCATGATCGCCAGCGACGTACCCACCGCCATTTTGATGTCCAGTTTCATCAGAAACATCATCGCCGGCACCATCACGATGCCGCCGCCCACGCCAAAAAGCCCGCTGGTCAGACCGCTCAGCAAACCGATCAACGCCGCGTACAGGTAAAGCATGTCCGCTGTCATGCCTCACCCACTTCCCCGACTCAAGCAAACTCACGGAATCCCACCCGCGCGTTCGTCGGGAAAGATCATTCAAATTGACATCTGCTTACTTTGTTGATGGAGGATCTCTTATGCACCGTGGCGCGTTGGGAATAGGGGCCGGTGATTCTCCGGGTTCGGTTTTCACGACGACCCCAAGGCGAAGCTCCTCCCCTCCGGCTTCCCCGATGCCGGTTTCCTCCCCGGACATTTCCCGCCCGAAAAACCACACGCCTCCCCTGCTCCACCGTCCTTCCCGTTCCCGCCCGGTCGCGGGCAGCGGTCGGCGCCGCCGCCGGCGATGGACCGGCTGGCTCGCGGCGTTGGGGCTGGGCATGGGCGGCGTGATGAGCGGACTGGCGGTTCCCCTCCCCGACCCGGTGGATGAGGCGCCGGGCGGGGCGGTTTGGGCACCCGAGGAGGGGGCGTCGGAGGAGGAACTCCCCGCGACTCCTCCGCCGGTTGCCCCGATGGCCTCCGCGCCAACCTGGTCGGCCGCGTGGAGTTCAGCGCCGTGAACCTGAGCTGCGACGCCAACGACGCCCCCCATCAGTTCGACGGCCGCCTCCGGCTCGGCGGCAACGATTTTCGGGTCCGCTTCGGCAGTGGCGGCGGCGGGGTCTGCCACCTCTGGTGCGACGGCGACCACTGCTCGCCTACCGTCTGCCTGCCGTGACCCCAATGACCCCCTACTTGGGGCAGGCCCTTTTTTTCCCCAGGGAAAAGGGCGGAATTAAATTTGAAATGGGCGCCAGACCGGCCTCAGGCGGGCATTCGGTACTTGCCGGGGATGGCCACTTCCGGGAAGGGAAGCGGGCCAAACTCGTATTTCGCCGGCCCGAGCCGCTCTTTCGAGTTGAGCGCCTGCTCCCATTCGATGCTCTGTCCGCTGTAGCAGGACTCGCGGCCCATGATGCCGGTGAGGGTGCTCTCCGCCACCCGCCGGCCTTCGTTCAACGGCCGGCCGGCGCGGATGCTGGCGATGAAATCGCGATGCTCCTGCTCGTAGGGGTTGGGTTCATGGCTCTTGTCCGCCCGCCAGGGACGGCGGCCGCCGCCGCGGTACCAGATGTAATTGCCCCGGAAGGTGCCCAGTGCCCGGCCCCGGGTGCCGACGATGATTTCCTCGACCTTGCCCTCGGTGCCGGCCATCTGGCGGCACTGGCTGAACATCATGAGCCCGTTGGGGTATTCGTAGGCCACGGCGAAGTGGTCGTAGATGTGGCCGTGAATGGGGTGTTTGCGGGCCTGCCGTCCGCCCAGGCCGGTGGCCTTGACGGGGTGCATGCCGAAGGCCCAGTTCATGACGTCCAGATTGTGGACGTGCTGCTCGACGATGTGATCGCCGCTCAGCCAGGTGAAATAGTTCCAGTTGCGAAGCTGCCACTCCATGTCGCTCCAGCCCGGCTGCCGTTCGATCACCCAGATCACGCCTCCGTTCCAGTAACAGTGGCCGTACATCAGTTCGCCCAATTCGCCGTCCCGGATGCGCTGAATCTGCTCGATGTAGCCCCGCTGATGCCGGCGCTGGGTGCCGGCCACGATGCCGAGGTTCTTCTCCTGCGCCAGCCGCGCGGCCTTCATGAGGGTGCGCACGCCCGTCGGGTCCACGGCGGCGGGTTTCTCGATGAAGATGTTTTTGCCCGCTTCGATGGCCGCCAGCGTATGGGCGGGGCGAAAATGCGGCGGGGTGGCTTGGATCACGTAGTTGATCTCGGGGATGGCCAGCAGTTTCCGGTAGGCGTCGAAGCCGGTGAAGCACTGATCCGGCGGCACCTCGATGCCCGCCTGCCGCAACTGCCCGCGGCAACGGTTCAGGCGGTCCGGAAACACGTCCGCCAGCGCCACCACCTTGATGTTTTTCCCGGAACAGCCGGCGCCCGCCGCGACGTCCTCGGTGTGGTAGCCCGCCGCGGGATAGATCACCTTGGTGCGGACGCCCAGGGCGTTCAACAACGCGCCGGTGCCCCGCCCGCCGCAGCCGATCAAGCCGATCCGGATGGGATCGTCATTGGCCGCGTGAGTGGTGATCGCGAAGGGCAGCTCCGTCAGGGCCGCCCCCGCCGCCAGGACCGAGGCCCGCAAAAACGAACGACGCGGCAGCGCGGGCCGCGAAACCGACTGGGTCGAGGTGGTTTTCATGGCCGCCAGCGTACAAAATCCCGCCGCGTGTTGACCAGCCGTTTTGGCGTTCCGGAACCGCGCCGGCGCGCTCAAAACGTGCCGTCGTGGCAGTCGGTGCAGAGCCCTTCGATTTCGTCTCCGGGATGCCGGAAGGGCTGGCCGCCCGGCGTCAGGGTGTTCAGTTCCCCGCCCGCGCCCTGGGCCAGAATCACGTGGCAGGTGTTGCAATCGTCCGCCTTGATGGTCCGCCGGCCGTCCGCCGTCTTGTGCCGCCCATCGTGACAGCGGAAACAGCCGGGCCAGTTCTGGTGGCCGATGTTGTCCGGGTAAGCCCGCCAGTCCGCCTTCATTTCGGGGAAGAAATTGCTCCGGTAAATTTCCTGCACCACGTTGATGACGGCGTTGATCCGGGAATCGTCCGGATAGGCCTCCGCCAGTTGGGTCGCGATGCCCCGCAACGCCTCTTCCTCCGTCTCGTACTCGCCCGTCAGGGCCTCGACGGCGGCGGTTTTGACGTGGGGGATGGCCCGGTCAATCTTCCCGAGGCTGATCGCCCGGTTGACGGCGTCGTTGGGGGTGTTGAACCGATGGGCCGGGCGGTTGTGACAATCCATGCAGTCCATGGTGCGAATCTCGAAATCTTCGATCCGGTTGGTGAACTCCGCCGTCCGGTACACGGTCACCACGCCTTGGGAATCGGTCACCCGCACCCAGGGAATCTCCTGCCGTTTTTCGTCGATGGCGATGTATTCGATCCGGTTGCCGACGTTCATGTGCCAGTGGATGCCGCCCAACGGGCCGCGGGCGGGATCGGCGCCCCCCACCTTCAAAGTCAGGCGAACGCTGTAGGGGGTGTTTTCCTCGTCGCCCAAAAAGTAGTCGTAGGTGCGGTCCAAGTTGCCCACGAACTTGCGGGGCCAGTGACATTGCTCGCAGGTGTCCTGGGCCGGTCGCAGATGTTTGATCGGCGTGGGAATGGGCCGGGGGTATTTGTCGAACGCCACCGCGTAGAGCTGATACGCGCCGGAAATCTTGGCCTTCACGAAGTAGGACGCGCCCTGCCCGATGTGACACTCGGTGCAGCTCACCCGCGCGTGGGCCCCCTGCCGGTAGGTCACCAGCTCGGGTTTCATGACGGTGTGGCAGGTCTCGCCGCAAAATTCGACCGATTCGCTGAGGTGGTAGGCATGATAACTCCCCATCACGCTCAGCAGCAAAAAGCCCATCACGCCCAACCCGAAACCGATCACCTTGCGCCGGTGACGGGGTTGGGACCAGTCAATGATCATCATCGGCGGCGGCGCGCCCGTGGCGCGTTTCAGTTTCCACCGCTGCCATGCGGCGCCCAACGCCATGAGCGCCAGCCCGCCCAGCAGAAACGCCGGCGTCACCACGTAGGTCAGAATCCCCACGTACGGACTGGGCGCCGACGCCAGCATGTCGAACAGAAACAGCAGCAGAAAGGAAAAGAGGCTTCCCCCCGCCAGCACCACCCCGGCCAAACCCAGCCCGTTGCGCAGAAGGGACGCGCCGCCATCCGAACTTGAAGAGGATTTGTCGGTCATCTTCGCGAAGACAACTACCCGGAAAAGGAACCGTCAAACAAGGAAAAGAAGGAATAAAACGCGACCCCGGCGCTCAGAAGGGCGCCCGTTCCTGCCGGAGGGGTCCGCCGGGGAAATTCATCGTCCGCGGAAACAAAAACGTCTCAGCGCGAGTCCCGTTCCCGCCCGCTTCCCGCCACCCCGCCACCCCCTCCCGGCCCGTTCCCAAGCGCGCTGCTTGGAAACCTCCGAAAGGGGGTGGCTGCTTTCCGCGGGAAACTGGCGGAACCCGTTTACTTCTTCATCTTGCGGATGTAGGCCACCAACGCTTTGATGTCCTTGTCCTTCAGCTTCGAGCCATAGCCCTTCATCTTGGTTTTGCCGCCCTTCTTCACGCCCACCTTGATGGCCTTGAAGATCTCGTCATCCTTCAGCTTGGCCTGGACTTCCGCTTTCGTGTAGTCCTTCAGCTTGAGCTTTTTGCCCATCTTGGTCTGGCCCTTGCCGTCCTTGCCGTGGCATTTGGCGCAATGTTTGTCCCAGTTCGCCTTGGGCGTGGCCGCCGAGAGACTCCACGCGCACGCGCCCGCCATTACCACACTCAGAAGAATTCGCTTAATGTTTTTCATACGCTTTGTGCATTAACAGTGCGCCCGCAATATGCGCCCCACTTATCGAAAAGGTCAACCCCGAAAATGCTATTGCGCGATAATTTTTTAAGAATAACTAATTGTTATCCGGTGCATTAAACGCGCTCCCCCACCCTTCCCGGACCGGGGAAAAAGCGTCGCGGGCGCCTGTTTTTCAAGGCGTCGCGGCCGCCACGCCGGGAGCGATTCGCGTCGTCGCCGCCGGCCGGATCAGCCGCAACCGCACGCGGCGTTGCGGGAATCGGCGCCCGTGGGCTTCCCGCCGGTGGTCTGCTTGCGATAGGCGATGACCTCCGCCAACGTGGTCTCCCGCAGGGTCTTCTCGATCTCCTCCCGGATGTGCCGCCACGTGGCGACGATGGGAACGGGACAAATCCCCCGGGCGGCGCAGTCGTCCAAACCCAACAGGCAGTGGGCGATCCATTCCTTGCCCTCGATGGCCTCCACGATTTCCATCAGGGTGATCTCCTCCGGCGCGCGCAACAACCCGATGCCTCCGCCGTGGCCGCGGCGGGAAGCCACGATGTTGCACCGGCCCAGCTTGTTGATGATCTTGGCCAGATAGGGTTGCGGAATGCCGGTCAACCGGGCCACATCCCGGATCAACCGCACCTCGTTGTTTTCCAGCCAGCTCAACGCGTGAATGGCGTAACCCGTCGTTTGGGAAAGTGTCATCATAAGTCGTCCTTGTTTAAGTGCCTCACACAAGCAGTTTTCTGTCAATAAAAAGCCGCCCTTCATCAACGCCTGAAAGCGAATGGTGAAATTTCCTCATCCCCGTCCCGGCGCGCGCGGTTGACAAAAACCGGCGCGCCGGAGGAAGATGCGCGTCGCAGCCTGAGATCGGAGCCGGGCGCGGAAAACCGCTTCCCGAAACCGGCTGCCCCAAACCGCATGCTTTGGACCGCCCGCCAACATCAATGGACATTTCCCCGCCCCACCCTGCTGATGGGCATCGTCAACGTCACTCCCGACTCCTTTTCCGACGGAGGGCGTTTTTTCTCCCACGACGCGGCGGTGGAACGGGCCCTGGAACTGCAAGCCGAGGGGGCGGATCTCATTGACGTGGGCGGCGAATCCACCCGTCCCGACGCCCAGCCGGTGGACGAAGCCGAGGAACGCCGGCGGGTGCTCCCCGTCATTGAACGCCTCACGCCGCAACTGCGCATCCCCATCTCGATTGACACCCGAAAACCCGGCGTCGCGCGGGCGGCCCTGGCGGCGGGCGCGGAAATCGTCAACGACGTGGGGGCGGGATCAAGCGGACGCGCCATGGCGGAACTGGTGGCCGCCACCGGGGCCGGCTACGTGTGCATGCACATGCAGGGCACGCCCCAGACCATGCAACGCGCGCCCCGGTACACCGACGTGGTGGCGGACGTCCGCGCCTTCCTGCTCCGCCACCGCGAACGGTTGCGCGCGGCGGGCGTGCGCGGGGAGCAAATCGTTCTGGACGTGGGCATCGGGTTCGGAAAAACGCTGGCGCACAATTTGACATTGCTCCGCGCCCTCGGGACCTTTAGAACGCTGGACCGACCGCTGTTGCTGGGCGCTTCGCGCAAATCCTTCATCAGCAGGCTGCTGGGGGTGGGTTTGGAAGAGCGGCTGCCCGCCTCGCTGGCCTGCGCCTGCTGGGCGGCGTGGCAGGGGGTGCACATTCTGCGCGTTCACGACGTGGCCGCCACCCGGCAGGCGGTGCGGATGATCGAGGCACTGCGGGAACAAACGAGCTGATGGACTGGCTGCTCCAAAACTGGCGGGCGTTGGTGGAGATCGGGATTCTCTCGGTCCTCATCTACCAGCTCATCATGTTCATCCGCGGCACCCGCGGCGCGCCGGTGGTGGTGGGATTCATGGTGCTCACGCTGGGCCTGACGATGGTGACCATCATCCTCGACCTGCGCGTGCTCCGCCTCCTGCTGGAAAACTTCTTCGCCTTCATCGCCGTGGCGGTCATCGTGCTGTTCCAGCCGGAACTGCGCCGCATGCTGGGCGAGCTGGGCCGGCTGCCCTTCTTCACCCGCGCCCTCACCCGCGCCCTGACCAACACCCGCGAACAACGGGAACACCTCGAAGTCATCGTCGAAGCCGCCGAACGCATGTCCGACGTCCGCATCGGCATGCTGGTGGCCATCGAGCAGACCATCTCCCTGCGGGACATCGTCGAATCCGGCATCGTGGTGGACTGCGAAGCCACCCCCGAAATGCTCGAAACCATCTTCTTCCCCAACAACGCCATCCATGACGGCGGCGTGATCATCAACGGCGACCGCATCACCCACGCCGCCTGCATCTTTCCCCTCACCCAGCGACAGGACCTGCAAAAATCCCTGGGCACCCGCCACCGGGCCGCCATCGGCCTGAGCGAGGAAAGCGACGCCCTCGTGGTGGTCGTTTCCGAAGAAACCGGCATGATCTCCCACGCCTACCGGGGACGGCTCGTGCGCGGCGTGACCGCCGAGGAACTGCGCGCCTTTTTGAGTGAAGTGCTGGTGGGCCAACCCGAACCCCGCGCGGAAGACGCCCGCCGGACCGACCGGGCCGCCCTGACCCCCGCGCCGGTCAAACCCGCCCCCAAACCGGACGCCGCCCCCGACGCATGAAGGCCTTGACGCACAACGCGGGGTGGAAGCTGCTCGCCGTGGCGCTGGCCAGCATCATCTGGATGGCCGCGAACTACTCCCTCGAACACGGCGGTTTCGCGGCGGAACGCCAAGGCAGCAGCCGGATCACCCTGAGCCACCTGCCCATCACCATCATGACCGGCGCCAACGAGCCCCGGCACTTCGTGGTGGACCCCTCGGAAGTGCGGCTCGCCGTCCGGGGCGACCGCGCCCTGCTCGAAGCCCTCCGCCCCAGCGACATCTCGGTCTTCGTCAACCTCACCGGCATCACCGAGGCCCGGGAATTCCGGAAACGCATCGAAGTCCACACCCCGCCCGGCGTGGCCCTCGTCTGGGTGATCCCCACCGAAGTCAACGTCCGCACGGACCTCTCCCTCACCCGCCCCCGCCCTCCCGCCCG
>CAZRPT010000213.1:0-3971 GCA_964601985.1 uncultured Verrucomicrobiota bacterium
TTTCGGATCTCGGGATTCGGATTTCGGATTTCGGATTTCCCCTCCATCACTCCGGCTGGGCGTCGCTGGGCGGGATCACCTGCACGATCCGCGCCTTGAAGATCTCCAGCGCCTGCTTGATTTGCGGATCGTCCTTGAAGGTGGCGGGATCGAAATTCTTCAAGGGGCTCTCCGGCGCGTCCGGTTCCGGGGCGGTTTCCGTCGGCGCGTCCGGCGCGGCGTCGGCTTCGGGGGCGGCGGTTTTCGGCCGCGCGACCTTCGCCTTCTTCGGGGCGGCGGTCGGGCGGCGCGCCTGGACGAAACGCACCTGGCAGTTCGGGCAGTTCTGCTCCGCCAGCAGTTTGATCACCAGCTCGCGGGCCTTGGCGTTGTCCACCAGCGGGAGGTATTCCGCGTTTTGCTCGTCGAACCCGAGCGTGAGCACGCCCTTTTCCAGCGACACCGGAAAGGCCGCTTCCAAATAACGCCGGGAAAACGCGCGCGATTTTTTGAGCGCGGCCACGACCTCCTGCCACAGGGCGTCCAGTTCCGCGCCGGCCAGGGTGGGGCCTTCCGGTCGAGGCGGCGCGGCGGGCGTGGGTTGCTCGCGCAACACCGGCGCGGGCTCGGGCGCGGGGGGCTCGGGCGCGGCGGCGGGAGGCGGGGAAGCCGCCGGCGACGCGGCGCGGTGCGGCGCTTGGGGAACGGGCGCGGACGGCGCGGCGGAAGCGGTCTTCGCCGCCGGCGCGGCGGGGGCTTCCGGTTCGGCGGAGGCTTCCGCGCGGAGGGCGTTGAGCTGTTTCAGCACGGCGTCCAGGCTGACCATCTCGCGCGCTTCGCTGGCGCGGAGCAGGGTCACTTCGAGCAGGATTTGCCGGGAAATCGCGGCCCGCAGCCGGCCCTCGCCCTCGGCCAGGATTTCCATGATCCGGGTCAGGGCGGCGGTGTCGGCCAGCCCGGCCTGTTCGCGGAGGACCTCGTTTTCGGCCTCGCTGGTTTCGAGCCAGTCCGCCTTGCCGCGCGAGACGCGGTACACGAGCAGGTTGCGGAAGTGTTCGAGCAAATCCCCCAGCAACCGCCCCAGATCCTTGCCGTTGCGCGCCAGGGAGGTCAGCTCGCGCAGGATGCCGGGCTGGTCGCCGGTCAGGACCGACTTGGCCAGGGCGTTGACCTGGGAACGGGCGGTGAGGCCGAACATCGAGAGGACGTCCGCCTCGACGATTTTTTCGCCGCAAAAACTGATGAGCTGGTCGAGGGTGGACTGGGCGTCGCGCATGCAGCCGTCCGCCCCGCGGGCGATGGCCTGGAGCGCGGCCTCCTCGATCTCCACCCCCTCCTGCCCGGCGATCCGCCCGAGGTGCTGGATGATCAGGGCCGCCGGGATGCGGCGCAGGTCGAACCGCTGACAGCGGGAAAGGATTGTGGGCAGGACCTTTTCCGGGTCGGTGGTGGCGAACATGAACTTCACGTGCGCCGGCGGCTCTTCGAGGGTCTTCAACAGGGCGTTGAAGGCCTCCTTGGTGAGCATGTGCACCTCGTCAATGATGACCACCTTGAAGCGCGCCGTGGCGGGGGCGTATTTCACCGTTTCCCGCAGCTCCCGCACCTCCTCGATGCCGCGATTGCTGGCGCCGTCAATCTCGATGACGTCCATCGCGCGGCCCTCGGTGATCTCGACGCAGCGGGGGTCGTCGTCGGCGAAATCCACCTTCGGGCCGTCCTCGCAGTTCAGGCACTTGGCGAAGATGCGGGCGATGGTGGTCTTGCCGGTGCCGCGCGGGCCGCAAAAGATGTAGGCGTGGGCGATGCGGCCCTGCTGGATGGCGTTGCTCAGCGTTTGGGTGACATGCTCCTGGCCGACCACTTCGGAGAAGCGTTGAGGCCGGTATTTTCTGGCGATGACCTGGTAGCTCACGTTGACGCTGGTGGATCCGGTTGCGGGCGGCGCGCGCCCCGGCTGCCCGGCGGCGAACCGCCCGGGAATGGCGGAAAAGCCAGGGTGACCACGGCAGATGCCGAGCGTGCTACCGTTGCTGCCTTCCGGCCCTGGCGGGGTTTGCCCGTCGGCATTCCGTGGGCCCTGGCAAATCCGTCGCCCCGATTAAGCCGAATCCCCGCCCCTCCCAGCAAGCAGAAAGGGCGGGGAAGTGGACCGCGCCGGAAAACCGGCGGCGCGGAAGCCCGCCCGTCGGCGCGCCGGCGCCGGGCGTGGCTTGCCATTGGCCGGCGCCTCCCGGATAGTCTCCGCCGTGCGGAAGACGTTGGCGCAGTTGACGGATCGCTTGCTGGAATCCTACCAGCGGACCGGGGGCATCAACCATTTGGACGGCAAGAACCTGCCCTCCAAACACGCGATCGCCCTCCTCACGCGCGATCTGCTGCGGGTGCTGTTTCCCGGCTTTTTCAGCGACCGGCTCCTCCACTCCTCGGAGGTGGGCCTCGAGACGGCCACGCTGGTGGACTCCGCCGCCGGACGGCTGGAAACGGAGATTCTCAAAAGCCTCGAATACGCCCCCCCGGAGGGGGTGCGTCCGGGCGCGGCCCCCCAACTGGCGCGCCAGATCACCCTCGACTTTCTCGAGCAACTGCCCGGCGTGCGCGACCTCCTGCAAACCGACGTCGAAGCGGCCTACAACGGCGACCCGGCGGCCCTCAGCCCGGAGGAGGTCATCGTGGCGTATCCCTGCGTCGAGGCCATCGCGGTTCAGCGGATGGCCCACCTGCTTTACCAGCAACACGTGGCGTTGATTCCGCGCATCATGACCGAGTGGGCCCACGGGCGCACCGGCATGGACCTGCACCCCGGCGCGCGAATCGGTTCCCATTTCTTCATTGATCACGGCACCGGCACGGTGATCGGCGAGACCTCCATCCTCGGCAACCGGGTGAAGATGTACCAGGGCGTGGGCCTCGTGGCCCGCTCCCTCTCCGCCGGCCAGGCGTTGCGCGGGCGGAAGCGGCATCCCACCCTGGAAGACCGGGTGACGGTGTACGCCGGCGCCACCATCATGGGGGGCGACACGGTGGTGGGCGCGGGCAGCACCATCGGGGCCAGCGTGTTCCTGACCCACAGCGTGCCTCCCCGTTCACTGGTGGTGAACGAGGAGGTCAAGGTGTGCGTCAAGGAAAAGCGCCCCCCCGAAGAACCGGCGCCGTGAGCGCGGCCTTGAGGGAGCCGGAGGAAAACCCGAAGGACCGAAGGACCGGGGGCCGAAGAAAATCCGAAGCCCGAAGCCCGAAATTCTTCGCGCCGGAGGCGTGATATCCGGCGGCCCCGGACAACGCCCGGAGGGGGCGAGTCGCGCCCCTGCAGGCCGGATTCCCCCACCCGGCGTTTTCCGACGGGTTTTTACGAGGGGGCATATCTTTATTCGGCGCGGGAGGTGGACGGCGGACAGGTGGCGCGGTTTCTTTTACCGCCCTCGGTCAATTGGACGCTGAACCGATGATTTCGGAAGCACCTGGCAGCCCGGGATCCGGAGGCGGGCACGGGGTGATCGGGAACCACGCGGGGTTTCCTCCTCGTCCCGGGGGTTCGGCGCTGCTGAACCAAGGGCATCTGCTGCCCCTGCCTCCCAACCGCCCGGAACTCAATCCGGGGAAAGCGCTGGGGGATCTGATCAAGGAGCGGATTGCCCATCGCCGCGGGGGGAGTTGGGCGGAAGGGGAAGGGGCGATCAGCGAGGAGCTGCGCCCGTTACCCCCAAACCCGCGCCGGGCGCAACGCCCGGTATCGCCTCCTTGGCTGGGGGGATCAAGCAAACGCTGCCGCCCGCCGACGCGAATCCGAAAAACTGCCTCCCGAAAAACGCGGCCGCGCGGGTTACTCGTTCAGCGGCCGCTGGTCGAGCACCTTGCCGGGGTTGAGGATGCCTTTCGGGTCGAGCACCCGGCGCAGTTCCCGCATGACCCGCAGGCCGGGTTCGCCGGCCTGCTGGGCGAGAAAGTGTTTCTTCGCCACGCCCACGCCGTGTTCGCCGGTGATGGTGCCG
>CAZRPT010000214.1:0-4432 GCA_964601985.1 uncultured Verrucomicrobiota bacterium
GCCTCCCTTTCGTCCCCTGTTCCGGGGCTTTCGCGCGCGATCCCCGGCGGGGGAGGCTCGCGATTTTCCGTGCTTCGCCGGTGAACGTGGCCTACGTTTCGCCGCCATGAACGATTGGATCAGCGGTTACCTTCAGGCCCATAAAACGGCGATGGACTCCATTTCGCCCGAGGCGGTGGCGCGGCTCGTCCGGCGCCTGCACGCGGCGCTGCGGGAGGATCGCCAGGTTTTCACCTGCGGCAACGGCGGCAGCGCGGCCAATGCCTCCCATTTCGCCACGGACCTCGGCAAGGGGGCGTCGGACAAGCTGAACCGGCGTTTCCGGGTGCTCTCGCTCAACGACAACGTGAGCTGGATGACCGCGCTGGGCAATGATTACGCCTACGAAGACGTGTTCGTGGGGCAGCTCCAGAATTACGCCCGTCCGGGCGACCTGCTGCTGGTGATGAGCGTCAGCGGCAATTCCCCCAATGTGGTGAAGGCGGTCGAATGGGCGAACGCGCACGAACTGCACACGATCGCCCTGGTGGGGGGGCGTCGCGGGCGGCTGGCCGAACTGGCGCGGGAAGCGATCGTCATCGGAGACGACCACTACGGCCGGGTGGAAGACTGTCACATGCACATCTGCCACCTGCTGTGCTACGCCTTCATGGAAGGAGCGGCCCCCTCGCTGGATTGAGCGGCGGCCGTTTGCTTCCGCGCTCCCGCGCGCGGAGGCGCGAAGACCAATTCAGCGCCGGTTGAAGAAAACGCCGGACCGGGGAACCCGCCCTGCCATTTCGGGGCATGGCGCGCCCTTCCCGCAGGCCGCGTGCCCGGGCGCGGCGGGGTGTTCCGCTTTTCAGACCGGCGCTCAGTCCGTCGTGTCCGGGCGGGGACGGTAGAGGACGGCCACGTTGCCGACGCGCTGGACGAGGTGGCTGCCGGTGCGGGCGGCCAGCTCGGGTGCGAGGGTCTTCTTCTGCGCCTTGAACTCGGCGAACTTCACCTTCACCAGTTCGTGTTGCGCGAGGGCTTCGTCGAGGGCGGCGAGGAAGGCCGGGCTGAGACCGGCCTTGCCGATCTTGAGCACGGGTTCGAGACGCTGGGCGCGGGCCTTCAAGGCGCGCAGTTGCGCGCCCCGGGGGCGTTCGGTTTCCGGCGCGGGCGGAGGGGATTCGGGTTCGGGGTTCATGAGTCGTCGGAGGTGGAGGAGGTAGAGGCGTCGTCGGGCGCGGGCGCGGGCGGCAGGGCCGGGTGGATGGCCCGGATTTCGTCGCCGTCGGTTTCCCAGCGTTGGAGGGAATCCCACCGGCGTTTGCGGAAGCGGTGGTAATCCTCGCGCCGGGTACGCTTGGGCAGGCGGAACTCGGCCACCTTGCCGGCGGCGGTGCAGGCCAGGGGGCGGGCGTCCACTTTGTTGATCCGGGGCCGGCCGATGATCCGCGCCGTGTCCGGCGGCAGGGGCGGCGCGGGCCGGCGGTCCAGCACGAGAAAACTCACCGGCAGACTGCGCAGGTCAATCTCCATCTCGCGGGCGAACCGCGCCCAGTCGCGATCGCGAAACACGAAGCCCGGCGGGGGGGCGAAGTGATGGCACCAGTGGGGCTCGTTGCCGGGAGCCAGAATGCCGCACGGCCCCTGATGCGGGCAGGGCGCCACGACGTGAAAGTCCGTCCGCAGCCGTTCGCGGATGGCGATCAGCGCGAGGCTGGAGGGATAGTTGCCCGGCTCGACCCAGAGCACGCAGGTGGCGGTCCGGACCCGTTCGAGGAGCATCTCGACGGCGGGCGTTTCCAGCTCGCCGAGCACGTGGCTGAGGAGCAGGACGTCGGGAGCGTCCGGGCAGCCCGCCGCCACGTCCAAGCCGGGATATTTTTCCCGCGCCCGGCGCCGGGCGAACTCGACCGCTTTCGCCGAGCGATCGGCGTAATACAGCCGGGTGACCTCCGCCGTGCCGAACAGGTCCAGCAGCGCGCGCGCGGCGACACCGCTGCCGCAGCCCCAATCGAGCACCGTCCCCGCCGGCGGCCGCCAGCCGCGCCGCTGGAGTTCTCCGAGGACGAAATCCCACTTCCAGCCGATGCGCTGGGCGAAGGTGGCGTCGTAGCCCTCCAGATCGGCCTCCGTCTCCCAGTAATCGGGCGGGGCGGCGTCTTCCGTCAGGAAGATCCGCCGCAACCGCGCCAACGCCTGCCAGTCAATGGAATCCATGCAAAAATTCAAAAGTCATGGCCGCAAAGGTCCACCGTTCCCGCGGCACGTTCGAGAAAAATGCCCATCGGAGGGCGGAACTCCGCGACGTCCCAGCTTGCCCTTCGGCTTTCGGATTCTCTCCGAAAACGCCCGCTTTCCCCAAAAAGCGTCCTTGCTGGAACAGGGCCGGCCACCGTCAGTCGCCGCCCTGGCTGAGGCGTTTTTTCGGGGCTTCGTAGAGCATCTCGTGGGCCTCGCGCAGGATGGCCGGGATGCGGTCGGCGAACGGGCTGGCCGCCACGGCCCGGCGGAGGGCGGCTTCGTCGAACTCCTTCGCCGTTTCGCCGGGAAACCAGTGGTCCGCCTGACCCAGCAGATTGTAGCGCATCCTGCCCCACTCCACGAGATCGAGCGCCTTGGCGTAGGTCCAGAGCCGGAGGATTTCGCGGACGTTGATCCGGCCGGGGATGTCCACGTATTCCGGGACGCCCCGCCACCAGCCGGCGCACCAGTCCGCGCCGAGCACCCGTTCCATCTCGGCGCGCAGCCGGGCCTCGATGGGCGCGACCAGCTCGGCCGCCCGGTCCAGTTGCTCGACGGCGGCCACGTGCTCGTCGAAATCAGACGGCTTGGCCACGCCGCAGCTCAACGTGTGCACCTCGGGCCGGGCCAGGCAGTAGAGATCGTTGAACTGCATCGGCGTGAGCGGCCGGCACAACTCCACCAGCTTGGGCGGCGGCGCGTAGAGTTTGCCCCCCTTGTCGTTGGGGCTGATGATGAACAACCCCATGTCGCGTTGCGCGGCGGCATCCAGCACGGGGCGGTTGAGGTCGTTCACGAAATACCAGTGGACGTTCACGTAATCGAACCGGTCGCTCTCAACCGCCCGGAGGATGATGTCGGTGGTGCCGTGGGTGGAAAAGCCCACGTGCCGGCAGCGACCGGCCTGTTGCAGTTGGCGGGCGGCGTCCACGCACCCGCCGGGTCGCAGGGACCATTCGAGACGCTCGGCGTTGTTGATGCCGTGCAGCGCCAGCAGGTCCACGTACTCGAGCTGGAGATGGTTCATCGAGCGGTCGAAGTTGCGGAGGAACTCGTCCGCGTCCGCCGTCGGCTCGACCTTCGTCTGAACGATGATTTTCTCGCGCGGCAGCGTGGGCAGGATGCGGCCCAACTGCATCTCGCTGGTGCCGTAGCCCCGGGCGGTCTCGATGTGGTGGATCCCCAGTTCCAGGGCGCGATGGATGCACGCCTCGAGGTTGGCCTGCCCCCGCGGATCAATCTCCGCCGGGTCCAGATCCTTCCACGCCTGCTGATACCGCATGCCCCCGCAGGAAATCACCGGGAGCCGCAGGTCGGTCTTGCCAAAACGCCGATACCGCATGGCCGGAAACATGCCGCCGGCCCGCCGCGCGGGCAATCCCGGAAGCCCTCGCCCCCCTCACTTGCCGGTGGCGCGCTCCGGTGAAAGGAAAGCCCGCGAAACCGCGGCCGTCGCGGTCGTTCCCGCCGGACGGAACCGGGCGCGCTTCCGACAAAATTCTTGAACCGGAGAACGGGCATGCGCCATGCTGACCCGCAGCAGCCGGCCCCCGTTTCCCGGGCGATCCGGCGTCAAAAAAACGAAACCGGAAAGCAGAGACTTATGTCAAAGAGACCCCTGAATGTCGGTTTGGTGGGCGGCGGCAAAGGCGCCTTCATCGTCCACCCGCACCAAAAGGCCATCCACTTCGACGGCACCCGCCGGGTGACCGCCGGCGCCCTGTTCCCGGACCCCGACGTGGCGCTCGAAGAGGCCGCCAACTGGCCCTACCCCATCAAGGGTTACCGCTCCTATGACGAGATGATCCAGGCCCAGAAGGACCTGCCGGAGGGCGAGCGGCTGGATTACATCCTCATCGTGACGCCGAATTTCGTGCACTTCGATCCCGCCATGAAGGCCATCGAGGCGGGCATCCCGGTGTTCTGCGAGAAACCGCTCACCCTCACCATCGAGGAGGCGGAGCAGCTCGTCGCCAAGGTGCGCGAGAAGAACATCCCGTTCGGCGTGGCGCACACCTACCTCGGCCACTGGACCAGCCGCTTCAGCCGTTACATCGTCCGGGCCGGCCTGCTGGGCGAGGTGCGCTGGGTGGATTCCTACTACCTGCAGGGCTGGCTGGCCACGAAGTTCGAGGACACCGGCTGCCAGCAGGCCACCTGGCGGGTGGATCCCAAGAAGGCCGGCGGCTCGGGCTGCGGCGGCGACATCGGCACC
>CAZRPT010000215.1:0-26948 GCA_964601985.1 uncultured Verrucomicrobiota bacterium
GTTGTCATCGCCCCAGTCGCAGCCACCCTGGCCGCCGCCATTGTCGCCGCCCCAGCCGGAACCCCAGCCGGCATCGTCGCCCCCGTCACAGCCGCCGCCGCTGCCGGAACCGTTGTCATCGCCCCAGTCGCAGCCGCCCTGGCCACCGCCCTGGCCGCCGCCATTGTCGCCGCCACCGGTCAAGCCACCGCCGCCGTTACCGCCGCCGTTGCCATTGCCGGAGCCGCCGCCATTCCCCTGGCCGCCACCGTAGCCGCCGCCACCGTTGCCGCCACCGTTGCCGTTACCGCCACCGGAAGCGCCGCCGTTGCCGTTACCGTTGCCGTTGCCATTGCCATTGCCATTGCCGGAGCCGCCGCCATTGCCGCCGCTGCCGCCGACGGCGTCGTCATCGTCCGGCACGGGCAGGTTCAGGTAGTCTTCGGTGTCCTGGCTCAGCTCCTCCTGCATGGCCACCAGCTCTTCGTGGAGGTTTTCGTTTTGGAAGCCGGAGCTGGCCCACGTGACGTAGCCCACCATGAAGCCGGCCATGTCGTTGATGATTTCCTCCTGGGTGACGCCATTGGCCGCGTTCTCGTTGGCCGGCGAGGAGATGAAGACGTCGTGCGCGCCCTGGACGTCCACGCCGCCCACGTCGCGAGGAGTGGGACCGACAAAGAGCCGGCTGCGCCAGTTGTCGAGTTCATAGACAAAGGAGATGTCCTCGCGCAGCACGTCCGTGACTTCGAGGGTGTCGGAAACGCCCTCGTGATCGTGCAACCCCAGCACCGTGCCCTTGATGAAGTAGGCATCAAAGACGGTGGCGTTGTCGGGCAGGTAGTTGGTGGAGGAATGGTCCACGGTGAAGCGGCCCCGGTTGGTCAGGCCGATCGTCCACGTGTCGTAATTGAGCACCACTTCCACGAACAGGTCGGAAAGGTTCAGTCGCTCGACGACCATGTCCTCGCCCTTGCCGTCCCAGCTCCAGTCGGCGGGCACCTGGTTGTCCGCCGCGTTCCAGATGTTGGAGAACGCGGCGGAGCTGGGGGCGAAGCCGTTGGTCAGGCCGGCCGGCAGATCGTGGGAGAGGCTGGACACCAGCACCGCGCCCATCACCCGCGGCAGCGGTCCGGAAACCCCCTTCCACGTCTGGGTGTAGGGCAGGTGCAGGGTGTTCGTGATGGCGGGGTCCAGGAGAAACACCCGCCGCAAATGGCGCTGGTTGGTCAGCACGTCGTCGGGGCGCATGCCCAGCTCCTCGGCCACGGCGGTGGCAAAGGTGACGCCATCGGGAATGTTGCGATGGCGGAGGATGTGCCCCTCCAGGCCGGCCACGAGGCGTTTCATCTGCTTCTGCTCGGTCTCGCGGGCCATTCGGTCGAAGACCCGGATCAAGACCGGCGCCAGCGCCAGCGAAAGGATGGCAATGACCGCCAGAACGGCGATCAATTCAATCATGCTGAAGGCGCGCGCACGCTTCGCCACGGCGCCTTTCCGTTGGTTCCTTGGTTTCTGCGTTTTCATGTTTTACGGTGGTTCAGGAGGTTCAGGGGAGGTTTTGCAGGGGAGGAAATTACTGGATCAAGTTGCTGGTAAACTGGGACAGCCGCCGTTGGGCGTCCCACACGATCACATGCTCCGGCGCCATGGGCTGATCCGGGCTGCCGGCGTGGTAAAACATCGGCATGCCATGCTCCGGATCGCCGGAGGCCCACATGCCGGTGTGGTAGAGGTAGTTGTAAAATTCGGTGATCACCGCCTCGGGCGTGACGCCGTTCGCGGCGTCCGGCGCGGGCGGAGTGGAGAGAAAGACGTCCACCAACTGCCCGAAGGGCTGATGCCAGCCGCCCGAGCCGTACACGGCGTGGCGGTTCCAGCGGCCCTCTTCAAAGGCGAAGCTGACGTCGTGGCGAAGAAATTCGCGGGCCTGGAGTTCGGAATTCTGGTAGTAGAAGGTGATGGGGGTTCCATCCAGAATCCACAGGTCCTTCCGTCCCCCGGGGGAGATCGTCTGCACGGAGGAGCTGGCGATGTCGTAGGGAGCGCCGGCCGTGCCGTCGGTGCTGGCCAGGACCACCCGGTGGAACAACTCGCGCAGATCAATGCGCTGGATGAACAAATCCTCCGCGTCGCCGCTCCAGCCGGGAGGAAGGGTCTTTTCCGGGGTGTCCCAGAGGGTGTCAAACGGGCGCTGGTCGGGCACCTCGCCGTCCAGCCGGGAGAGGATCAACACCCGCGGATTCCGCGGCTCCTTCGATCCCTCCACCCCCTGGACGTAAGGCGGGGGCGCGTCGTTTCCCACCTTGAAGGCGGGGTCGTACAAAAAGACGCGCGCGAAACCGGGACGGTTGTTCCGGATGCGCTGGACCGGCACCTCGAGCTCCTCGGCGATGAACTCGTCCAAATCCTCGATCGCCGGAATCCGGCGGGCCTCGAGGATGTGGGACTTCAAGGCCTCCGCCATCCCTTCCAGGGAGGTCTTCTCGGCCTTGCGGGCTTCTTCGCGCAGCCGGTGAAACACCCGCTCCGCCACGGCGGCGGAGAGGAGCACCATGACCGCCAGAATGCCGATGAGTTCCAGGGTGGTGAAGCCCCCCCGGCCCGGGCGCGCGCCCGGCGGCCTTCTTCGTCGGGAATCGTTGAAGTGGTTTGTCTGGTTCATGTTCCTTCCCTTTCCTTTGTTGGTTGCGAAAAAATCTCTATCTCTGCCCGGCGGCGGACATCAGCGACAAGATGGGCAGGAAGACCGCCAGGGCCACGCAGCCCACGATGCCCACCAAAAACAGGATCAGCATGGGCTCGGCGATGCTGAAGATTTGTTTGATCCGGCGGGGGATGACGGTGTTGTAGTAGCCCGCCACGTTGTCGAGCGCCATGTCGAGCGAGCCGGTGCGCTCGCCCATCGCGATCATGCGGATCACCAACGGGGGAAACACCGGATGCTTCCGGCAGGCCTCGCTCATCGTCTCGCCGGCCATCACCCGCTGGCGGATGTCCCCCAGCACGTCGGTCATGAGGTCGCTCCGCAGGAGGTCCTCGCAAAGCTTGAGGGCGTTTACGATGACGATGCCGGAGCGGTAGAGCATGCTCAGGTTGTGGGCGAACCGGGCCATGACCAGAATCCGGTTCAGTTCGCCGAACAGGGGGACCTTGAACTTGACCCGGTCATACGCCACCCCGAAGGCGTGAATCTTGACCTTCAAAATCTGGATCACCAGCGGAACCACCACCAGCCCGATCAGCCAGATCCACCACGTGCGCTGGGCGAAATCCCCCAGCCCGAACACCACCTTGGTAATGCCCGGGAGATCGGCGCCGGCCACCGAGAGCAGTTTCTCGAACTTCGGGATGACGAAACTGAACAACCCCAGCACGAACAGGCCCACGCAGATCAGCACGATGGTGGGGTAAATGGTGGCCTGCTTCACGTCGGAGATGATGGACTCCTGCCATTCGAGGTAGCGCTTCAGCTCGCCGAAGGTGTCCGGCAGGGTGCCGCTGTCCTCGCCCGCGCGCACGAGGCTGGTGAGGTACACCGGGAAGCACGCCGGAAAACGCCGCAGGGCCTCGTGCAGGGTTTCCCCGCTCTCCACCATCCGCGCCACCTCGGCGATCGTCTTGCGATAGCGGGGGTTCTTCGAATCCGCTCCGGCGGTCTCCAACGCCGTGATCATCGGCACGCCGGCCCGCAGCTGCACGCTCATCAGGGTGCAGAAATCAATCAGCTCCCGGCGGTTGCCCCGCCGGAAAACGGGCTTCCGCTGCCGGGCCGGCTTTTCCGCCGCGCCCTCCTCCACCCGCGCCTCCATGAGCCAGAGGCCCATGCTGCGCAACCGTTTCTCCAGCGTGGCCTCGTCAGCCGCCGCCAGCCGGCCCTTGATGCGGCGGCCCTGCTGATTGACGACGGTGTAGAGGTAGGTCTGCATGGCGGGCTCAATCGTTCACGCACCGGGTCACCCGGAACACCTCCTGAATCGTGGTCACCCCCAGCAGGGACTGGCGGATGCCGTCCTCGAACATCGTCCGCATGCCGCCTTCGCGGGCGAGCCGGGCGTATTCCGGCGCGCCGGCGCGGCGGACGATCGGTTCGTGAAAACGCTGATCAATGTTCATCAGCTCGAAAATGCCCTGCCGCCCGCGGTATCCCGCCCCGCCGCACTGGGCGCACCCCTGGGCGGACCAGAGGTTGAGGGGCGATTCCGGCCGCTTGAGCTTCAGCTTCTCGAACACCTGCTCCGGCTCCTCGACCGGCCGCCGGCAATGGCGGCACAGCCGCCGCACCAGCCGCTGCCCCAGCACCGCAATGAGACTGTCCGGCAGCAGGTACGGCTCCACGCCCATGTCCATCAACCGCGGCAGGGCGCCGGGCGCGTCGTTGGTGTGCAGCGTGGTGAAGACCAGGTGCCCCGTCAGCGCGGCCCGCACCATGAGCTGGGCGGTCTCGGTGTCGCGCGTTTCGCCGATGAGCATCACGTCGGGGTCCTGCCGCAGCAGCGAGCGCAACCCCGCGCTGAAGGTCAGCCCCACTTCGTCGCGAATCTGCGTCTGGCGCACCCCCTGCATCCGGTACTCGATGGGGTCCTCCAGCGTGAAGATGCTCCGCTCGCCCGTGCAGACCTCCCGCAACACCGCGTAGAGGGTGGTGGACTTGCCGCTGCCGGTCGGGCCGGTCACGATGATGACGCCGTGCGGATGCTGGATGGCGGATTGCAGCGCCGTCTCGACGTCCTCCGCCATGCCGAGATTGGCCAGCTTCAAAAACTGGGCGCCGCTGCTCAAGATACGCAGCACCGCGCTCTCCCCGTAGGCGGTGGGCAGGCAGGAGACCCGCAAATGATACGTGCGCCGGCCGATGATCACCGAGGCCCGCCCGTCCTGCGGCACCCGGTTCTCGGAGACGTCCAGCTCCGCCATCACCTTGATCCGCGCCGTGACCAGCGGCATGACGCTCTTGGGAATCAAAATGTCCGGCTGCAACACCCCGTCCACCCGGAACCGGATCCGCATCAACCGCTCCTCCGGCTCGAAGTGAATGTCGCTCGCGCCCCGCTCCACCGCCCGCTTGATGATCTGGCTCACCAGCATCACGGTCGGCGCGTCGCTTTCGGACTCCTCCGCCAGCTTGTCGAGATCCGCCCCCTGCGGGCCGTACAGCTCCGCCTCCCGCTCGCGGTTTTCGATGATCTGATCAATGGACTCCTGGACGTCCTCCACCTTCGCGTCCAGCCGGTCAATCTGGTCCATGATGTCATGCTCGGTGGCCGCCACGATGCGGAGATTCAGGCCGGTGATCTGGCGCACCCGGTCAATGGCCCGGATGTCGTAGGGATCGGCCATCGCCACCACCAGCGTGCCGTTCTCCTGACCGATGGGAAGCAGGCGGTACTCGCGGGCGATCTCGCGCGGAATGAGTTCCACCGCGGTGACGTCCACGGTGTCCTCGTTCAAATCCACCCGCTCGGTAAAGGCCTGATCGGCAAGGAACTCCGCCACCCGATCCGGGGAAACCAGCCCCAGATCCACGACCACTTTGCTCAGGGCGTGTCCCCGTTGCCGCTGCTCACGCCGGGCCAGCTCCAGCTGGGGCTCCGTCAACAAGCCAGCACGCAACAGACGCTCCCCAAGACCGAGCGTCGATAGTCTGTCCTTCGAAACTATCACAAGGCAACCGGAGACGGTTTTCGAAAACTCTTCCCGGAATTGCAAGTCCTTTTTCGCGCTTTTTTCCCCGCCGCCGGGAAGCGCGAAAAACATTTCGGAAAAAGAACGGGGAAAACCGCCCCCCTCCGGCAAGAGCCGGGCGGAAAAGCGGGCCATCCCGCCGCGGACGGGCCCGCGGAAAGGACGCCCGACGCCCCCCGCCTGCGGGCCGGGATCCCCCACCCGGCGCTAACCCGCGTGGCGTTTCTGGCTGAGCGCCACCTGGGCGCGCAACAGATCGTGCAGCGTCACCAGCCCGATCACCTTGCCCTCCTCGGCGTCGTGCAGCACCACCATGTTGGCGGAGGAAGTAATCAGGCCGCCCTCCACCTCCTGGATGGTTTGATGCGGCTGGCAGGTGACCACCTCCTCCAGCCGGGGCGGACGATTCTCGGCCAGCGCCTCCTCGGCCTCATCCCGCCGGAGCACGCCCACCGGCCTGCCCTCCTGCACCACCGGCCAGCGCTCGTAAGGATGTTTCTCCAGCAGCTCCTTCAACGCCTCCGGCGACAAATCGCGCACCACCACCGGTTGAAAATTGGCGATGGCGGAGATCGGCAGCTGCTGCCAGCTGTGCAAATCGCGCGGCGGAATCACCCGGTCCAGCCGGTGGCCGTCCTGCAGCAACAGCGCGTCGTAGAACGTGTGCGGATACAACCGCCGGCTGATGGCCGAACTCACCAGCGCGCCCAGCATCAACGCCGGCACCAGCGCGAACTCGTGCGTCATCTCGAACACGATCAAAATCCCCGTCACCGGCGCGCCCACCACCGCGTTCAAACAGGCCGCCATCCCCACCACCGCCAGCGCCACCTGATCGCCCGGCGTCAGCGGAATCACCTGCCCCGCCAGCCCCGCCATCGCCGCCCCCGCCATCGCGCCCAGAAACAACGTCGGCGCGAAAATGCCGCCCGACCCGCCGAACCCGTAACACGCCACCGTGGCCGCCAGCTTCGTCACCAGCAACAACAACGCCACCTGCCACACCAACTGATGATCCAGCGCCGCCGACAAATCATCGTACCCCAGCCCAAACACCCCCAGATGCCCCGTGTGCCAGAACACCAGGCTTCCCGCCGCCCAGGTGATCAAGCCCCCGAACACCGGCCGCATCCACAACGGCATCCGCTTCATCCCCCGGTAAAACGCCCGCACCCGGATGGTTCCCCCGTGAAAACACGCCCCCACCAGCGCCCCCAGCGCCGCCACCACCGGCGTCAGCAAATACCCCTGCCAATGCGGCGCCGTCACCCCGCTCAGGATGAACGCCGGCTGCGGCCCCACCAACGCGTGCACCATGAACGCCCCCAGCACCGACGCCAGCAGCACCCCGCCCAGCTGCCGGCTGTTCAAATCGCCGATGATCTCCTCCAGCACGAACGTGGTGGCGGCCAGGGGAGTGTTGAAGGCCGCCGCCAGCCCCGCCGCCGCGCCCGCCGCCGAGGCCAGCCGCCGCCGCTGCTTGGGCTCGCCCATCAAGCCGGCCAGGTTCGACGCCAGACCGCCCGCGATCTGCACCGACGGCCCTTCCCGGCCCAGACTGCACCCGCCGCCCACGCTCAACACGCCGGCCACGTACTTCACCCACACCGTGCGCCACGGCACGAAACCGAAATCCTTCCAAAAGGCAATCTTGAGCTGCGGAATGCCGCTGCCCGCCGCCTCCTTGCAAAACGAACTCAACAGCCAGCCCACCGCCAGCGTCACCCCCACCAGCAGGGCCAGCGACCACAGGACGAACTCCCCCTTCGAAAGCGCCGCCGCGCGTTCGATGGTGTTTTCATACATGAACTGGACGCTCAACTGAAACACCGTCGCCGCGAGCCCGGCCCCCAGCCCGAACACCACGGTCATCACGATGCCGCGCGTCTGCTCGGGCAACCGGCCGGAAAACCGCGCGATGGCGGACCGAATGGACACGCGTCGCTTCACCGTCCCGCCTCCACCGAAAAATCTCGCGCCCGACCCTGTCTCGTCCGCCGGGCGCGGCCACCTCTTACTGTCCGTTGCCCTTCAACCATGAACCCGCAGCTTAACCCGAACCGGCCACCCGGTGGCAAGACTTTGCCGCAAAAACCGCCGCACCGCGCGGGGGAGCGAAAGGGATTCGTCCGCCAAGACGAAGCCCCGCGGGGCCGGACGCTGGGCCGGCGGACGGCCGGCGCTGCGGGGAGGGCGTCGCCTCAGCGCCCCGGCGGCCGCGGAGAGGACCTTCGGATTTCGGCCTTCGGATTTCCTTCGGTCCTTCGGTCCCCCGGATTTCAGCATTTCCCCCTCGCGGGCCGGCCCTCATTCCTCCCGCTCATGCGCCGAACGGTTTTCGGTGATGGCATCATTCGTCCTCTTTCGGGAGGGGGCGACTCACCCACTGGCGCAGGCGGAAGCGCAGGATGCGACGGCTCAAAACGGTCCAGAAAAGATGATTGCTTCCCACGATCACGATCCAGATGAGCAAGGGCAGATAATCCTTCCACCCGGGGGGAACCAAGGAGGGCATGCCGGAAAAAAGAAACGCCACCAGGAACGACCAGAAAAAAGCGCCCGTCATGACGATCAACCACGGCAACGCCAGAATGAGAAAACCGGCATTGCCGGCCGCGCGACGCGGCTTCTTGCGCCAGGTGGCGCACCACATGCCCACCCACGTCAGCGCCCGGAAGTCCATCAACAGCCAGGCACAGGCCAGCAGAGCGAGCAGCCAGGCGAACGCGGCGCCGCGTGGTTCCGGAATCACGTAAACCAGCGCCAGCGTGACCAGCAGGGTCAGCCCCAGCGCCGGCCCGAATTGTCGCCGCATGGCCTGCCATTGGCCCTGCATGAAATCCCGGTTGCGCAACGGCGTGCTCAGCAACAGCGGCAGGGTGCCGCTCAAACGTTCGGTGAGCAGCGGACTGACGGACTCGGCCGCCATGTGGAAACGCACCAACGCGTGCATCAAAATCGCGGCGAACAGCAGCGCGGAAGACAACTCCATTTCCCACGGAAAAAGCAGATGCATTCCCAGTAAACCGGCCAGCGGCGCCCCCACCAGCACCAACGGCCAGAGCGGACGAAAACGGTAGCGACAGATCAGCCAGGTGAACGGGTTGCGATCCAGCAGCAGCCGCCGCCGGGCGGCGCGGGTGGCGGGCGCGCCCAACTGCCACAGTCGCCAGCGCTCGCGCCAGCCCCGACGCAGTTTGCCGGCGGGCCGTTCCACGCTGCGCCGGGCGGCGACGGCCCCCGCCAGCAGCGCCATCAGCAGCGCCGCGCCTTGTTGCGTGGCGACCGCCGGCCAGAAATCCGGGCCGAGGGGCGACACTCCTCCCGGCCCCCACCCCACCCCGGACCCGTTTCCCCACGCGACGGTGTGAGTCCAAACAGGAGACAACCAGAGCAACGGTTGAAACCATCCTCCCCAAACGGGCAGGGAACTCAGTCGCGCGAAAAAAGGAGTGCCGAGCAGCAGGAAAATCAACAGCAAGGTGGCGAAGCCGTGCGCCCGCCGTCCGCTGTGGGTTGAACTGGAAAACAGCAGGCCCAGCGCGGCGGAAAAGATGAGGGCGTTCAGCAGGCTGACTGCCAGCCGAAACACCACCGCCGGCGGGGCGGCGCCAAGCATCACCGGGAGGCAGAGCATCGGCACGGCGGCCAGCAGGATGCCGGCGGCGGTGAGCGTGTTCGAAACCAGCTTGCCCAGCGCGATTTCCCCGCCCCGCAGGTGGCTCAGAAACAGCAGGCGCAGGGTGCCCTCGCGGTATTCCCGGCTGAAGCTGTCGGTGGTCAAGGCGGCCCCGGCGAACCACGCCACCCAAAACGCGAGACTGAAGCAGGCCGTGAGGGCCACCTGGGGCGGGAGACAGGCGCCGCTCCATTCCGGCAGCAGGATCATCCAGAACACCACCAGCAGCGCCACCGCCGCCATGAGCACCCGCCCCCGGCGCAGGCGCCCGGTGCGCGCCTTGACGCGCAACTCACGAGTCACGATGGGCCACAGGGTCATGGACTGAATCTTCCCGTTCTGCTTCGAAAGCGAGCGCCCCGACTCAACCCCACTTCCCCGCCCGGGACAAGCCGCGGCTCACGCGCGCGAACGCCGAAGGAACCAACCGCCACCGGGCGTGAACCGTTGGGTCGCGGCTTCCCGGAACCGCGTGCGCAACCGGTGGACGGCATGCCCCAGCCAGAACAGATTGTTGACGAAGCACAGCAGATAAAACCCCAGCAGCAATTCGAGGTCGGAGACATGGCCCAGCAGGCGATCCCACCCCAGCGCCATTATCAGCATGAGCGTTCCCCCCAATACCACACCCGGCAGGATGACCACCCGGAAAAAGGCGGTTCCCGCGGCTTGGCTGGCATTTCTGGCGCGCAGGGCCGCCCACATTCCCAACAGCGCCAGCGCCAGACTGTCAACCCCCAGGGCCGCCACATGACACACCGCCATCCAGTTCAACAGATCGTGATCGCCGTAGGTGTGTTCGACGGCCATCTTCCACAACCCGAGGTTCGCCAGTAACAACAGAAGAAAGACTGCTCCAAACCGCCGTCCCAACGCGCGCAACTGACCGCCGACGATCTGCCGCACCGTCAGCGGCGTGCTCAGCAGCAGCTCCATCGAACCGGTGCGGCGTTCCTCGGCCAGCGGCCGGGCGGCGGCCAGGACAATCCACACCTTGAACACCAATCCCAGCAACAACGCCGAAGTGATCGCCCAACCGGGATCCCGCCCCAAGTCCGCCCCCCCGGTGAACCAGCCCCACAACACCCCCAACAACAGAAACACCAGCAACACCCACAGAGGGCCGAGGCGCGAACGAGAGGTCCGCCAGTAAAAGGGATTGATCTCCAGCAGCCGACGGTGACAGGCCACCCCGGCCTCTCGTTCGGCAACGAGCGGACGGGACGCGGCTGGGGTGCGTGTCGGCAACAGCCGGGGCACGGCCCGCCACACCCGGGGCAGGACCACGCAAGCCCCCAGCAAAAACAGCATGCCCAGTCCCGCCGCGCAGGCCAGGGAAGGAAGATAAATCTCGTCCGGCTTGCCGGCCGCGGGAGGCGTGGTGGCCAGGGAAAGCGCCATCATGGGGCTCGGCATGGCCAGCCAGAAATTCGGCTCCGAAGGCTGCGGCCCCTCCCCCAAAAATGGCAGCAGCATGACCCCAAAAGGGCCCAGGATCACCGCCATCAGCACCAACAGGGTGGCGCCCCTGGCCCGGAGGCCGTTCTCAAACCAGCATGACACGAAGATCCCCGCCGACAGGGAGAAAAACAGAGTGGCCAGCAGCGCCGCCACCACGCGCCCCACCTGCGTCATCGCCACCCCGCCCAGCAACAGCGGCAGGGCCAGCACCGGCACGGTGGTCAGCACACCGTACAGCGCGTTCAGCGAGCCGGCCGCGAACTTGCCCAGCACGACGTCATACCCCCGGAGATCGGTCAGAAACAGCAGCCCCAACGTCCCCTCACGCCGCTCGGCGCTGAGGGCGTCCGCCGTCAATCGGGCGCCCGCCGTCGCGCAATAAAGCCATACCAACCACGCCAGGGCGCCAAACATCATCCGCCCCAGTGACGACGGCAGTGAACCGTAGCCAAACGAACTGAAGACGAACATTCCCACCCCCAGGGCCAGCGCCGCGAAAACCATCCGGCCCCAGTAATGCCGCCCTTGTCGGGCCGTCACCCGCAGCTCGCGCCCCACGATCGGCAACCACGTCATGGGGCTTTCCCTCCCCCACTCCACCCCGGCGGGCCGCTCTCCTCCCGGCACGGGATGACGTTCTGCCTCCAGTTGGTGCGCATGAGAGCGCACGATAACGGTCCGTTCCGGCCCGGGCAAATTCTAAATTCGGCGCCCCGTTTCCCGGCGCGGGAAGGCCGGAAAAGAGCGTTCGAATCCCCCGGAAACAGGCGCGGACGGAGGGCGGGATCCCGGTCGTTTTCCATTCCACACTCGACAGGTCTCGGGCGGCTCCGGACTATTTCGCGCGATGCGCTTGCTCGACCGCCATCTGCTGCGCGAGCTGTTGATCCCGCTGGTCTATTGTCTGGGGGGCTTCTTCCTGCTGTGGACGATCTTCGATCTGCTGGGGAAGATGGATTTCTACCGGGAGCTGAACCTCTCCTTCGGCGACGTGGTGCTCTACTACCTCATTCGCACCCCCGAGCTGATGGTGACGGTGATCCCGGTGGCGCTGCTGCTGGCGGTGCTCTACGCGCTGACCAACCTGGCCCGGCACCAGGAACTCACCGCCATGCGGGCGGCCGGAATCAGCCTGTGGCGGCTCTCCCTGCCCTACCTGTTGGTGGGCCTGTTCCTTACCGGCCTGCTGTTCGTCATCAGCGAATACTGGGCGCCGCGCAGCCTGGACGTGGCCAACGAAGTCCTGGCCCGCGGCGGCAAGTGGGTCACCCGCGCCCGCAACGCCCGTTGGGTGCGCAACCTGGCCTTCTTCAACGAGGCGGAGCGCCGCATCTGGAACATCGGCCTTTATGACCGCAAGACCGGGACCATGTGGGCGCCGAACGTGGTCTGGGACGAGCCAAACGGCGCCCGGCGCCGGATCGTGGCGGCCCAGGCCGTTTACACCAACCGGGTCTGGGTCTTTTTGAACGCCCGCCAACTGCGCGTCAGCCCCCCGCCCAACGCCGATTATCAGCGGGGCGAGACCAACCGCCTGGTGGTGCCGGAACTGACCGAAACCCCGGAGCAGATTGACAGCGAGATCGTCTTCAGCCATTTGAGCAACATGGACGCCGCCGAGCGCCCGCAGTTGTCGCTGCGCCAGATCCTCAATTATCAGCGCCTCCACCCCCGCCTCTCCGGGCCGGACCGCGCCAAGCTGGCGACCCAGTTGCACGCGCGGCTGGCCGAGCCGTGGACCTGCCTGGTGGTGGTGCTCATCGCCCTGCCCTTCAGCATGGCCTCGGGCCGGCGCAACGTGTTCGTGGGCGTGGCGGCCAGCATCTTCATCGCCGCCGCCTACTTCATCCTCAGCCGGCTGTCGCTGGCCCTGGGCACCGGCGGTTATCTGCCGGCGTGGCTGGCGGCCTGGCTGCCCAACGTCACCTTCGCCGCCACCGGCATCCTGCTCCTGCGCCGGGTGCGTTGACGCCATGAAGTCGCCCGAGGATCTGCGCGCGGAATACGAGCGGCTGAAGCTGCTGTATCAGGTCAGCCAGCGCATCCACGCCACCCTGGAGCCGCAGCCCGCGCTGGAATTGATCCTGCGCGAGGCCGTCCGCCTCACGCGCGCCAGCAGCGGTTCGGTGGTGCTCATCAACCCGAACACCGGCTTCCTCGAAATCCAGACCACCCACGGCCTGCCCGGCGGGGCCGAACGCCTGCGCCTGAAGGTGGGCGAAGGACTCACCGGCTGGGTGGCCCGCACCGGCCGGCCCGCCCGGGTGGACGACGTGTCGCGCGATCCCCGCTACGTGCCGTTGCGGCCCCGGGTGGGCTCGGAACTGGCGGTGCCGCTCGAGGTGGCCGGCCAGTTGCGCGGCGTGATCAACGTGGACTCCGACCGCCGGGGCGCCTTCACCGCCGCCGACCAAGAACTCCTCGAGGAACTGGCCACCCAGGCGGCGCGGGTGGTGCATCACACCTGGCTGTACGAACAACTGCGCCTCAAGGCCGAGCTGTTCGCGGCGCTCGTCAAGGTGGGCCAGACGATCAACTCCACCCTCGTCCTCGACGAGGCCCTCCAGGCCGTCACCCGCGAGGCCTGCGCCCTGATGCACGCCAAGGTGTGCGCCCTGCTGATGCTCGACGCCACCGGCGAATGGCTCGACCTGCGCGCCTCCCACGGCGCCGGCCCCGCCTACCTCAACAAACCCCGGCTGCACCTGGCCGACAGCCTCCTCGGCTCGGTGGTCCGCCGGCACAAGCCGTTGCAGGTGGAAAACGTCCAGAGCGCCGGCCGCTACCAGAGCGCGGAAGTCGCCCGCGAAGAGGGGCTGGTCTCGCTGTTGAGCGTGCCGTTGCGGCATCGCGACGAAGTCATCGGCACCCTGAGCGTGTACACCGGCGCGCGGCACCATTTCTCGAACGAGGAAATCCGCATCCTCGGCGCGCTGGCCGACCTCTCGGGGCTCGCCATCGAAAAGGCCCGCCTCTACGAACGCATCGTCACCCTCGAGGAACAGCTCCGCCAGAACGAGAAACTCTCCGCGCTGGGCCTGCTGGCCGCCGAGGTGGCCCACGAAATCCGCAACCCGCTCACGGTGATGAAAATGCTGTTCCAGTCGCTGGACCTGCGTTTCCCCGACGCCGATCCCCGCGGGCGGGACGTGCGCCTCATCCATGAGAAGATGGACCACCTGAACCGGATCGTGGAACAGATCCTCGACTTCGCCCGCCACAGCGAGCCACGCCTCGAACCGGTCAACGTCAACCAGTTGGTGGACGACCTCGCCCTGCTCATCCGCCACAAGCTCGCCCGCCAGCGGGTGCGGCTCGAACGCCGCCTGGCCGACGACCTCCCCCCCGTGCTGGCCGACGCCACCCAGCTCGAACAGGCCTTCCTCAACCTCACCCTCAACGCCCTCGAAGCCATGCCGGAAGGGGGCGTCCTGCGGCTGGCCACCCGCGCCGTGGGCCGGAAGAACGACGGCGCGCCGCGCCAGGTGGCCGTCAGCTTCGGCGACACCGGCCTGGGCATCTCCGCCGCCCAGCGCCGCCGGGCCTTTCAATCCCTGCTCAGCTCCGCCAAACCGGGCGGGACCGGCCTGGGGCTCATGATTGTCACCCGCGTCATCGAAGCCCACGGCGGCCGCCTCCGCATCCTCTCCCGCCCCGGCCGCGGCACCAGCATCACCCTGCTGCTGCCGGTGTGAGGAAAGGAAATCCGAAACCCGAAATCCGAAGGGCCGAAGGAATTCCGAATTCCGAAAGAAAGGCGTCCCTCCGTAGCGCGGATTTCCAACCCGCCGGGCGCGCGCGCTTTCCTTTCGGATTCCGGGATTCGGATTTCGGATTTCACCTCCCCCTCCCATCAAACGTCAATGATGGGGCCGTCGCCGGGCGGAGGCGGACGGGGCGGCTCGTCGCGCCGGGACGGGGCGGTCCGGGGGGCTTCGAGGGTGAACCGCACGCCACGCCACGTGAGGAGACGGGTGACAAGGGACACGATGCTGATGAGCAACGCGCCCCAAAAAGCCGGCCAAAATCCGGCCACGTGAAACCCCGGCACCAGGGCGCCCACCAGGGCCAGCAGCACGGCGTTGATCACCAGCGCGAACAGCCCGAGGGAGTAGATGAGCAGCGGCAGCGACAGAATGAGCAACGCCGGACGGAGGAAGGCGTTCAGCAATCCCAGCAGCAGGGACGCGGCCAGCAGCGCGCCCCACGAAACGTAGCTGATGCCGGGAACCACGTTGGCGGCGATCAACACCGCCAGGGTGGTGATGGCCCAGCGTTTGAGAAACGGCTTTCCTGCCCTCCCGGAATCTGTCGGCTGCTCCCACATAAATCGCGAAACCGAAGGCGAGGCGAACCCCGGTTCCGATCCTCACTATCGCACCGCCGCCCCGTTCGCGCCAGCGCCGGAAGAAAACCGCCCCGGACCGGAACGGCCTGGGCCGGCGGCTTTTGCTTGCGGTTTCCCGGGCGACACGGAGACTGGCCGCATGAAATCCTTTCTGATGGCGACGGGTTGCGCGTTGGCGCTGGCCTGGCCGACCCGGGGCGCGACGGACCGACAAGTGTGGTACGTGGCCCCGAACGGCAACGATGCCTGGTCCGGTCGTTCCCCCGCGCCCGCCGCCGACGGCGCGGACGGTCCCTTTGCCACGCCGGCCCGCGCGCAACAGGCGCTGCGTTCGTGGCGGCGGGCTTCTTCGCCCCCGGCCAGCGCCCCCCGCCCCGAAATCCATCTGCGCGGCGGCGTGTACCGTTTGACGCAACCGTGGACGCTGGAGCCCGCCGACAGCGGCACGGTGTGGCGGGCGTACCGGAACGAACGGCCCGTCCTGAGCGGCGGCGTGCGCGTGACCGGCTGGCAGGTGGGCGCCGACGGACGCTGGCGGGTCAAGCTGCCCGAGGTGGCGGCCGGAAAATGGCATTTCACCCAGCTCTTCGTGAACGGCCAGCGCCGGCCCCGCCCGCGTTTGCCGGAGCACGGCTATTACCACATCGCCGGCGCGCTGGAGCGCACCTCCGAGGCGCGGGGCCCGGGCGTGGACCGGTTCCGCTTCGCGAACGGGGAGATTCACGCGGATTGGCACAACTTGCACGATGTCGAGGTGCTGGCCTTTCACAACTGGACGATGTCCCGCCTGCCGGTCAAATCGGTCACCGGCGATGAAGTGCGCTTCTTCGGCACCGGCCCCAGTCTGTCGGCCTGGGGCAAATTCCAGCCGGGCCACCGTTATCTGGTCGAGAACGTCAAGGAAGCCCTCGACGCGCCGAGCGAATGGTACCTGGACCGGGTCAGCGGCGAGCTGACCTACCTGCCCCGGCCCGGGGAAACGCCGGACAACACCGAGGTCATCGCGCCCCGGCTGCCCCGGTTGCTGGTGATCCAAGGCGGCCCGGACGCCGACTCCGCCGTGCGGGACGTGCGGATCGAGGGGCTGACCTTTGCCCACGCCGCCTGGCCCATCCCCCGGACCGGCCAGGTCGTTCCGCAGGCGGAAATCAATCTGGACGGCGCGATCAGCGCCACCGGCGCGCGCAACGTGGTCTTTCAGCGTTGCGCCGTCGTCCACGTGGGGACGTACGCGATGGCCTTCGGTGACGGGTGCCACGACAACCGGGTCGAGTCCTGCGAGCTGGTGGACCTGGGCGCGGGCGGCGTGAAGCTCGGCGCCACGGCGCTGAAAAATTGGGCGGCTTTGGGCGCCGCCGCCCGGGCCGCCGAACCGACCAGCTCCCACAACCTCGTGCGGGACTGCACCATCGCCCACGGCGGCCGGCTGCACCCGGCGGCCATCGGAGTCTGGATCGGGCACTCGCCCTACAACACCATCGAGCACAACGAGATTTACGACCTTTATTATTCCGCCACCAGCATCGGCTGGATCTGGGGCTACGCCTCCAGCCACGCGCACCACAACCGCGTTCTCTACAACCATCTCCATACCCTCGGCCAGGGCGTATTGTCCGACATGGGCGCGGTGTACACGCTGGGGGTCTCGCCCGGCACCACGGTGAGCTTCAACGTCATCCACGACGTGAACGCCTTCGACTACGGCGGCTGGGGGCTTTATACCGACGAAGGCTCCTCCGGCGTGGTGATGGAAAACAACCTGGTCTATCGCACCAAGACCGGCGGATTTCACCAGCACTACGGCCGGGAAAATCTGATCCGGAACAACATCTTTGCCTTCGCGCGTTTATATCAACTCCAGCGCACCCGCAAGGAGGCGCACGTCTCGTTCACCTTCGAGCGCAACCTCGTTGTTTACAACCGGGGACAGCTCATGAACGGCCGTTGGACGGACGACCGGCTGCTCATGGACGACAATCTTTATTGGAACCTGGCCGGACCGGTGAAGTTCCCCGGCAACCAGACGCTGGCGGAATGGCGGGCCGCCACCGGCCACGACCGTCACTCCCTCGTGGCCGATCCGAAATTCCGCGACCCGCTCCACGACGACTTCCGGCTGGCCCCGGACTCGCCGGCGTCGCGAATCGGCTTTGTCCCCTTCGATTACCGCAAGGCCGGTCGTCTCACCCCACCCACGTTGACCACCCAAATGCCCCCCGTGCCCCGCGCTTTCGAATAACAATCCTTGCCCAAACACGACGCCTTGCCGCCCGGGCAGGCCGTCCGCATGTCCGGAATGAAAACAGCTCTTGTAATGACCCTCGCGCTCGGCGCGCTCGGCGTGATCGAGACGGCGGCCGCGCCGCCGGTGTGGCGGGTGGTGAAGGATTCCGCCGGCGCCGCCAACCTGCTGCGCAATCCAGGTTTCGAAATCCAGCGCGGCAATGCCTTCCCCGGTTGGCGGGCAGCGCCGCAGGGATTTCAACCCACGCCGGCCGGCGGCCGGGGGGGCTCCCGCGCGCTGCTTTGCGTGGCCCCCGACGCGAAGGGATGGCGCGGCGCCAGTCAAACGCTGACGCTGAACCAACCGACGCCCGCGCCCCTGGTCATCAGCGGCTGGAGCCGGGCGGAAGGGGTGGATGGCGGGCGCGATCGCGGTTACTCGCTTTACGTGGACCTCATTTACGCCGACGGCACACCGCTGTGGGGACAGACGGCCGACTTCAGCGCCGGCGCCCATGATTGGGAACGGCGCGAGCTGACCCTCATCCCCGCGAAACCGGTGAAATCCCTCACGCTTCATTGCCTGTTTCGCGGGCACGCCGGGCGGGTCTGGTTCGATGACCTCCGGGTGACGGAAATCAAGGCCGGCGGCGACGCCGTGCTGCTTCAAGGAACTCCCATGCAACGCGGCGCCGGAACCGCCCCGCGCGAAGGCGCCCCGGCCCGGCGAACCACGGCGGATGGCCTCACGCTGGAGCTGCGCGGGCATTGGGTGACGGACCTCCAAATCGGCGGACGCGCGTGCGCCGGGCCCGTTCCGGGCGGCTTCTTCGCGCGGGACGTGGCGGCGGATTCGGACCTGTTCGGTTTCGCGGGCGACGTTTGCCCCGAGCTGGACCTGCGGCTGGAGACCAAATGGGAAACGCACCCCGATCACCTGGCGGTGCGGGGGCGCTTGCGCGACCTGCGCGGAACCGACCGCGCCATCCTGCTGCTGTTCGCCCTGCCGATCGAGGCGGCGGGCTGGACGTGGGAAGACGACATCCGGCGACACCGGCCGATCAGCGGGCGGGGCGAATTCAGCCGGGTCAACACCGTCCGTTGCGGCAGCACCGGCACGATGTCGGTTTATCCCGTGGCGGCGATTCATGATGACCGGACCGGCCTGGCTCTGGCCTTGGACATGGGAAAACCGGCGCAATATCGTCTGGTTTATCACGCCGGCGCCCAACAGTTTTTCATCGCTTACGATTTCGGGCTGGTCCCGGATACGGAGCAATTTCCCGGCGGCGCGGAGTTCCGGTTCGTTGTTTACCGGTTCGCGCCTCAATGGGGTTTCCGCGCCGCGTGGGAAAAATTGATGCATATTTTTCCCGGCTATTTCCAGGTGCGCTCCCATCGGCAGGGCATCTGGATGCCGTTCACCGACATCAGCACCGTCCAAGGCTGGGAGGATTTCGGCTTTCGCTATCACGAAGGCATCAACAACGTGGCCTGGGACGATGCTCATGACATCTTGAGCTTTCGATATACGGAGCCGATGACCTGGTGGATGGCGATGGATCCCCACCTGCCCCGGACGGAGGCGGAGGCGGTGCGAATCCGCGATCAATACGCCCGGAGCGGTTCGGGGCGAAAACGTCAAATGGCCCAGGTTTCCCGCGCCGCGGCCATGTATGAAGCAAACGGGCATCCGGCCCTCGTCTTCCGCAACACCCCGTGGGCCAACGGCGCCGTCTGGAGTCTCAACCCGAATCCCCATCTGCCCGCCCGCCCCAACGCCGCCACGGTCTATTGGAACGACACGATCAAAAAACAGGCGTATGGCCGCGCCACCGGGCCGCGTCGCGACGGGGAATATCTCGATTCGTTGGAGGGCTACGTCACGGCGGAACTCAATTTTCGGCGGGAACATTTTCGTTATACCACCGTGCCGCTGACGTTTGCCACGGACACCCGCCAACCGGCCCTGTTCAAGGGGCTGGCGGTCTATGAATTCACCCGCTGGATGAGCGAGGATGTTCACCGGGCGGGCGGTTTGATGTTCGCCAACAGCGTGCCCCATCGTTTCGGCTTTCTCTGCCCCTGGCTGGACGTGATGGGAACGGAAACCGACTGGATGCGCAACGGCAAGTATCAACCGGTCCCGGACGCCCGCCTCTGTTTATGGCGCACCCTGTGCGGCGCGAAGCCTTATTTATTGCTGATGAACACCGATTATGACCGGTTCACGCCGCACTGGGTGGAGCGTTATTTTCAACAAAGCCTGTTCTACGGATTTCTGCCCTCCATGTTCAGCCACAATGCCGCGGAAAATCCGTATTGGAAAAATCCCGCCTGGTACAACCGGGACCGCTCCTTGTTCAAAAAATACATCCCCGTGATCCGGCGGGTGGCCGAGGCGGGCTGGGAACCGGTGACGGCGGCGGTCTGCGACAACTCCCATCTGCTCGTGGAACGCTTCGGCCCCGACGCGTCCGGCACGATGTATTTCACCCTCCTCAACGATTCCGAGCGGTCCCGGCGCGGACGGCTTCGCGTGACCGGACTGAAACTGCCGGCCCGCGTCACCGCGACAGAGCTGCTCTCCGGACGGCAATTAGCCCCGGAAAAAGGCGGCTGGCCGGTCACCCTGGCGCCGCGGGCGGCGGCCGCGGTGAAGCTCGCTCCCGTCCCCCACTGAAAGCCTGTCGAAAAACGCCGGATGGGGAAAACCGGCCTCCAGCCCCGGGATGCTTTGCGCCCTTCCTGCGCGCCGCGGGTCCGCTTTTCATATCGGCCTCAATGATGTTTCGAGTTTGATTGGGAACCTGTCGGAAAAACTGAATCCCTCAGGCGGGCTGGTGGGCCCGGAGGGATTTGAACCCCCGACCAAGCGATTATGAGTCGCCTGCTCTAACCACTGAGCTACGGGCCCGCCGCCCCGATTTATACCGCGGTTTCCCCCACGCCACCAGCCAATCCCGTTGCCGCCGCGCCGTGCCCCGCGAGACGGACCGCTCCGCCTTGGCGGGGTGCTTCCGCTGCCCTACCCTGCGCCGGATGAAGCTGATTTCGTGGAACGTGAACGGCCTGCGGGCCGCCCTGCGCAAGGGATTTTTGGATTATCTGGCGGCGGAAGCGCCGGACCTGCTCTGCTTGCAGGAGACCCGTTGCGATCCGGACGCTCTCGAACCGCTCTGGTCCGCCGAATACGCCACCCATTGGAACGTGGCGGAAAAGAAGGGCTACGCGGGCACGGCGCTCCTCACCCGCGTCCGCCCGTTGCGGGTGACCCGCGGCATCCGGCAGCCCGAGCACGATCGTGAGGGGCGGGTGCTCACGGCGGAGTTCCCCGATTTCTTTCTGGTCAACGTGTACACCCCCAACGCCCGGCGGGATCTGGCCCGGCTGCCTTATCGGCAACGCTGGGACCGGGCGTTCCTTCGCCATGTAAAGCGGCTCGAAACCGCCAAACCGGTCATCTTCTGCGGCGACCTCAACGTGGCCCACACCGAACGGGATCTCGCCCGTCCCCGGGCCAACATCCGCAACCACGGGTTCACCGTCGAGGAGCGCGCCGGGTTCAGCGCCTTTCTCGCGGCGGGCTTCGTGGACACCTTCCGCGAATTTGAATCCGGCGGCGGCCATTACACGTGGTGGAGCCCGATGCGGAACGCCCGCGCCCGCAACGTGGGCTGGCGGATTGATTACTTCCTCATCAGCGCCGCCCTGCGTCCCCGCTTGAAAGCCGCCTTCATTCGCGCCGAAGTGACGGGCTCGGACCATTGCCCCGTGGGCATCGAGCTGGCGCCCGCCTCCCGACGGAAGCAGGCGCGTTGCCGCCCCGAAAAATGACCCCACCGCGCGGCGCCTCTTCGCGCCGTTTACCGGGCGGCTCCCTTCGGCGGCCGCTTCCTTCACCCCGGCCCGCGGGAGGCCGGCGCCGTCGGCGGGGAAAAGCTTCCTCTCCCGAAAAAAAGCGAAAGCAGACGCGAGGAGGATTCAGTCTCCCCCCTCGATTGGCACAAAACCTGCTTGGTTGTCGGCAGGTCTTTGTCAGCGGCGCGGGACGAACACGCCACGGCCCGCATCGAGGAGTCCGTCGAAAAAGGCGCTTTCGCCGTGAAGTTGGCATTGATCCTGCTAGTAACTTGAGCGACCGGCGAAGCAGTCCCGTCCCGGTCGTGGACACGCAGTTTGGGGGGACTCGGGGCTGGATGCTGATGACTCTTACGCCAAAGGGCTGAGGGAGATTGGTTGGTTGCAGTGGTTGGGGTCAGCGTGTGGTGGACCGGTTTGTTGGTTGTCCGGTCCGCCACCTTTCTCAACCCGGAGGGTGGTCGTTCCGACCACCTTCCGGGTTGTTTTTTTTGTCCCGGTCGCCGCCGCCGGTTTTTCCCCTGCCGAAAATCCGCATCACCGCCGGCGCGTGAAAAAGCGGGGCGGCCCGGCTTCCCGCCGGCGCGGAGATCCGAAATTCGCCCTCCGAAGGCCCGAAGGAAATCCGAAGGCCGAAAAAAACACGCGCGCCCGCAGCCGCTGAAGTGACGAAGCGGAGGAACGGATTTAGCGGAGGAACGGATTTCTTCGCCCGCTTCGTTGCTCCCGCGAAAAAAAAGCCGGGGCGGGGGACCCGGCCTGCCACATCGGAGGCGAGTTGCCCTCCCCGCGGACCGGTTGTTCCCGTCCGGCGCCAGGAGGAAGCCCCCCCCTCATCACCCCGGCGATTACGGGGAACACCCGCGAAGGCGCGTGCGTTTTCCGCGCCGCCGCCGAGGGGAGGAGGGCGGGAGCGGTCAGGAGCTTTTTTCGCCGCCGGAGCCCGCGAGGGCGCCCGCCGCCTGAAGGCGCTGGACCAGGGTGGTCACGAAAACGCGAATCTTGGTGTCGAGCTTCGAGCCGTGCTGAATGAACGTCTCCGTCCGGGCCGACCAGGATAATTTGCCGTCGGACAACCGGTAGAGATTGCTCTCCACCACCACGGACCGGTCCACTTTTTCGTCATAGGTCTGGCCGGCCTCCAGAAAGCTGGAGTGGTAGTAGGCGCTCCAACTGCGCGCCGGCACGGCGGGATCGAACTGGTTCGGCTGAAAAGCCGCGCGGGGCGGATGCTGCGGCGTGTCCCGCCGGACCTCGCGCTCGTCCACCAGCCGCACGATCAGCACCCCGTCCGCGCCCAGCTTCCGCATGGCTTCAGCGGCGGCGTCATGATCGCGGTCAATGGCGGCGAGGGAAAACCGCTCGTCCGGGTAACTGGCCCGCGCCGTGACACCGGCGGCGGTGAGCTGCCGGACGAACTCTTCTTCCAGCGTCCGCCGCTGGGCCATCCGGGTGTCCAACCCCACCACGATGAGGTGGTGGAAGGGCTGTCCGGCCAGGGTGGGCGCCTTCCATTCCGTGCTGACACGGGTGGAGGAGGTTTGGCAGGCGGTCAACAACGGCAGCACGAGGGCCACCGGCCACCATGATCGGAGGCGACGAAATGCTTGGCGTGATTTCATAATGCTTCGGGGATGGCGCCACGTCTCCCGGCGATTCGAGCCCGGGAACGCGCATCCACCACTCACCAATCAGCCACACCTTCCCCCTTTGCGCAAGTGCCGCCGGCGTCGGCGCGGACTCCGGCGTCTCTCCCGAAGGCGCGGGAGTCCGCATTCGCTCCCCGGCCGGGGACGCGTTTTTTTTTCGCCCGTCCGGCCGTTTGAAAACGAGGCGAAGCCCGTCCGGGGCGGTGTTCCTCCCCGCCTTGTCTCGCGGGGCGAACCCGGACCGGGAACGGTCACTGCTCCTTTCCGTCGGTCGCGGGCGGTTTTTCAGTGTTGGTTTCCGGGTTTTCGGGGCCGGCTTCGCGCAGGGCGGTCAGCTTTGCCGTGTCACCCACCCAGGTGATCACGCCGCAGCGGGGGCACATCCACGCGGCGGTCTTCACGTTGGAGGTCGCGAACGTCCAGAACTTCGTCTTCTTCGGCTGGAAGTAATTCAGGCCGGCGCTCCGGACCGTTCCCTCGACCAACTGGTCATGGTGGCAGGCCGGACAGATGCGGGTCACCCGTTCAACGTCCTTTCCGCTGGGGTGCACCTCCACCACGCCGTCCAAATCCTCCCGCAGAAACCGGGTTGAATCGCCCACCTTGCGGTAGGTGATCCGTCCGTCACGGATCCATCGGTACAGCGTGGGCTCGCCGACGTTCAGATATTCCGCCGCTTCTTTGATTGAATACCACTTGGGTCCGGTTGTTTTTTTGCTCGTTTCACTCATAACACAATCACAGACCATCAAACTTTGTCCGGTGTTCAGGAATGAAAGCGAACAACAGCAATTGAACACAAAAAACAACAAAACCGCACCGTTTCGAGTTTGACTTTGTCTTTACCGCTGGAGTGTGAACCTTCTCCGGCCGGACATCGTCCGTCCCTGTCGGATCGAGCTGAATGTTCCCCCCGGCTTCTTGGCGCGCGGGAAACTGTTGAAACAGCCGCGATTCGGGACGGGGAACCGGCCTGCGAGACGCGGGTGCCGTTTCCAACAAGCAAACCCTCCTTTAAGAGCCGGTCGGAAAACGCCGGGTGAGGGCCCCTCCCCCAGGAGCATTTCGCGCGCGGGAAGGGCGAGCGGAGGGTTGCAATCGCGGGCGGGCCGGCTTCTGATGAGGCCATGCGCGCGGTGGTACAACGAGTCTCCGAGGCGTCGGTCACCATCGGAGGGACGGTGCGGGACCGGATCGGTCCCGGGCTGCTGGTGCTGCTGGGCATCGAGACGGCGGACGAGCAAACGGACGTGGCCTGGCTCAGCGGCAAGCTGGCGCGATTGCGCATCTTCAATGACGAAGCCGGATTGATGAACCGGTCGGTGCGGGACATCGGCGGGGAAGCGCTGGTCATCAGCCAGTTCACCCTCCACGCCCGCACCAAGAAGGGGAATCGTCCCTCGTTCATGGCCGCCGCCCGGCCGGAGGTGGCCGTGCCGCTGTACGAAGCCTTTCTGGCGCAACTGGAGCGGGACCTGGGCCGACGGGTCGCCCGGGGCGAATTCGGCGCCGACATGAAGGTGGCGCTGGTCAATGACGGACCGGTGACCCTTTTCCTGGACACCCGCCACCGCGAGTAGCCGCCATGTCCGCCACGCCGCCGCCTTCGGACCCGCTCCCGCCGGACGCCTCAACACAGGCGCGCCGGGCCCGGCGGCTGCTGGTCGGAATCGTCGTGGTGCTGCTCGCGCTGAATCTGGCTCTGCTGCTCAAGGCCCTCGGGTGGCTGGATTCCCCGCCCGTCGAACCCCCGCCGCCGCCCGCGGCCACCCCCACGGACGGATAGCGCGCGCCGCTTCAGCGCCCCGCGGGGGCCTTCATTCCTCCCCCTCGTCCGGAGGCGGCAGGGATTCGATGTAATCCTTCCACAAGGCGAACCGGGCGTAGAGCGTCACGAACACCTTGGGCCGTTGCTCGTAATAGCCGGCCATGATCCATTTCTTGTTCGACAAATCGTCCAATGGCGGCGCGATACGGGAGCCCGCCACCACGGCGTCGGCAAACGGATCCTCCGGCACCGCCGCGTAATAGCCCACGTGAGGCAGGGTGCGGAAGTACCACGGCAAGGGCCAGTAATCCCCGCCCGGACACATGACCTTCACCACCATCTGGTCGGGATGCGGATGATGCGCGGCCATGCCGAGCACCCGGCGCACCAGGCGCAGCAAATCCGGCGAGGTATGGGCGTACACCCAGGGGTTCTTGGGGGAAGCGGCGTAAACGAAGGCCGCCCGGCGGGCCTCGACCGTCAGGTGCAGCCCGCCCGCCAGCAACACGCCCGCCAGCGCCGCCCGCCCGGCAAACGAGCGGACCGCCCGCCAGAGCGTTGCCCCCCCCACGCCCGCCAGCAGAATCATCCCGTGGTAAAACCCCAGCAGGCACCACGGCGTTTTATAGGCGATCACGCTGTAGATGGCCGTCAACGCCAGGGTGTAAAGCGTGAGAAAGCGCACGAAACGGACATCGCCTCCGCCGGGGACGCGCCGCCGGAAGCCGGTCGTCATCCCGATCCCCGCCAGCGCCAGCACGAACAGTTCGGTGAACACCGGCCCCTCGGGGCGATGCCACCAGCCCAGGCGCTCCAGGTAGAAATACCACGGATGCACATGCGGCGATTCCCCCCCCGCCCGCTGAATCCACGGCAGGTAGGCGCGCAGCGAATCCAGCGGTCCCTGCCACACCCCTTTTTCGTGGGTGAAGAAGGAGCTGAAAAAAAGCACCGAAACCGCGGCCGCCAGCAACACTCCCAGCGCCAGATGTTTCGCCGGCCTCCGGGAGGAGCGCCCTCCCGCCGGGATCGTTTCCGGCGGACGCCACCGTCCCCACAGCCAGGCCCCCGCCCCCGCGGCGGCGGCGGCCGCGAGATTGAAGACGAACGTCTCCTTCGTGGCGTGCATCAGCCCCAGCGCCGCCCCGGCCAGCAGCATCCAGCCCAATCGGCGGACACGCAGGTACTGCCAGCCCGCGCCGATGGCCACCCAGGTGAACACCACCAGCAGCAGCTCGTGTATGTAATACCGGCTGTAATAGACCATGGCCGGCGAGACCGCCAACAGCGCGCCGGCGCCCAGCAGCGCGCCCCGCCCCAGCCCCCCGGAAGCCAGCGGCAACAGGAGGATGAGTCCCATGCCAAACAACAGGGGCGTCAGCCGCAGCGTGGCTTCGGTGACCTGCGCCGAGGTGCGCTCGCCGCGCAGCCGGACCACGGGCAGGGTGAAATAATACAGCGTGGGGCCGTGAAACTCGTTCGGGTCGTAGGTGTATTTCCCCTGTTCGAGCAGGGTGACGAATTTGAGCGCGTGGACCGACTCATCCGCGTGCATCGGGCGCGCTCCCAGACGGGGCAACCGGAGCCCCAGCGCGAGGGCGATCATCAAAACCAGCAGCACCCCGCCCCACAGGCGGCTTCCGCCGCCGGACGGGGCGGATTCCTTCACGGACGCTGACGCAGCGCTCTTTGGCATGGCCCCAGTGTGCGATGGACGGTCCGAAACTGGCGAGACCGGATTCCCTCCCTCCCGGAGATCGAAGCGCGCGAAACCGGTCGTCCGGCCAAGAGAGCCCCTCCTCCCTCCGGATTGCGCCCTTCCCGCCGCGGCCCCGGCAAATGGCGGCGTCTTTCCCGCGCCTTTTGCGGAAACAATCTTGGGGAACAATCCGTCCGGGCAATCTGCGTGGTGGACGGAAAGCAGGCGAGGCGATAGGCTGCCGCCCGGCCGGTAGGGCGGGTTTCCCCCATCCGCAATGTCGCCGCCGTGTTTGATCGGCGGGGCCTCCGGAGGCCCGGCGACCCGGGCGCCTCGCGGCGCCGGGGCGGACGGGAAATCCGCGTCGCGGCCGGCCGCGTTGCCCTGCTGAGGGGAAATTGCCGAACGAATAACACGCACCCATGAGCGAACCCGCCATCACGTCGGAACTGGTTGCCCAGCACAACCTGAGCCCCGAGGAATACGCCAAGATTCTCGAAATCCTCGGCCGCGCGCCCACCTTCACCGAGCTGGGCATTTTCTCGGTGATGTGGAGCGAGCATTGCTCGTACAAGAACACCCGCCCGCTGCTGAAGACC
>CAZRPT010000216.1:0-9208 GCA_964601985.1 uncultured Verrucomicrobiota bacterium
TGCGCCCCTCGAATGCTTCGTGACGAAAACAACGCTCCCTCTCGTGCCGACGGCGCGATGAAGCCCCCAACGGAAAGCGCCGGGGCTCAAACAAGCCCCGGCGCCAACGTCCAAGTGAGGACCTCCCCGTCCTCAACGAACCACCGTAATCCGGCTTCAGAGATGACTGCGATCACCCCTGCCGCCGGAAATCCCCTGGGACCGGGTCCCTGTTTTCCAGACCGCGCGCTCCCCTCCTTCGTTCAGGAACGGCGTCCCAAAAACTTGCGGACTCCAGAATCCACTTAGGTTGCCCAAGTTGCCTCAGGCGGGCGCGAATCTCCACGATTTTTTCCGTTTCGTCAAGCGAAAATCGGCGCCCGGTTTATTGAATACCATCAAGTCGAAATTTTATTTTCGGCGGAAGAAGGAAGGGGGCATTCGGCGCGAATCGCCGCGGGCCCGGGCGCGAAGCGGGAGAATTGAACCCTTGCGGGAGAAGTTTTAGGCTGGAGTCATGCGCAGATTGCGATCACGCCCGGCGGCCTTGTCCATCGCCGGCTCGGACAGCGGAGGGGGCGCCGGCCTGCAGGCGGATTGGGCGGCTTTCGCGGCGCTGGGCGTTCACGGACTCAGCGCGGTGACCTGCCTGACCGCCCAAAACCCGGAGGCCGTGCGGGGCGTGCTGCCCTGCCGGGCGGATTTCCTGCGGGCGCAGTTGGAGGCGGTGTTCGAGGCGTTTCCCGTGCGGGCCATCAAGACGGGCATGCTTTACTCGGCGGCCTTGATTCGGACGACCGCGGAGACGTTGGCGCGGCACGCCGCGGGGATTCCGCTGGTGGTGGACCCCGTGATGGTGGCCACCAGCGGCAGCCGTCTGCTGAAACCCGCCGCCCTGCGGGCGCTGACGGAGGAGCTGCTTCCGCGGGCCACGGTCATCACCCCCAACCGGGACGAAGCGTCCGTCCTGCTGGGGCGGCCCTTGCGGGAACTCGCGGATCTGCGCGAGGCGGCGCGGGGACTGCACGGGCGGTTCGGTTGCGCCGCGCTGGTCAAGGGCGGGCATTGTCCCGAGGCGGGCGAGGCGGTGGACGTGCTCTGGGATGGCCGCCGCGAACTGCTGTTGCGGGCGCCGTTTCACTCCGGCGCCGGCGCCCACGGCAGCGGCTGCGCCCTGGCGGCCGCCCTGGCGGCGGGGCTGGCCCGGGGGGATTCCCTGCCCCGCGCCGTGCGCCGGGCGAAGGCGCACGTCAGCGGCTGCATCGCGCATCGCGTGCGGGTGGGGCGGCACGAGACGCTCAATCATTTCGCGGCGGTGAAGTGAAGTGAAGCGCCGCGGCGGAAAGGCTTCGCGAAAGAAAAAAAGCTCGGGCCGGGCATCCTTTCTGCTTCACTCGGAGGCGAACGATGCGAGCAATCGGGAAATACATGGGACGGCTGACGCTGTGGGCGCTGGCGGGCGGAGTCTTGACCGGGGCGGCGGGCGACAGCGGGCGGTTCGAATTCCGGGAACCCCGGGCGCGGGCGTACCAGCTGGATCTTCCGGAAACCACGGCGCAATCCGCCTCCCCCGCGGCGGACCCCGAAGCGGCCTGGCGCGGAAAGGCCTGGCTGCGGGCGCATTCCGTGCCGGGCAACGCGCCGCTCATGCTGGGCAGCCGGGTGGTGATCCGGCTCGCATCGCCCGACCTCCTGCCGGAACTGCTGGCGGACTCCCCCCTCGCGCCGGCCCGGCGGGTCGCTGACCGGTTGTGGATCCTGCAGGCTCCCGACGCCCTGACCGCCGCGCGGGAGGCGCAAAAGCTGGCCGCGCAACCGGGGGTGACGCTTTGCCATCCCGTGCGCAAGCGCCACGTGGGATTGACCGGCGTTTTCGCCCCCCGGCCCAACGATCCCTACTTCGATCAAACGTGGCATCTGGAAAACCGCGATCCGCGCCGGGGCACGGCGTTGGGCGACGACCTGAACGTCCGGGCCGCCTGGCCCGTCACCCGGGGCGCCGGCGTGATGGTGGCGGTGGCGGACAACGGCTTCGAGATCACCCACCCCGACCTCGCCGCCAACGCGCGCAACCGCTACCACTTCAATTTCCACACCGGCGTGAAAGACGGCCGCCCCATGACCTCGAAGCAAAACCACGCCACCGCCGTCGCGGGGCTCATCGCCGCGGTCGGGGAAAACCACCTGGGCTCGCTGGGCGTGGCCCCGGAGGCGCAACTGGCGAGCTGGGTCATCTTCGATTCGTTCGACAACTTCCTCGATGAGGAGACGGCGATGGACATGTTTCACTACGGCGCCGAAACGGTGGCGATTCAAAACCACAGTTGGGGCAACGTGGGCGTGCAGCAACTGCCGCTGGGCGAACTGGAGGACCTCGGCATCAAAAAAGCCATCACCGAGGGCCGCGGCGGCCGGGGCGTGATTTTCGTGCGCGCCGCCGGCAACGACCGCGCCGCCTTCAACGACGTGAACGACGACGGCTACGGGCAGGATCCCCGCGTCATCACGGTGGCGGCCGTGCGCAACAACGGCCGGGTGACCAGCTACAGCACCCCGGGCGCGCCGATCCTGGTGGCCGCCTTCAGCGGCGATCACAACGTGGACCTTTCCCAGTCGGTCTCCACCAATTACCCCGGCCTGATCACCACCGACCGCTCCGGCTCGCTCGGCTACAACCGCAGCACCCTCGGCACCCAGGGGGACTACGCCTTCGGCGCCACCAGCTTTTCCGGCACCTCCGCGGCCACCCCGTTGATCTCCGGAATCTGCGCGCTGATCCTGAGCGCCAATCCCCGCCTGACCTATCGCGACGTGCAGCAAATCCTGATCCTCTCCGCCCGCCAGCTCGATCCGGCCGACCCCGACCTGGCCCGCAACGGCGCGGGCCTGTGGGTCAGCCACAACGTGGGTTTCGGTGTGCCCGACGCCGCCCACGCCGTCCGACTGGCCCTTCACTGGCCGCTGCGCCCCCCGCTCTCCACGGCCACCGCCAAATCCCGCGCCACCCGCGTCATCCCCGACGACGGCCTCCACGTGCATCTCACCGGCCTGCGGGTGCCGCCGGATTTGGAACTCATCCCCGCCTCGCCGGTGGACGGACTCCACCCCCGGGGCCCCACCGACAACCTCCCGCTGGTTCACGTGGGCCAGGCGTTGAGTCCCATCAAGGAAGACCTGCACGGCAAGGCCGCCCTGATCCAGCGCGGCGGCTGCTACTTCGTCGAGAAACTCCGCCGCGTGGTCGAGGCGGGCGCGGAATTCGCCATCATCTACAACAACCAGGGCGGCGACCAGCGCTTCGTGCCCAACGGCGCGGACATCAACTTCATGCCCCTTCCCGCCGTCTTCATCAGCCAGCAGGCGGGCGAGCAACTGGCCGAAGTCCTGCGCCTCTGGCGCACCGTGAAGGCGCGACTGGAAACCGAATCGGCCGGCTACACCCTCCCGGTGCAGGAGACCCTTCAGTGCGAACACGTGCGCCTGAGCGTGCAGGCCGTGCACCCGCGGCGGGGAGACCTCCGCATCGTCCTCATCTCGCCCTCCGGCACGCGCAGCGTGTTGCAGCGCCTCAACAATGACACCCTCTCGAGCCTGGACGAGTGGGACTACTACACGGTGCATGACTTCTACGAATCCTCCGCCGGCGACTGGCGGGTGGAATTCACCGACGAACGGACGGGCGTCAGCGGGCAGATCCACCGCGTGGAACTCACCATCTTCGGCGTGCCCATCAAGGACCGCGACCACGACGGCCTCGACGACGACTGGGAACGCCTCCACCTCGGCACCCGCTTCGAAGGCCCCGCCGACGATCACGACGGCGACGGCGCCAGCAACCTGGTGGAGCTGCTCCAAGGCACCGATCCCCGCCGGGCGGAACGGGGTTCGCGGGTGGACCTCACCCGGTGGGACGCCCGCGTGGCGCGCCTGAGCTGGCCGGGCCTCGAAGGCGTGACCTATGAAGTGCGCCTCTTCGACGCCTTGGGCGGCCCGCCGGTGCGGGTGGACGAAGTGCCGGGACACTACCCCGAGACCACCTGGTACGGCCCGCTGGGCAGCGGCCCGCGCCGCTTCTTCAGCGTCACCCCCAAATAACTCCCCGCCTCCATCGCGTTCGCTTCCGCCACCACCGGCGGACTGAAGGAGAATCCCCGGCGGGGGAAATCCGATGATTCCGCCCCAAGCGCCGGCATGGCCTTGAACCGGTCACTTTATCGGCCGGTTTTCGCGGCCGCCCCGCTCTCGGCTCCTCAGGGCGGGAAGACAGGAACGGGGCCCGCTCCGGGGGGGCTTGGAACTGCCGGATATCGCGTCCCCGGCACGTGATTTTTTCGGGATTCGGATTTCCGCGGCCGCGGAGCGGACGGGGAAAGACGCACCGCCACCGCCCGGAGTGGGCCGGAATTTACGGTTTTTGGAGGCGGGCGGCGGCTTGTTGTTTGAGGGAGTCCGGCACGGGAAGCGGGGCGATTCGTTCGAGGGCGGCGCGCAAGTCCGGCGGGAGCGGGGCGTCGAGCCCGCGGGCCAGCGTGATGAGGGCGCTGGCGGCTTCGGCGCGCAGGGTGGGCGAATCCAGCAGGGGCGCGATGAGTTTTCCGGCGGCCGGCAAGCCGCTCTGGCCCAGGCCGCCCAGAATCACGCGGCGTTCCTCGTCGCGTCCGGCGAGTTCGAGCATTTCTTGAAAGTGCCTCAACCGATCGGCAGGCGGGCCGGATTCGGCCTGGCTCAACAACCGCACGGCCCCGCGCAAGGCGAGGATCCGCTGGGTGGAGCGGGTTTCGTTCCGGGCGAGATGCAGCAGGAGCGGCAGGACCTCGGGCGTCCGCCAGTCGGCCAACAACCGGACGGCGTGTTCGCGCACCGCCGGAGCGGCGTCGTGGCGGGCGGCCATGGCCACGCTCAACGCCACGGGATTCGCCAGCCCGCCCAGCACGTCGAGCAGCGCCACGCGGACGGCGGGCCGGTCGGCGGCGGCGTAGGATTCCGCCACGAGCAGGGCGACGGGTTCGGCCGACGCCTTCCGGGCCACCCGCAACACCGCCTCGACGGCGGCGGTCGGGACGGGATCGCCGGGACAGGCCGCCAGGGCGTCCAGCAGGGCGGGCAGCATTTTCGGGTCCGCCAGCCGGCCCAGCGCCTTGAAGGCGGCCAGCGCGACTTCCGGCTCGGACGCGCGGGCCTGATGAAGCAGCACCGGCACGGCGGAGCCAGCGCGTCGGGCCGCGAGCACTTGGATGAGGGCGACGCGGTTCGTCGGGGCGGCCTGAGCCAGGCTTTGGGCCAGGGCCTGATCCACCGTCGCTTCGTGCGGGAGCCGGCGCAGGCTGGCCAGGGCGGCCGCCCGGCGGGCGGCGGAATCGCCGTTCACGGCGGCGATCAGGAGCGGCGCGGAGGCGCTGTCGCCCAAGACGCCGAGGGCTTCAAGGGCGGCCACGGCCACGGCTTCGTTTTGCCGGGTCGCCCGCGCGCGCGCCACCGGCAGGAGGGCCGGGTTTTTCCGTTGCGCCAGGGCGCGCAGCAGGCCGGCTTCGCGCTCGGGCGGCAACGTGTTCAACTGCTTCAGAAACCGCGACGTGACCTCGCCGCCTTCCAACTCGGGGATGCGCGCCAACGCGGTGGCGGCCAGGCGGGCGTCGTCGTCGTCCAGCGCCGCGGCCACCTGCCGGACGGCTTCGTCGCCGCCCAACCGGACCAGTCCCAGAAAACCGGCGACCCGGTAACGCGATTCCTTCGCTTCTTCGAGGAAGTAGTGGTAGATGCGCCGGGCTCCGTGGGAGACGCCGCGTTGTTCGAGCTGCTGCGCGCACTGGAGCAGGGCGTTCAACAGCGCGGGTGAAGCCGCTCCGTTTTCCGTCATGCGCGCCAGCGCTTGAGCCGCTTGAGGGGAACCGATGCGGCCGAGCGAAGCCAGGGCGGCGCCGGCCAGTGTCGGATCCGGGGCCCTGGCGAGGCCGCTCAACGCCGGGACGGCCTCCGCCACGCGGCGGTCACCCAGCAGGTTGACCACGGCGATCCGGGCCGGGCCGTCCAGTTTTTTCAGCGCGGCGAGGAGCGCTTTGTTCACCTCCGGCGCGGGATGGTTGCGCAGGGCGAAGCAGGCCATGTCGGTGTGCGCCGGGTCGTTCAACAGCTCGACCAGCACGGGCAACGAGCGCTCGGCGCCGATGATCCACAAGACGCGGCAGGCCAGCCGGCGGGCCTCGCGGTCGGTGTCGGAAGCGGCCAACTCGGCGAGGCGGGTTTCGAGCCGGAGACGGAGCGGGTCGCCCGGCCGGGTGGCGCGCACGATCTGGTCCACGGCGTTGAAACCGGCCCGGCTGGCACCGAGGTGGTATGGCGCGGCTTGGTCCACCGCCCGGTCCACGGCGGCGGCATCCAGCGGCGCTTCCGCGGCCACGGCGGCCACGGTCAGGAGCCCGACGCTCAGGAGCGCCTTCCATGAGATCTGCCCAAAAGTCGTTTTCATCGGAACATCAATTTCACGGGTGAACAAAGCGGGGTTCAGGCATGCCACGGACTGCGCCGGGCGCGCGACAACATGCGGTTGGCGTCTTCGTCGTCGGGAAAGCGTTCCGCCGCCGGGTCCCAGCGGAGCTTGCGTTTGAGGCGCAGGCTGAGGTTGCTGATCTGGCAGATCGTCATGGCGCGATGGGTGGTTTCGGGGTGGCACGCCGGTTTCGTCCGATGACGCAGGGCATAAATCCAGTCCTGGATGTGCCCGCCGGTGTCGGCCCAGGACTTGTTCAGGATGCTCCGGGTCTGGAGGATCGAGGTGGGTTCGGCGGTGACGAGGTTCGAGTCGTCATCCACCTGCACCCAGCCTTCGTCGCCGATGAACCGGATGAAGCGCTCGGTGAATCCGCCCCGTTGCTGGAGGATGCCGGTGATGCCGTTGGCGTAGCGACAGCGCACCACGGCGCGCACGGGGGTTTCGCTGTAGGCGTCGGCGGGCGGCCAGTCCACCTCCCGCCCCTCGAATTCGACCGGGCCGGTATCATCGGTCTCCAGCGTGAACTGCATCAGGTCGCTGTAGTGGCAGCCCATGTCGGTGAGCACCCCTTCGGCGGTGTCCCAGAAATACTGCCAGGCGTTCACGTGCGCCCAGTTGAACGGCCGCCACGGCGTCTGGCCCAGCCACATGTCGTAGTCGAACCCGTCCGGGACCGGCGTGGCGGGTTGGGCCTTGATGACCGGCCCTTCCCACACCTGCATGAGCACCGTGTGCACCTTGCCGATCATGCCCCGCCGGACGACCTCCTTCATGAAACGGTAGGAATCCACGCTCCGCCGCTGGTGGCCGGCCTGGTACACCGTGCCGTGGCGGGTGGTGGTGTTCACCAGCTCCCGTCCCTCGGCCACGGTCAGGGTGGTGGGTTTCTCGCAATAGATGTCCTTGCCTGCCTGGGCGGCCAGGATCGAGGCCAGGCCGTGCCAGCGATTGCCGGTGGCGATGAACACGGCGTCAATGTCCGGTCGCGCCAGCACTTCGCGGAAATCGGTCAGCGCCTCGCAATCCCGGTTGCGGTAGTAGGCGTTGACCCGCTCGACCCCCTTGGCGAGCCGGTCGGCGCGACAGTCGCACACGACCTTCATGCGCAGCTCGGGAAACCGCATGAAGTGGGTGATGATGGCGCCGGCGCGATTGCCGGCCCCGATGTTGGCCATGACAATGCGGCTGTTCGGGGCCACCGCGCCGGCCCGCCCCAGCACGCTGGCGGGAACGACCAGCGGCGCGCCCAGGGCAAGCCCCACGGAGCCGAGAAACCGGCGACGGGTGAAGGCGGAAGAGGGAGTTTTCATAAAGGCTGCCCCACTGTAGGCCCCCGTTTTTTGCCGGAGCAAGTTTTCCCGCGCGAATTTTCCCACGGGAGGACACGGGGAAAGTTGGAAGCCTCACAGCGTGCCACGTCGTGAAACGACAGGATCTCCGCCCGCGCTACGCGGGAGTGACATGCTTTGGGGGGATTTCGGGATTCCCCTTTCCCCGCGGGGGGCGGTTGGTCAAAATGGAAGGATGTTCGAACGCGCGTTGTGGATTGGTCTGGGCGTGGCCGCGGGGCTGGGACTGGGAACATTGACCGGCTGCCGGCGGGCGCCTTCATCATCGTCGGAATCGCCGCCCGCCACGAATGCCCCCGCGAAGCCGGGTTCCGCCACGAACGCCACGAACGCCACGAACGCCGTCACCGCCGGCGCGGCGTCCGCGTCCGCCAAGCCGACGGAAGCCGCGCCGGACCCGAAGGTGGTCGCGGCCATGAATCGCGGCGTCAGCCAGATGGGGCAGTACGATTACGAGGCGGCGGCGCACTCCTTCGAGGAGGCGCTGAAGCTCGCGCCCGACCTGAGCGGCGCGAAGATCAACCTGGCCATCGCCCTCTTCAACCGGGCCGACAAGGCGCGGGGCGATCTGGAGCGGGCCGGCACGCTGCTCGACGCGGTGCTGGCGCAGGAGCCGGAAAACGTGCGGGCGCTCTATTTCAAGGGCATCCTGCTCCAGCACACCGGCAAAACCGCCGAGGCCATCCCGTTGTTCGAGCAGGTGGTGAAACTGCGTCCGGATGACGGCGCGGCGTGGTATCTGCTGGGCCTGTGCAAGCAGCGCCTCAACCAGCCCGCCGAAAAGGAGCTGCGCAAGGCCGTCGAATTGCGGCCCTACCTTTACAGCGCGTGGTACAAGCTGTTTCAGGTGGCGCTTTCGGCCCAGGATCCGCAACAGGCCAAGCAGTACATGGAGCACTTCAAGCAGGTTCGAGAATCCCCCCTCGGCGAGTCCATCGAGCTGCCGCAATACAATCAAATGGGCGAGCTGGCGCTGGCCCTTCCGCTGCCCGCCGCCGCTCCGCCGTCCGCCGCGGCGAACCGTTACCAGGCCGGGAAGCCCCGGGCGCTCCTGCCGCTCTCCGGCAAGGGGGACGTGCGCCTCGCCGCCGCGGATTTCAACCGGGACGGTCGGGCGGACCTGCTGGTGCTGGACGCCGGACGGCCGAAGCTGCTGCTGGGCGGCGAAAAAGGGGCGTTCTCCGATGCCACCGCCGACGCCGGCTGGGGCGCGGTGAGCAACGCCGTGGCCTGCGCGGTCGGGGATTTCGACAATGACGAAGTGGCGGACGTCTTTTTCGCCTGCGCCGGTCCGGACTTTCTGTTCCGGGGCGGCGGCGACGGCAGCTTCACCAACGTGACGAAAACGACCGGCGTCAGCGGCGGCGATCAGGCAAGCCGCGTGGCGCTG
>CAZRPT010000217.1:0-9722 GCA_964601985.1 uncultured Verrucomicrobiota bacterium
TGGACGTCCGGATTTTTCATCGGTGTGTCGCGACCATTGAACGCCGCCTTTCCCGCCGAAACAACGGTAAAACCGACACCTTGCGCAGTTTTGAATGGACTCAAAAAACATCGGAGAGGCGGGGGCAGGAAGGAAGCGGGAGGGTCATGGTTTCAAATGGCATGCCCCCGGGAGGAATGACGCGGCCGCGATGAATCCAACGAGCAATCCCAACTATCGAAAACGAATGAAGTGGCGCTCCTTTCGGGATTCGGATTTCCTTCGGGGCGCGTTTCCTCGTTTCCCCGGTTTTCCCCGCCGGGCCGCCGCCGTTCAGGGGCGGGTCATTTTCTTGCGCGCCTGTTCAAGGATGCGCCGTTCGCGCGGCGTCAGGCTCTGGATGCCGTGCCGGGAAATCTTTTCCAAAATCGGATCCACCGCCCGCTGGATGAATTCCTCGGGCGGCAAATCTTCGATTTCCTCCGCCGGCGGACGGGGGGAAACAGTTTGACGCGGCGAGGGCAGCACGATCAACCGGGGCGTTTTTCGTCGCGCCTGAATGCGCGGCCATCGCCAGTGGATCCCGCCCCGTTCGAGCAGAAAACGCACATAAGCCATTCCCCCCAGCATGCCGCCCAGGTGCCCGCCATGCGCCACCAAGCCGTGCCCCTGCAACATGCCCAGTCCGGAGAGCACCAGCAGGATCACCAGCAGGTACTTGGCCTTGAGGCTGACCGGCAGGATGAACGCGACCAGCGCCGTGATCTGCCGTTCGCGGTTCATCAACGCGTAGGCGGCCAGCAGGCCGTACACCCCACAGGAGGCGCCCACCGTGCCGAACGTGCCGAAATGCCCCGGCGCCACCCAGCTGCACGCGGCCTGCAACAGCCCGCCCACCGCGCCGCTGCCCAGGTAGAGCTGCAAAAAGGCCCGCCGCCCCAGCAGGGTCTCCATCGGGCGGCCGAACAGGTAGAGCATGAGGCAGTTGATGACCAGGTGGAACAGGCCCCCGTGCAGGAATTGGAAGGTGAACAACTGCCAGATGGCGCCGTGGGCCAGCTCGGACGGCACCAGCATGGCGTGCCGTTCCAGGAAGGCCAGGCGGGACTCCGGACGCAGATGCGCCAGCAGTTGCAGCGCGAACACCGCCGTGTTCGCCACCACCAGCACCAGCGCCAGCGGCCACGGCTCCTTCGCCGGCGGGCGTTCGCGCATGTATGGACGGTCGTAAAGCACCGGTCCGCACAGTAGCGGCGGACGGCTTCGGCTTCAACGCGCTTTTGTCAATTCAACGCCGGCCGGGGAAACCCGGCCGGCATCCGTGGAACATTTCGCGCCGTGTGACGGGCCGCGGAACATTTCGCGCGGCCCGCGGGAATGGCGCCCGTTTTTTTCGCGGGGCGGGCAAATCGGTGATGACTTGGCGCGAAAGCATTGCTTAAACTCGGGGTTTTGAGCATTGAAAAAAATGAACCCGAGGGTGACAGGGATGTTGATGCTGGCGGGGGCGTTGACCGCTGCCGGCGGAGGCCGGGCGGGAGCGCCTTCCGCGCCGTCGCCGTCCCGCCCGGTGGCGGAGGCGGTGTTGGTGGAAACGCCCCCCAAGCTGGACGGGCGTCTGGATGATCCATGCTGGCGCAACGCGCCGGCGATCACCAATTTCACCCAGGTGCTGCCGGTGGAGGGCGCGCCGCCATCGGAGGCCACTTCCGTGCGCGTGGTCTTCACCCGCGACCAGCTTTATCTGGGGGTGCGCTGTTTTGATTCGGAGCCGGAGCGGATTCTGGTCAAGACGCTGGCGCGGGATTCGATGTTCCGCTCCGACGACGAGTTCAAGGTGACGTTCGACACCTTCGAGCGGCGGCGCGACGGATATTATTTCGCCGTGAATCCCGGCGGCGCCCGGCGGGACGCCTTGTTCGGGCGGTTCTCCTCCTTCAACGAGCAGTGGGACACGGTGTGGAACGCCAGGGCGCGGGTGGACGAGCGGGGCTGGGTGGCGGAAATCGCCATCCCCTTCAAGAGCCTTTCGTTTGATCCGCGTCAGGACGCCTGGGGGATGAACCTGGAGCGCATCATCCGGCGCAAGCAGGAGACGGTGCGCTGGACCGGCATTTCGCGGGCCAAACGGGTGACGGCGCTGGAGGATTTCGGGGAGTTGCGCGGATTACGCGACCTGCGCCAGGGGCTGGGGTTGCAGGTCAAGCCGTACGGGCGCGGCACCCATCGCAACGACCCGCGAAAGGACGATGCGGAATTCGATTTCAAAGGGGGGTTCGACGTGACCTACCGCATCACGCCCACCCTGACGGCGCTGGCCACGGTGTATCCGGATTTCGCGGAAGCGGACGTGGACCGGCGCATTGTCAATCTGTCGCGGTTTCCCGTGTTTTTTCCGGAAAAACGCGATTTCTTCCTCCAGGATTCCTCGCTGTTCAGTTTCGGCGGCCTGCCGGCCTCGGCCTCGCCGTACTTTTCCCGCCGGATCGGGCTGGGCGTGGACGGCCGGCCGGTGGACATCTACGGCGGCGCCCGTCTCACCGGCCGCGCGGGCGGGACCAGCATGGCCCTGTTGGACGTGCAACAGGCGGACCACGCCGGCATCGAGTCCAAGAATCTCGGCGTGGCGCGGATTTCCCAGCAGGTGTTCGAGGAGTCCAGCGTGGGCGGCATTCTCACTTATGGCGATCCGCGTTCCAACGGCGACGCCTGGCTGGGCGGGCTGGATTTCAACTACCAAAACAGCCGTCTGCCCGGGGACCGGGTGCTGGCCGGCAACGCCTACGTCATGCGCAGTGACGCGGACCGGGTGGGCGATTCCGACTGGGCCTTCGGCATGGACGTGGATTACCCCAACGAACCGCTGGACGTGCACCTGCTGTTCCGGCATTGGGGCGGGCGGTTCGCCCCCACGCTGGGATTCGTGCCGCGGGTGGGCATCCGGGAATACATCGGCTCGGCCCGCTATGTCTGGCGGCCCAACACCGCCCTCCTGCGCAGCATCTCCCTGGGCGTGCGGCCGTTTTACACCACGGACCTGGACAACCGCCTGGTGGCCGAGGATGACGACGTGCCGGTGCTGACCTTCACCACCCCGGCGGGAGACGGGCTGAAGCTGGAATACACCTTTTACCGGGACGTGCTCGACGAGCCGTTCGCCATTCAGCCCGGCATCATCATCCCGCCGGACAACTACGGCTACGGCCAGTTCAAACCGGCGATCTACAGCAGCCAAACCCGGCCCGTCAGCGCCGGGCTGGGCGCCCGCTGGGGGGACTTTTACACCGGCACCCGGCTGGGGCTCAATTCCACCTTCGACTGGCGCCCCTCCCGCTATTTCACCCTGCTGGCCGGTTACGAATACGGCGACGTGGACCTGGAGGAGGGGGCGTTTCAGTTTCACGTGGCCAGCCTGCGCTTGAACCTGGCTTTTTCCCCCGACCTTTCCTGGAACACGCTGGTGCAGTACGACACCCTCAGTGACAACGTGGGGCTCAACAGCCGCATCCGCTGGACGTGGCGTCCGGGCAACGACGTGTTTCTCGTGGCCAATCAGGGCTGGCGTTACGACGACGACCATTTCCGGCGGCTGGGCGGCGATCTCACCCTCAAGGTGGGCGCCACGCTGCGGTTCTGAAAAAGGGCGCAAAATATCCCTTGGCGGCCGGCCGGCGCATTTGGGGCTCGCGGGGCTCACGGTTCCCGCCGGATAATGACCCGGCGCCCGCGAGCGGAAGGGCGCGGAACGCGCTCCCGCCGGGGCGCGCCGTTGGGAGCTGCTGATGCGCCGCCGACCTGCCGTTGCGTTTGTCCTGGTCACGCTCTTCCTCGACATCCTCGGGGTGGGGCTGATCATTCCCATCCTGCCGCGGTTGATCGAGGAGCTGACCGGCGGGGACGTTTCCGGGGCGTCGCGGGTGTTCGGCCTGCTGGCGGCGTTGTATTCGCTGATGCAGTTCCTGTTCGCGCCGGCGCTGGGCAGTTTGTCGGACCGGTTCGGGCGGCGGCCCATTCTCCTGATTTCGCTGCTGGGATCGGGGCTCGATTACCTCCTGCTGGCGTGGGCGCCCACGCTGGGCTGGTTTTTTCTGGGCCGCGCCGTGTCGGGCATCAGCGGCGCGAGCATCACCACCGCCAGCGCCTACATCGCGGATGTCACCCCGCCGGAACGCCGCGCGCAGAATTTCGGGCTCATCGGGGCCACGTTCGGGCTGGGGTTCATCGCCGGGCCGGCGCTGGGGGGAATGCTGGGAGACATCGGTCTGCGGCTGCCGTTTCTGGTGGCGGCGGGACTGACGTTGGTGAACTGGCTCTACGGATTGTGGGTGCTCCCGGAGTCCCTGGCCCCGGTCCACCGACGACGCTTTTCCTGGCCCCGGGCGAATCCGGTCGGCGCCTTGACGGCGCTGAAGCGCTACCCGGTGGTGCTCGGGCTGACGGCCACGTTTTTTCTGCTCCACCTCGCCCAGGCGTGCGTCCACAGCACATGGGTGCTCTACACCGGCCACCGCTACCATTGGACGGTGGGAGAGACCGGCATCTCGCTTGCGATCGTCGGCGCGTCGGCCCTGCTGGTGCAGGGGGGCTTGGTGCGCGTCATCATCCCGAAACTCGGCGAGCCCCGGGGCATCCTGGTGGGACTGTCCATCGGCACGCTGGCCATGCTGGGCTACGGACTGGCCACCCGGGGCTGGATGATTTACGCGATTCTGGTGGCGGGCTCGCTGGGCGGCATTGCCGGCCCGTCGGCGCAGGGGCTGATCTCGAAACGGGTGCCGCCCAATGAACAGGGCGCGGTGCAGGGGGCGTTGTCGAGTCTGGCCAGCGTGGCGGGGATCATCGGCCCGCCGGTGGCCACGGGGTTGTTCGGCCATTTCGTGCGCCCGGACGCGGTGATTTACCTGCCCGGCGCGGCCTTCTTCCTGGCTTCGGCGTTGATGTTCACGGCCATGCTGCTGGCCGCCCGGGTCCTGAAGCGCGATCTCGAAACCGGCCGCCCGACGCCCCCTCTCCCGACCTCCTCCACTGACGCGCGCTCCTGAAAAAAAAGCGCGTCTCGCCGGCGCCGCTCCCACTCCCGTCCGCCCGGCGAAAGGGCAAATCCGAATTCCGGCATCCAAAAGAAAGCAGGGATGACGTCGCGGAGCCTCCGTCCTTCGGGAGAAGCGCGGGAGGGACAAGCATCGCGAGCCCGAAACCGTCTTTCGGATTTCGAGGCTTCGGCTTTCCTTCGGCCCCCCGGCTCTTCGGCCCTCGGATTTCCCCTCCTCAGGCGCGCCGACGGCGTTGGGCGAGGACGGCGAGGATGATGATGACGCCGGTGAGCATGAGCCGGCTGGCTTCGGGCACGGCGTTGATGCTGAGGATTTTTTCGAGGTAACCGATGGTCAGCATGCCCAGCAGGGTCAGGCCCATGCCGCCGCGACCGCCCATCAGGTTGGTGCCGCCCATGACCACGATGGCGATGGCGGTCAGCTCGTAACCGATGCCGGCCTCGGGGTCGCCCTGCTGTTCCTGGGCCGCCTGGCAGATGCCGGCGATGGCGGCGAACAGCCCGCACAGGGCGTAGGCGAGGATCTTGGTCCGCGCCACCGGCACGCCGGACAACCGCGCCGCCTCTTCGTTGCCGCCCAGCGCGTAGAGCTGCCGCCCGAAGCGGTGTCGCGCCAGCAACAGCCACGCCACCGCCGCGCAGGCCAGCAGGATGAGCGTCACCACCGACAGGTTCCCGCCCAGCACCCGGCTGTCAATGAGGCGGAAGACATCCGGCACGGGCACGAACTCGTAGCTGCCGTCCGGTTGCTGCACGGCGGTCGAGACCTTCATCCCGCCGGAGACGGTCTTGGCCAGGCCGCGCGCGAAGACCATCATCGCCAGCGTGGCGATGAAAGGCTGGATGCGCCAGAACGCCGTGGCCGCGCCGGAGGCCGCGCCGCACAGCGCCCCGAGCAACAGCACCACCGGGATGGCCAGCCAGGCGGACCAGCCCCAGTGAATCGTCAGCAGCGCGAACGTCACCGCCCCGAACGCCAGCACGCTGCCCACCGCCAGATCAATGCCGCCGCTGATGATCACCAGCGTCATGCCGCAGGCCAGGATGCCGTACACCGACATCTGCCGGAGGGCGTCGCGGTGGGTGCCGAGCTTGAAGAAGGCGCCATTGGCGTGGAACAGACAGCCGAGCAGCAGCACCAGCAACAGCGCCACCAGGGCGCGGCTGGCCGGGTTGGCCCAGAAGCGTTGCCACGCGGAGTCGGATTTTTTCGGTGCGGAACGGGTCATGATGAAGCAGCAGGGGAAGCGGCGGCCGGGGCGGTTTGCTGGCCCATCGCGGCGGCCAGCACGGTCTCGGGCGTGGCTTGGGCGCGCTCGAGCCGGGCGGTGATCCGCCCCCGGTGCAGCACCACGAGCCGGTCCGCCAACGCCAGCAGCTCGGGCAGCTCCGAAGTGATCAACAGGATGGCCATGCCCTCCGCCGTGAGGGCGTTCAACAGTTGGTAAATCTCCCGCTTGGCGCCCACGTCCACCCCGCGGGTGGGTTCGTCGAGTAACAGCAGACGCGGACGGATTTGCAGCCACTTGGCGAGCACGACCTTCTGCTGGTTGCCGCCGGAAAGGGTTTCCACTTCGAGGTCGAGCGAGGCCGCGCGCAACGCCAGCCGCCGGCTCAAGGCCTCGGTGACGCGGCGTTCCTCGGCGGGCCGCCGCCAGCCGCCGGGCGAAAGCCGTTCCAGGTCCGCCAGGGTGGTGTTGGCGATGATGGACAACGGCAGCACCAGCCCGGTGGCCTTGCGGTCGCTGGTCAGCAGCGCCAGGCCCCGGCGGATGGCCTGCGCCGGCGAGGCGAGGGTCACCGGTTCGCCGTCGAGCCACACCCGCCCGCGCGCGCCGCCCGGCGCGGCGCCGAACAGCCCCCACAACAAATCGCTCGCGCCCGAACCCTGCAGGCCGCCCAGCCCCACGATCTCGCCCGCGCGCACGCTCAACGAAACGTCCGCCACCCGGGGCCGGTCCGGCCGGGCCGGGTCCGGCACCGTGAAGCCCTCCAGCCGCAGCCGCTCCGCGCCGGGCGTGGCGGCGTGGTGGGGGAATTGTTCGCCCAGCTCGCGGCCCACCATCCAGTGGACGAGCCGGTCCCGGGGCAGTTCCGCCGCCGGCGCCACGCCCACCAACCGTCCGTCGCGCAGCACCGCGACCCGGTCCCCGATGGCCTCCAGCTCCTCCATCTTGTGGGTGATGTACACGATGCAGCAGCCGCGCGCCTTGAGCTGCCGGATCAGCTCGAACAAATGCGCCACCTCGGGCGCGTTCAGGGCGCTGGTCGGCTCGTCCATCACGATCACCCGCGCCTCGCCGGCGAGGGCCTTGGCAATCTCGGTGAGCTGCTGCCGGGCGATGGGCAGGGTTTCCACCGTCCGGTCCGGGTCCAGCTCGATGCCCAGCCGCTGAAGCAGCGCCCGCGCCTCGGCGCGTTGGCGACGATTGTCCACGAACCCGCCGCGCCGGGTCAGCGGGCGGCCGAGGAAGATGTTGTCGGCCACCGTCATGGACGGCACCAGCGAGAGTTCCTGAAAGATGACCCGCACCCCCAGCGCGGCGGCCTCCAACGGCGAGCGGGGCCGCGCCGTTTGGCCGCCGATCTCGATCCGGCCCGCGAAATCGGTGTGCACCCCGCCGAGGATCTTGATGAGCGTGCTTTTGCCCGCCCCGTTTTCCCCGGCCAGGATGAGCACCTCGCCCGGATACAAATCGAGGTCCACGTCCTCCAGCACGGTGACCGGCCCGAAACGCTTCGTGATCCCGCGCAGGCGGGCCAGGGGCGCGACAGGGGATGGCGCGGCGGAATTCATCAGGCAATCACCGTCTCCGGATGATTCCCGCAACCGCCGCCGCTGGCAAGCCGTCAGTCAAATGGCCGGACGAATCGCCCGGCGGGTGAACCGGCGCATTCCCGGCGTGGCCGCGCTATTTTCCCTCCGGGGCCGTCTTCTTCACCCGGCGCACGGCCAGGGCGATGTCGTCGCGAAATTCGGGCGAAGAAAGGGCGAGCCCCCGCGAGGGAACCTGGACTGTCCGGGGCGCGCCGGCCCGGGCGGCGGCGGGATTCCACCAGGTCACTTGATAGCGGCCGGCCGGCACGGCGAGTTCGAGCGTGATTCGCAACGGCCGGGCCGGCGGGCTCTGGGGATCCGGTTTGAGCGAGGCATCGCGCGAAAGGTAAAGCGCCCACGCGCGCCCCGGCTCTGTCAGGCCCCGGACGGTGTAGCCCTGCGGCACGCCGCCGATGACGACCGCCGTGTCGGGGCGCATCCGCACGAAGTCGAACCCTTCGATGAACCTCTTCAACGCGCGGAACTGCCGGCGCAGGCCCGCGTTGCCACCGCCCGGCTGGGTGGGCGGATAGGCAAACGTGCCGTCCTCGTGCCCCACCGTGAAGGAGTAGTCGAGATGGTTGAACAGACCGCCGCCGGCGAGGATGAAGTTCCACGCCTCGAGCCGGTAGGGCAGGTCCGCCGTGCCGCGAAAGCCGGTTTCGTTGTCGCCGATGACCTTGTTGAGCGCGTAGTTCTCCGCCACCGCGACGGGCGGCGAGGCGTAGTGGAAGTTGAACACCGACACCAGCGGCGAGGGATTCCGGACGCGGGCGTGGCCGTTGGCGACGTTGCGCGAAATGAGATGCCGCACGCCCCATTTGCGCTCCGTGGCCGCGATCACTTCGGCGATGTGGCGCTGCCAGGCCAGCGTGACGCCGCCGAAGTAGGGTTCGTTGCAAATCTCGTAGATCACGTTGTCCGCGTCGCGCAGTTCGGTGACCACCTTGCGCGCGAGGGCCTCCTGAAAGGGCAGCAGGCCGCCGTTGCGGTCGAGGGTGTAAACATTCGTGCGGGCCACGGTTCCCGCGCCGTTGATGTTGTTGATGGCATTCATCGGGCTCAGCACCCACTGCTTTCCGCCGTACATCGGACAAAAGAGCGTGAACTCGACCACCACCCCGCGCCGGGAGGCCTGGGTCACGAAATCCTTCAAGCGCGCGAAATAAGCGGTGTCCCAGCGGGTGAGATCGAACTTGTTGCCGCCGCCCCGGTAACCGGGCGTGTCGCTGCGCGCCCAGGGACAAATCAAGCGTCCGGCTTCCGGCGCGAGAGTGTTGCGCGCGATCCGAAACGCGCCGTCCGGCTCGACGTAAGCGCCGGAGAAAGTGCGGGTGAGGTTCAGTCCGTCGGCGGCGAGAGTGTCGAGATAGCGGACGTAATTGAAATCCCGGTTCAGCACCGCGCCGTAATGCTCGCCCGAAGTGATGAGCACCGTGGGCCGGCCCCGCCAGAGAAAATAATGCGGATTGTCGGGATGCAAGCGGAGGGGCGCGGCGGCCTGGCCGCTTACGGCGACGGCCCATGCCCAAACCAGGCCGCCCAACCAACCCCGTCCCCAAGACTTCATTCGCGGAATCATGGCGGCAGGCTATCCTCTCCTCCCCGCGCGGACAATCCTCCCTCCGCGCCGAAGCCGCCCGTGTCCCGCGGGTTCCGCCGGGCGCTTTGGCGGCCGCGAGACGGAAACCATCCGAGGGGCGTCGCGAAGGCGGCGGTCAGGCCCGCGTTGCGGCCAGTTCTTCCTCCAGCTCGACGATTTGCCGAAGCTGGGTGAGAAACCAGCGGTCAATCTTGGTCAGGTCGTAAAGTTCCTCGACGCTCCAGCCGGCCCGCAGGGCGTGTCGGAGGTAGAAGATGCGGGAGGTGCCG
>CAZRPT010000218.1:0-11271 GCA_964601985.1 uncultured Verrucomicrobiota bacterium
ACTGGATTCGCGGCTGGCGGGTGAAGGGCAGGGACGGCCGGTGGTATCCCTGCGGCGTGTTGTGCGACGCCCGGGCCCTCGATTACGCCGCCCGCCGGATTCCACCGGAGCTGAAAACGCACCCCTACCGCTGCCGCTTCATTGACACCACCACCGCCGCGCCCTGGCGCGAGTGCTGGTCGCCGCGGCATCCCATGACCCGCGGCGACAGCCACCGGTGGAAGATGCGCCTGCTGGAATACGTGTCGAAGGACATGGGCCTGGTCTGCGGCAGCGAGACCGGCCACGACGCGGCGGTGCCGTACGTCCATTACTTCGAGGGCATGATGAGCCTGGGACCGTATCGCGTGCCGGACGCCGGGCGGGACATGCTGCGCGTCTGGACCGAGGTGCCCGAACGGGTGGCGAAGTTCCAGCTCGGCCACCGTTACCGCCTGCCGTTGTGGGAGCTGGTCTATCACGATTGCGTCGTGGCGCAGTGGTACTGGGGCGATTACAACAACAAGCTGCCCGCGCTGTGGGACAAGCGGGACCGGTTCAACGCCCTCTACGGCACCGCGCCCATGTTCATGTTCACCCGCCGCTACTGGCGGGAGCACCGGGAACGGTTCGCGCGCAGCTACCGCGACGCCACCACCGTTGCGCGCCGGGCGGCGTATCAGGAAATGACCGACCACCGCTTCCTCACGCCGGACCGCGACGTGCAGCAAACCGTCTTCGCCAACGGTCTCACCGTCACCGTGAACTTCGGCGACCACCCGTTCCGGATGCCCGACGGAACCAGCCTCCCCGCCGGCGCGCAACGAATCGAACCGCGCCCGTAGCCGGGGAACCCGTTCCCCGAGGGACGGAGGGCGGGGGAATCCGAAAAGCCGCGGAACCGAGGAGACGGAGGAAATCTGGAAGAAAAACGCCTTTTGGCCGCCGCGGTGGCGTTCTCCCCGCGTAGCGCAGGCTGCCAGCCTGCGCTACGGAGAGCCGCCGCCATCTTTCCCCGGCGGCCACGGGGAGCCCTTTCGGAATTCGGATTTCCTTCGCCCCCTCGGATTTTCCATCCCCGGGCCTTCCTTCTGTCGGACGAATCCCTTTCGCCGCCCCCGAGCGGCCCGAGTCAGCAAATCGTCGCCCGGGATCGAGGAGAAGCAGGGGGCGCGCGTTTTCCGGCGGGGGGCTATTTCTTGGGCCGGAAGCCGCGTGGCAGTTGGACGCCGCCTTCGGTGACGGCGGGTTCTTCCGGCGCTTCCTCTTCGGCTTCGCCGTCTTCCGGCAATCCCAGCCGCTTGCGGGCCTTGCGGGCGGCCTGGGTGTGGCCGAATTCGCTCACGATGCGGTTCAGCAACGCCTCGGCCTTTTGCTCCTGGTTGAGGTGGTAGTAGAGGTTGCACAGGTGGATGGCGGCCCAGCCCCAGCGTTCCGGTTCCAGTTTGAACTTGAGGATTTCCTCGTGTTCGAGGGCCGCCGCCAGCGGGTTGTGCAGATCTTTCTCGTAGATCTCGGCGATGCGGAAGTGCGCGTGCACCCGGCGGGGGTGGCGTTTGAGATATTCGCGCAGGACGTGGACGGCGCCCAGGTGGTCGCCGTTGGCCCACAGTCGCTCGGCTTCCTCGTATTCCGCGTCCTGGTTGCCGTCGCCGTCTTCGCTGGCGATGAACTGATGCGCCCGCTGGCCGAGGTAGCGGGAGATGTCATACGCGCCGAGGATCGCCAGCGCGAGGATGGAGAACACGCCCACGCCGCCGTAGAGTCCGAGGTGATCGGTGGCCGGGGTGGCGGCGGGCGCGGCGGCGGGGGCGTTCGTGGCGCCGGGAGTGGAGGAGGGGGAATTGGTGGCGCCGGCGTCGGCGACCGCGTTGGTGGATGCTGCCGCGGGGGCGTTGGTGGCGGACTCCGCCGCCGGGGGCGTGCCGTGATCGGTCCACTTTTTCTCCCATTGTTCGAGATCGAAGCGTGCGGCCTCCCGCGCGGAGCGGGCGTTGTACACGCGCAGGAAGCGTTGCAGGGAGACCGTGCAGACGATGATCAGCACCCCGTAAAGCGGGATTCGTAAAAGCCCTTTCATGCCAAAACCGGCTCACGTTAGGCGAACGGCGGAACGAGGGGAAGCGGTTTTCCGGGGCGGCCGCCGCGTCCGTCCTCCGAAACCGCGCCGCGCGCTTCGGAGGGGGGCGCGCGTACTCCCGCCTTGTCGCTGCCGCGGAATGCCGTTACCAGTGGGGACCGGGCCGGGCCCGGAAGATGATGAACACGTGGAGCAAAAAACGGTGGTGGCGGACGGTGAGGCCGTGGCTGGGAGTGCTGGTGGTGGCGGCGCTGGCGTGGGGGGCTTACGCCTCCGGCGGGGGCGGGGAGGGCGGCGGCCCCCTGCCGCCGGACCGGCAGTTTCCGCCGCCGCTGAGCAGTTACGGGGATCAGGATTACGCCAGCATCTGGGCGATTTTGAAGCACCGGGTCGAGATGCACCCGTTCAATTTCTGGGCGACGGTGCTCTTCTTCTGCGCCATTCTGCACACCTTTTTCACCGCGAAGTTCCGGCAGATCGCCCACCGGATCGAGGAGCGCCATCAACGGCGCATCCGCGAGGAGGGCCGCACCGCCGCGGCCAAGGGCTACACCGGCGCGCAGGACGACGTGAGTTTTACGGCGTCGTTGTTTCATTTTTTGGGCGAGGTCGAGGCGGTGTTCGGCATCTGGATCATTCCGCTGCTGGTCATCATGTCGCTGACCGTGGGCTGGGAAACGATGATCAATTACGTGGATTATCAGGTCAGCTACCAGGAGCCGATCTTCGTGGTGATTATCATGGCCATTGCCGCCACCCGGCCCATCCTGAATCTCGCGGAATCCCTCATGCGCGGGGTGGCGGCCCTCGGACGGGGGAGTCCGGTGGCGTGGTGGTTTTCCATCCTCACCCTCGGGCCGTTGTTGGGCTCGTTCATCACCGAGCCGGGCGCCATGACCATTGCCGCCTCGCTGCTGGCCAAGCAGTTTTACCGGTATCACCCCCGGCGGGCGTTTGCCTACGCCACGCTGGGCCTGTTGTTCGTCAATGTCTCGGTGGGCGGCACGCTGACCCATTTCGCCGCGCCGCCGGTCTTGATGGTGGCCGGCAAGTGGGGCTGGGACATGATGTTCATGCTGGAACACTTCGGGCTCGAGGCCGCCACGGGCATCGTCATCTCGAACGTGATCTACTTCCTCGTGTTCCGCAAAGACTTCGCCAAGATTCCCCGGCTGGACGGGCAGTCCACCGACATCGCGGCGGATGGCACCATCGCCGAGCCCATTCCCTTGTGGGTCACGTGCACCCATGTGCTGTTCATGGGGTGGTCGGTGTTTCACGCGCATCACACCACCTTGTTGGTGGGCGGGTTTCTGTTCTTCCTGGCTTTTCATCAGGCCACGTTGCACGTGCAGTTCCGGATGGACCTGCGCTCGCCGGTGCTGGTGGGCTTTTTCCTCGCCGGCCTGGTGACTCACGGCGGCTTGCAGCAGTGGTGGATCGGGCCGGTGCTGGGGCGGCTTTCCGAGTTCCCGCTTTTCTGCAGCGCGACGATTTTGACGTCGTTCAACGACAACGCCGCCATCACGTATCTGGCCACCCTGGTGCCGCATTTGAGTGACAGCCTGAAACACGCCGTCGTGGCCGGGGCGGTCACGGGGGGCGGGTTGACGGTCATCGCCAACGCTCCCAATCCGGCCGGCCAGGCGATTCTCAACCGCTACTTCAAAAACGGCATCTCGCCGGTGGGGCTGCTGTTGGGCGCGCTGTTTCCCACCCTCGTCGTGGGCTGCATGTTCTGGTTTCTGCGCTGAGCGCCGGGGGGAAGGCGCCGCGTCCGGGCGGTTTTTCTGAGGTCCGGGTTGATTCCGGCCGGGCAACGGGGCCATGCTGGGCGCATGGCATCATCACCTTTGGCCACTCAACCCGTTTTGATCACCGGCGCCTCCAGTGGATTTGGCGCGGCGGCCGCCCGGGCGTTCGCCCGGAAGGGCGCGGCCCTGCTGCTGGGCGCGCGGCGCGTGGACCGGCTGGAGGCCGTCGCGCGGGAAGCGCGGGACGCCGGCGCCAGCTATGCCGACGTTCATCCCCTGGATGTCACCGACACCGCCAGCGTGACCGCCTTTGTCGAGTGGGTGCGCGAGCACTGCGACCGCCTCCACGTGCTGGTCAACAACGCCGGCGGCGCGTTGGGGCTGGACCCCGTGGTGGAGGGACGGGACGAGGATTGGGAAACCATGCTGCAGAGCAACGTGCTCGGCGTGCTGCGCATGTGCCGGGCCTGTTTTCCGCTGTTGCAGGCCAGCCCCGGCAGCATCGTGATCAACATCGGCTCGGTGGCCGGCCGCGGCGTTTATGAGGGCGGGGCGGTTTATTGCGCGGCCAAGGCCGGGGAGCTGCAAGTCACCCGCGCCCTGCGGCTGGAATGGAACGGCACCGGCATCCGGGTGGCCACCATTGATCCGGGCCTGGCCGAGACCGAGTTTTCGCTGGTCCGGTTCCGGGGCGACCGGGAAAAGGCCGCCCAAGTCTATGCCGGCTTGGAGCCGTTGCGGGCGGAGGACGTGGCGGAAGCCATCCTCTGGGTGGCCGGGCGTCCGCCGCACGTGTGCATTGATGAGATGGTGATCAAATGCACCGATCAGGCGGATTTCCACAAGATCCATCGCCGTCCCGTCGAGCCGGAAGCCTGATTTTCCGTCCGCCCGTCCGGGTTGCGCCGGAACGACGGTCCGTGCCGGCGGCGTTTCCGCCCGCGCGGTTCGAGGAGGGAGGGGGTTCGGCCGCGCTTCCGGAGCCCTTCGGCGCGCGGCCGGTTGCCATGAGCCGCGGGGAGTCCCGCCGGCGGCGCTACGCCTTCGGCTTGGGTTTGCGGTACCAGTGGCCGTCGGGCGCCTGGAGCCAGAGACCGGGGGCGGAGCGGGCGCGGATTTGCCGGGCCCGGATGGTTTGGACCTTTTCCAGGGTGGTGCCCGCCCGCCGGGCGAGGAGTTGATAGACAAACTTGCGGTCCTCGTTTTCGGTCTTGATGAGCGCCTTTTCCTTTTCGGTGAGCGGGGCGCGGGCTTCGAGGTAGCCCTTGTTGTTCTCGCCGATCCGGCCCGCCTTCTTGAGCTTGTCAATGGCGGGCAGGTTGGCCTTCATCCGTTTCTTGACCTGGTCGGGGGTGCGCGTTTCGGCGGCGGGGGCGGACGGCGCCGCCCACAGCCCGAGGGCCAGCGCAAGGAACATCATGGGGAGAGTTTTCATAAGCCGGTTCATTGGGAATCCGAGGCGGGCGCGGAAGCGGGGGCTTTCTCCATCACCTGCGACTCGGCGTCGAGGTCGCCGAAGAAACTGTCCAGTTCCTGGGCGACGCGCACGTTGACGTTCATGTTGATTTCGATGGGCTCGACGCGGATGGGGTCGGTCTTCACGTGGAGACACCCCGTCAGCGCCGCCAGCGGCAGCAGGGCGCCCAACAACAATGGTGGGAAATGCGGTTTCATCTCCGATTTTCGGACCGCCCCAATATGCGCCGATTTTCGCGCGCGGCCACCTTAAATTGCGTCCGCCGGCATTCCGCGCCTCATCCGCCGGCCAGGAGCCGCCAGATTTGGGCGACGAAGAAGGTGACCACCACGCCGAGCCCGAGCGGCAGCAGCGCCGCCACGGCGGTCCATTTCGCGCTGCCGGACTCCTTGTAGATGGTGTAGAGCGTGGTGCTGCACGGGTTGTGCAGCAGGCTGAAGAGCATCAGGTTCACCGCCGTCAGGAGCGTCCAGCCGCCGGCGGTCAGCAGGTCGCGCGTGGTGCGCGCGTCCAGCTCGAACAACACCCCCGCGCCCGCGCCCACGTCCGGGTTGCGGGTGATCAGCACCGTCAGCATGAGCACGGTGGGGATGACGATTTCGTTGGCCGGGATGGCGATGAGGTAGGCCAGCAGGATGACGCCGTTCAGGCCGAGCAGGAAGCCCAGCGGGTCCAGTCCGCGAATCAGGTGTTCGGCCAGGCTGACGTCGCCCACCGTCACGTTGGCCACCAGCCAGATGACCACCCCGGCGGGCGCCGCGAACATCACCGCCCGCCAGAGCACGTAGAGGGTCCGGTCAATGAGCGAGGTGTAGAGCGTCTGCCAGAAACGCGGCGGCCGGTAGGGCGGAAGTTCCAGGCTGAAGGTGGACAATTCCCCGCGCAGCACGGTGCGTGAGAGCGCCCAGGACGCCGCCAGGGAAAGCGCCACCCCCAGCAGGGCCACCCCCACCACCGCCGCGGCGGAGGCCACCCCCGCCAGCCACGGCGGCGCGACGGCGCCGATGAAGATGCCGGCGATGAGGATTTGCGTGGGCCAGCGGCCGTTGCAGAGGGCGAAATTGTTGGTGAGCATCGCGATCAACCGTTCACGCGGGCTGTCAATGATGCGGGTGGCCACCACGCCGGCGGCGTTGCAGCCGAATCCCATCATCAGGCTGAGCGACTGCTTGCCGTGCGCGCCCGCCCGCTGAAACCAGCGGTCCAGGTTGAAGGCCACCCGCGGCAGGTAGCCGAAATCCTCCAGCAGGGTGAACAGGGGAAAGAAGATCGCCATCGGCGGCAGCATGACGCTGACCACCCACGCCGTGGCCAGATACGCGCCGTCCACCAGCGCCCCGGTGAGCCACGGCGGCGCGCCCAGTTGGGTCACCGCGTGGTGGAGGGCGGGGTGGAACGTGCCCACCAGCAGGTTGGACAGCCACGCCGAGGGATAATTGGCCCCCACGATGGTGATCCAGAACACGCCCGCGAACAGCAGCAGCATGATGGGAAAACCCCAGCGCCGGCTCGTCACGATGCGGTCCAGCGCGCGGTCCCAGTCGAAACGCGGCGTCTCGCCCGGCCGGGTGACGGCGCGGTCGGCCAGCCGGGCCGCCTCGGCGTAGAGGGCCTCGGTCAGGTCCTCGTGAAACGTCGCGCCCACCTCCCAGCGCAGGGCCTGCGCCTGCTGGAGCAACTGCTCCGCGGTGAGCGGCGGAGATTCTGACGAGGAGGGGTTCATTTAACGCGTCCGCGGGCGGCGTCCGCCGCGGGCGGATCGGCTTCGGCACTCCGCCGAAACCAAGGAATGAACGAAAGGAAGAAAGCGCCAGCCGGGTAGCGCAGGCTTCCAGCCTGCTGTATCGCAGATTTCCAATCTGCTGGGTTTTCCCCTTTGCGTGGCGGCCGCTGCTTTCCGCCCGCTTGGCCGACTGGAAGTCGGCGACACGGCAGGCGGGCAGCCTGCGCCACGACCGGGGCACGCCTTCGTGTTTCTTTGCGCTTTGCCGCGTGGCGCTCAAGCATCCGGCGGTTTTCCGTGCCCCCAAGTGCCCCTTCTTTTGCAACGATCAATGTCATGGAGCGGGAGCGGGAGCGGGGGGGTCGCCCGCGGCGGGGGCGGGAGCCGGTTCGGCGAATTCGCCGTTCCGCACGGCGGCGATGATGCGCGGGTCGCCGTCCAGCAGGCGCAGCGCCACCCAGCGCGGATTGGGCAGGTCGGGGTACAGTTGCCGCAGACCGCGTTCCAGCGTGGCCACGGCCCGTTGCAGGGCGGGCGGTTCCTTGAGCAGCCGGTGCGGCCGTCCCACCGTCCGGCCGGTGGCCACGTCGTCCACGGCTTGGAGCAGCTCCGGCAGGCCCTCGCGATGGCGGGCGGCGGTCGGCGCCACCGGCACCCCCAGGTCGCGCGCCAGCCGGCGGTCGTCCACCCGCAGGCCCAGCCGGCGCGCCTCGTCCATGAGGTTCAGGCAGATCACCACCCGGTCGGTGATTTGCAGGACTTGCAGGGCGAGGTTGAGATTGCGCTCCAGCCGGGTGGCGTCCACCACCACGATCGTCACGTCCGGCCGGCCGAACAGGAGGAAGTTCCGCGCCACCTCCTCGTCCGGACTGGCGGCCAGCAGCGAGTAGGTGCCGGGCAGGTCCACCAGCTTGTAGCGCCGGCCGGAGAACTCGAAGCCGCCCTCGGCGCGGGTGACGGTCTTGCCCGGCCAGTTGCCGGTGTGCTGTCGCAGGCCGGTGAGGGCGTTGAAGACGGTGCTCTTGCCCACGTTCGGATTGCCGGCCAGCGCCACGACGTAATCCCAGTTTTCCATGTCCACCCCCAACCGGCGCAGTTGGGCGAGGTCATGGGCCGGGCAACCGGCGCAACGATCGGGAGCGGGGGCGTTCATGCGGCGCGGGCGGGCGGTTCCAGGTAAATGAGCCGGGCCTGCGGACGGCGCAGCGCGATCAACGTGTCCCGCACCCGGTAGGCGGTGGGATCGCCCGACGGACTGCGCAGCTCGGCGCGAATCCGCGTGCCGGGCAGGAGGCCGAGGTCCAGCAACCGCTGCCGCTCCGGGCCGCGGCATTGGGGCGAGATTTTCCGGATCACGCCGGACTCGCCCGGCTGGAGGGTGTCCAGCGTGGGGCCGGCGCCGGTTTCCTCGACCTTCGCCGCGAGGGGACGGACGGTCAGGTTGGCCGCCACCACCGGAGCCAGCCGGTGATCCACCCCGTCCGCCTGAAAACTGACCCGCGTGGGCGAACGCTCGGTCACGTGCAGCACCTGTCCCACGAACAGGCCCTCCGCCAGCAGTTGCGCGAACACCGCCTCCGGCTCGTCCTCCAGGTGCGTGATGCGCACCGTGCCCGGCGCCTCGACGGCGTCCAGCGAACAACCGCCCGTCGGCGCCACCTGCCCTTCCGGGGTGGGGATCGGGTCGCCGTGCGGGTCGTAGGTCGGGTAACCCAGACTGGCGGCGAGGGCGTCGGTTTCCTCCGGCGTCAGGCGATGCTCCTGCCGCTCCGCCTGATCGTGCCATTCCTTTTGATCCACGCCGGTTTGGTCGGCCAGGTGCCGTTCCCACAACCGGTGGGCGCGGATGATGTTCATCCCGTAACGCCGCCCCTCGGGGGTGAGTTCGAGCCGCCCCTCCCGGGAAACCAGCAGGCGGCGCTCCTCCAGGTCGGCGATCACCTCCGCCGCGCGGTTCAGGGGAATCTCCAGCGTGCCGGCGATCCCGCTGAGCGAAGCCGGCTGCCGCTCCAGGTCCAGCTTGCAGAGGCACTTCAAGGCGTCCTCCGCCAGCACCCGGTCGTCGGCCCGATGAAACCGCCGCCGGCGCGCCAGCAATCCCACCCGCGGCCAGAGCGCCCACACCCCCGCCACCAGCAGCAGCGCGCCCACGACCAGCATCTCCGCCGGGTGGTAGCCGGCCGGTCGGGCGGACAATTGCGCGAGCGTCAGCAGCATGCGTCAGGCGCGGCCCGTGTCGGAGCGCGTTTTTCCCGCCGCCGCCGGGCCTTGATTGAGCGGGAGATTAACATGCCGCCTCGCGGACGCAACCCGCTTCCGGGCGGACGCGAAACGGGTTTCCGGGAAGGCGGAATTCGGGTTGGCCGGACGTGGGGAACCGCTTTAGGCTGCCGGCATGTTCACGAAAATGCGCGGAATTCCGTGGCTGCGCCTGCTGTTGCTGGGCGGCTTGCTGGCCGGCGCGGCAACGACGACGCGCGGCACGGGCTGGGGCCGGCCCAATGTGCTGCTGATCCTGGCGGACGATCTCGGCTACGGCGATTTGTCCAGCTACGGCGCGACGGATTTGCGCACCCCGAATATGGACCGGTTGGTGGCGCGCGGGATGCGGTTCGATCGTTTCTACGCGAACTGTCCGGTCTGCTCGCCCACCCGGGCGGCGTTGTTGAGCGGGCGCTACCCGGATCTGGTGGGCGTGCCCGGGGTGATTCGCACGCATGCCAACGACAGTTGGGGCTGGCTCGATCCGCGGGCGAAGCTGTTGCCGGCGGTGCTGAAGGAAGTGGGCTACCACACGGCCCTGGTCGGCAAATGGCACCTGGGACTGACGTCGCCCAACCTGCCGAATGAGCGCGGGTTCGACCACTTCCACGGCTTCCTCGGCGACATGATGGACGACTACTACACGCACCGTCGCTGGGGGCACAATTATCTGCGGCTCAACACGGAGGTGGTGGACCCGCCGGGCCACGCCACCGACCTCTTCACCCAATGGGCCGTTGATTACCTGGCCAGCCGGCGCGGCCGGTCGGCCCCCTTCTTCCTCTACCTGGCCTACAACGCGCCGCACACGCCCATTCAACCGCCGGCCGACTGGCTGGCGAAGGTGCGGGCGCGTGAGCCGGGGATCACGGAAAAGCGGGCGAAACTCGTGGCCTTGATCGAGCACCTCGACGCCGGCATCGGGCGGGTGCTGGCGGCGTTGGAGGCCAACGGCCAGGCCGAAAACACGCTGGTGCTGTTCACCAGCGACAACGGCGGCCTGCTCGCGGCGGGCGCGAACAACGGCCCGTTGCGCGGCGGCAAGCAGGACATGTACGAAGGCGGCATCCGGGTGCCGTTTTGCGCCGTGTGGCCGGGGCGCATCCCGCCGGGACGGCGTTCCTCGCAGGTGGCGCTGACGATGGACCTGTTCGCCACCGTCGTGGACGCCGCGGGCGCGCGGGCTCCGGCGGGGATCGAGGCGGTGTCGCTGCTGCCGCTTCTGCTGGGCGACTCGCGCCCCCTGCCGGCGCGGGATCTGGTCTGGATGCGCCGCGAAGGCAACCTGCGTTATCGGGGCCGCGATTATTTCGCCCTGCGCCGGGGTGATTGGAAGCTGGTCCAAAACTCCCCCTTCGAGCCCTGCCAGTTGTTCAACCTGACCCGGGACCCCCGCGAACAAACCGACCTGAGCGCGCGTGAACCGAAACGGATGCGCCGGCTCATCCGCGCGCTCATGGACCACATTCTGGCCGCCGGCCGGGTGCCCTGGCAGGCGCCCTGAAACGGGATCCGCGCGCCTTTTCCCTGCCTTGCCTCATGACCCACGAATCGTCGGACTCCTCGGAAACGCTGCTGTTCCGCCGGGAACATTTCGCCACCCGGCTGCCGCTGGCCTGTCTTTACACTCCTTCGCACTGCTGGCTCCGGCGATTGCCGGAGGAAGGCTGGCGGGTGGGGTTGACCAAATTCGCCACCCGCATGCTGGGCGAGCTGGTGGAGCACGAGTTCCAGGTGAAACCCGGCGCGGCGGTGAAACGGGGCGACATCATCGGGTGGATCGAGGGGTTCAAGGCGATCTCGGATGTTTATTGCGTGGGCACGGGCCGGTTTTTGCGGGGCAACCCCGCCCTGACCGACCGGATCACCCTCGTGAACGACGATCCCCACGGGGAAGGCTGGCTGTATGAATTCAGCGGCGAACCGGATCCGGACCACTTGGACGCGCCCGCCTACCGCGACCTGCTGAACGCCACAATTGACCGAATGCTCGCCC
>CAZRPT010000219.1:0-7857 GCA_964601985.1 uncultured Verrucomicrobiota bacterium
TTGATAAGATTCCTAGCTGTCTGCGTGCCCAGCATGAACCACCCCCCTCCGCCAAGGCAACCCAATTCTCGCTTTCCGCCGGACTTCCGGGCCTTCGAACGGCCCCGCCCCCGCCCCCCAAGCGCCCCGCCGCCGCCGCCGAGCGTCGGAGCGAAAACCCCTCCCCTGCGGCGGTCCGGCTTCGGCGTCGGTCGGAGGGGGGGCTTGGGGGCAGGGGAGCAACGAAAAAAGCCGCCGGGGGAGACCCGGCGGCGGATTTGAGGGAGCGGTCCGGCTTTACGCCTCGCCCACCTGGTACCGGACGAACCGGCGGATGGCGATTTCGTCGGCGAGCTGTTTGGCCACTTCGGCCACGTGCTCGCGCACGCTGACTTCGGAGTTGCGCTTCACGAAGCCCTGATCCATCAGGCAGATGCCCTGGAAGAATTTCTCGAGCTTGCCCTTGATGATGGCTTCGACCGCCTGGGGCGGTTTGTTTTTCACCACGTCGGAGTTCGCGTAGATTTCCTTTTCCTTCTCGACGAGTTTCGGGTCCAGATCCTCGCGCGCCACCGCCACCGGGCTGCCGGCGGCGATCTGGAGGGTGATGTCCTTTACGAGCTGCTTGAAGGTCTCGTTGTTGATGGTTTCGGCCTTGCCGGCGCCCACTTCCACCAGCACGCCCACCTTGGCGCCGGTGTGGATGTAGGCGGCCACGATGCCGTTGCCCTCCACCTCGAGGCGGGCGTGGCGGGAGATCTGGATGTTTTCCCGGATGCGCGCCACGGCGTCGGTGCGCAGTTCTTCGAGGTCGGCCTGTGGATTTTCCGCCAGGGTTTTGGCGATCTTGTTCGCGAACTCGCGGAACATTTCGTTCTTGGCCACGAAGTCGGTTTCGCAGTTGACCTCCACCAGCACGCCCAGCCGGGAGTCCGGGCTGATGTACTGGGCGATCGCCCCTTCGCGGGCCTCGCGCCCCGCCTTTTTGGCGGCGGTGGCCATGCCCTTCTTGCGCAGCAGGTCCACGGCGGCGTCCAAATCGCCCTCCGTCTCCACCAGCGCGTGTTTGCAGTCCATGATGCCGGCATTGGTCATCTGCCGGAGTTTCATGATCAGTTGTGCCTTGATCTCAGCCATGAGTCTAAAAAAACAGGTTCAGTAACGGGATTGGGTTTTCGTTGCGGGAAGACGCCGCGCGCCGGTCATTCTTTGGTCGGTGCGGCGGGCGGTTCCGGAGTGGGCGGCGCGGGGGGCGCCGGGGGTTCCGGCGGTTTCGGGGCCGGGGCCGGATCGCTGATGGCCGGCACCGCGGGGGCGCTGGGAGCCATCGGCGGCGGCGTGGGCGCGGCCGGGGCGGCCGGGGCGGCCGGAGTTTCCGGCGCGGGGGCCGGCGCCGGCGTCGGAGCGGGGGTGGGCGTGGCCGGTGCGGCGGGCGCGGCGGCCGGAGCGGGAGCCGGGACCGGGGCCGGCGGCGCGACCGGCGGGACCGCCGTGGCGGGGGCCGGGCTTTCGGGAGCGGGGGCGGCCGGGGCGGCGGCGGGCGCGGCCACCGGATGGGCGCGCTCGAATTCCGCCTTGCCTTCGGTGATGGCCTCGGCCACCGCCGAGAGGATCACGCGCACCGCGCGGATGCCGTCGTCGTTGCCGGGGATGGGGTAATCCACCAGGTCCGGGTCGCTGTTGGTGTCCACGATCGCCACCAGGGGGATCTTCAGCTTGCGAACTTCGGCGACGGCGTTGTGCTCGCGTTTGACGTCCACGATGAACGCGGCGGCGGGCAGTTTCTCCATGTCGCGGATGCCGCCGAGGTTTTTCGTCAGGCGGGCCAGCTCGCGGTTCAACACGGCCTGCTCCTGCTTCACGTAGTTGTTGATCGAGCCGTCCTCGATCATTTTCTCGATCTCGCGCAGCCGGTTCAGCGAGCGCTTGACCGTTTTCATGTTGGTCAGCGTGCCGCCCAGCCAACGCTCCGTGACGTAGGGCTGGCCGGTGGTGGTGGCCACGTCCTTGATCACCTGCTGGGCCTGTTTCTTGGTGCCGACGAAGAGCACCCGGCCGCCCTTGCGGACTTCCTCGCGGAGGAATTTGCACGCGGCCTCGAGGCAGGTGAGGGTCTTGGTGAGGTCAATGATGTGGGTGCCGTTGCGGGCGTCGAAGATGAACTGCTTCATCTTGGGGTTCCAACGCCGCGTGCGGTGTCCGAAATGGACGCCGGCTTCCAACAGTTCTTTGATGCCGATGCTCAGTTTCACGTTTTCCTTTGTTTGCAGCCCGCCCCGGGGGGCGCCGGGCCATCCCGCGGAACACGGGATTCAGGTTTGTTGTGGTTGTGGCCGGCCGGTTTTCGCGGGGAAATCCGGCAACCCAAGCCGTTAAACCGCCGAGGCGCGTCCGGTCCCGCCGGATCGCGCGCCGGCGCGAAGCCGCACACCATACCAGTCCCGCCTCCTCTCGCAACCCCAAAAACGGCCAAAAACGCGCCGCGGAAGGCGCGCGCGGACCGTTCAACGGGGGAGGAAGATTCGTTGGCCGGGCGGGGAGGCGGGGAGGCGGGTCACGCGGCGGCCCGGTCCATGAGCCGCCTGGCCTTGCGGCAGGCGTCGTAGGGATCGGGAATTTCCCAGGCGTCCACCATCATCCAGCCCCGCCAGCCGGCTTCCCGCAACAGCCGCAGGGATTCCTCCAAGCGGGCATGGCCCTCGCCGGCCGGCAGGTGTTTCGAGGTGCCGCCGTCGCGCAACGTGCCGTCGGTGTCGGTGAGGTGCAGGTAGCCGATGTTTTCGATGCCCACCCGCAGCAACAGCTCGTGGGGCCGGCCGGTGGAGCCGTTCATGAGGTCGAAATGGCTGGGATCGTAGATGACTTTCAGGGCGGGGTGGTCGGCCTGGCGGTGGAGGCGCAAAAGTTGTTCGGCGGTGTGGAAGACGAAGGGGGGCTCGATCTCGATCGCCGCGATCAGGCCGTGCTCCGCGGCCAGCCGGCCCGCTTCGTGCAGGGACGCGGCGAGCCGGTCGGTGGCCTGCTCCAGGCTTTGGCCGCGCAATCCGCCGTACGGCCACAGTCCCACGCAGTCGCAACCCAGCTGCCGGGCCAGCGCCGCGCGGTCGCGGAATTCCCTCAACCAGCGTCTGCGCGCCGCCGTTTCCGGCGCGAAGGCGCCCGCCGCGCCGAGCTGGAGGGAGAAGACGCGCAGGCCGAAGCCGTCGTACAACCGGCGCAACGCCGCGATGCGTTCCGTCTCGGCGGCGGCGGGATAGCCGCCCATCGGCCAGTTTTGCACCAGCTCGACGCCGTCGAATCCCTCCCGGTGGGCGAAATGCAGGATTTCCCACAAGGGGAAGATCTTGCCGTATTTGCGGGCGGCCGACTCGAATCCGTTGAGCCCGACCGCCGTGCGCCAGCGGGGATGGTGCCGCGTTTCGCTCCGGGCCGCGCCGGCGGCCAAGGCGGCCAGCAGGCCTCCGCCCAGGCGGGTCAGGGCGCTCCGGCGGGTGCATTCGGGGCGGGGTCCGGAGATGGGGGTGTTCATGCCGGCAGCCTCCGCCCGGTTCCGGTCCGGCGTCAAGTCGCGGGCGCGCGCCCCGGGGACATTTTTTTCCCGCCCGCGCTCCGGGGAACGCGAAAAAAAATCCCGCGTCCGAGGAGGCCCGGGCGGGCGGGCGGCGCGGCCGCGGCGCGCTCCGGGCCTTTTTTTCGGGGCCGTTTCGCGTCGCCGGCGTTTTTTCCCGGAGGGGCGGGGCGGGGTTCCGAGACGGGATTCCCGGTTGACGCTGCGAATCGCCGCCCCCTAAGCTCGCGCGCGTCCGAAGAAACGGACATTCAAGCCCCCGTGGCTTCGCACCATGCCAGAAGGCTATTGTTGCAAGTGTAAACGGAAACGGAAGATCGCGGATGCGGTCGAATCGGTCACCCGAAATGGACGGACTTCCCTCACGGGAATGTGCAGTGTCTGCGGCGCGGAAGTATTTCTGGTGGTGAATGCCACCGCGTGGACTCCCGCCTCCCGCGATGGCGCGTCCGCCCGTCCGCTTTCGGTCGGTCCGCCGACCCCCTGCCCGGAAACTCATGCCTGACCAACTCGCCTACGCCATCCTCACCCCCCACGCCCTCACCCGCAGCCGCACCGGGGGCATCATCGCGCGGTTGATCGCCCGGACCGGACTCGATCTGGTGGCCGCCCGCATGTTCGCCCCCGGCGCGGAGCTGGTGCGGGAATACGCCGACAGCATCGTCTCGGAGGAGGATCCGCAGCAAAAGCGCGTCCAGGAATGGCTCCGGGACTATGTGCTCGAGCGCTTCGCCCCCTCCCCCTCGGGGCGCCGGCAACGGGTGATGATGCTCCTGTTCCGCGGCCCCGACGCCGTGCGCAAGGTGCGCGAGGTGGTGGGCGGGTTCGATCCGGACCGGATCGGCGGCCAGAGCATCCGCGACACCTACGGCGATCTGGTGTTGGACGCCGACGGCCGCCTGCGCTGTTTCGAGCCGGCGGTGTACGCCGCGCCCAACGTGGCGGAGGCCGAGACCAAGCTCAAATTGTGGGCGCGCCACTCGGACGCCGACGGCGGCGTGCTGGAAAACGTGGTGGCCTACGCGGCGGACGAACAGCCGGAGCGCACGCTGGTGCTGCTGAAGCCGGACAACTTCCGGTTCGCCTCCGGACGCCCGGGCAACATGATTGATTTCTTCTCGCGCACCGGCCTGTTCATCGTGGGCATCAAGCTGCACCGCATGAGCGTGTCGCAGGCGCTCGAGTTTTACGGCCCGGTCCGCGAAATCCTCCGCACCAAGCTGCGCGGCGTGGTGGCCACCCAGGCCAAGGCGGCCCTCGAAGAGGCGTTCGGATTTCCCATTCCCGCCGACGTGGAGGAGCAGTTGGGCGAGCTGCTCTGTCCGGCGTTCGGCGAAAACCAGTTCGAGAACATCGTCGAGTTCATGTCCGGCCGCCGGCCGAGCCAGTGTCCGGAAGACGAGCGCGACCAGCCCGGCACCGAAAAGTGCATCGCGCTGGTGTACGAAGGGATCAACGCGGTGGCCAAGATTCGCGACGTGCTCGGCCCCACCGATCCCACCAAGGCGCCTCCGGGCTCGATTCGCCGCGAGTTCGGCTCGAACGTCATGGTCAACGCCGCGCACGCCAGCGATTCCCCCGAGAACGCGCAGCGCGAAATGAAGATCGTCAACGTCGGCGAAAACCAGCTCCGCCGCGTGGTCGAAACCTACTACGGCAAACTGTAACCCCGGCGTCCGGCCGGGGCGGACTGCCCCGGCCCGCCGGTCCCGGCTTTTTTTCACCCCATCCCTGATTCCTCATGAGCACACCTGCAACTCCGGCCTCCGAGAGCAAACGCGGCGTCTTCGAAGGCGTTACCTTCTACCACTGGCTGGTCGTCATCATTGCCTCCTGCGGTTGGTTGTTCGACTGCATGGATCAGCGGATCTTCATTCTTTCCCGGGAACCGGCGCTCCGGGAAATGCTGGCCGGCAACGAAGCGGCGCTGGCCTCGATCAAGACCTACATCGGCTGGGCCACCACGGCGATGATCATCGGCTGGGCCACCGGCGGCATCATCTTCGGCATGATGAGCGACAAATGGGGCCGGGTGAAAACGATGGTGGCCACGCTGCTGGTGTACTCCTGTTTCACCGGCTTGTCCGGCACGGCGCACACGTGGCAGGTGTTCGTGGCCTACCGGTTCCTGGTGGGACTGGGAGTGGGCGGCATGTTTGGCGCCGCCACCTCCCTCGTGGCGGAAAGCGTGCCCGGCAATTTCCGCTCGATGGCGCTGGGCTCGCTCCAGGCGCTCTCCGCCACCGGCAACATCCTGGGCTCCCTGATCAGCATGAAGATCCAGCCCGGGCAGGAACATTTCTGGGGCGACCTCACCGGCTGGCGGGTGTTGTTCTTCGTCGGAATCGTCCCGGCCATTCTGGTCATCCCCATCGTCTTCGTGCTGAAGGAGCCGGAAGCGTGGAAGGAGGCCAAACGCTCCGCCCGGAGCGGGGAGGCGCGGAAAGTGGGTTCGCTGGCCGATCTTTTCGGGCACCCGCGCTGGCGCCGAAACACCATCATCGGGTTGCTGCTCGGGGTCTCCGGCATGATCGGATTGTGGGGCATCGGCTTCTTCTCGCCGGAGCTCATCTCCACCGCCTTGAAGGGCGAACCGCAAAGCGTCGTGGATCATGTGCGCGGAGTGGGAACCGCGTTGCAGGACGTGGGGGCCTTTCTGGGCATGATGAGCTTCACCTTCGTGGCCTCGTTCCTCAACCGCCGGCTGGCTTTTCTGGGGGCGTTCGGCTTGTGCCTGTTCAGCACGATGTTTGTGTTCAATTCGCTCAATTCCGCCACCGACGCCTACTGGATGCTGCCGATGATGGGCTTCGCCCAACTGGCGGTGTTCGCCGGCTACTCGATTTACTTCCCCGAGCTGTTCCCGACGCGGTTGCGCGGCACGGGCGTGGGCTTCTGCTACAACACCGTCCGCTACCTGGCCGCGCCGGCCCCGGTGCTGCTGGGTTACCTGAGCACCCTGATGTCCTTCCGCACGGCGGCAATCGTGATGTCGTTCATCTACGTCGTGGGCGCGGTGGCCCTGATCTGGGCGCCGGAGACCAAGGGCAAGCCGCTGCCGGAGGACGACGAACCGGTCACGGCCTGAGAGCCCGTCTGAAAAACGGAAGCTTTCCTCCGCGTGCGGGCGCCCGGCCTCCGGGAAGGGCGTAAAATGTTCCCCGGGGGCAGGCCCGGTTCCCCGGCCCGGCGTTCCCCGGCAGGTTCCCACGCCGGGCGACATTGATTCCGCCGTTGACACGGGAAGGGCCGGAGCGCCGCTTCCCGCGCCGGCCGGAGGGGGGGCGGACTGGCCCCCCGCACCCCCCAGAAGGGCCGGAGCGCCGCTTCCCGCGCCGGCCGGAGGGGCTTGGGCTTGACCCGCGCGAGGGAGGCTGTTAGGGCCTGCGCCGGTACACGCACCCCATAAATTGTCATGAACAGTCAGAAACCCCACTCCACACCCTCTTCCCCCTCCCTCAATCGCCGCCAGTTCCTGCAACGCGGCGGCGCGCTGGCGGCCGGCGCCACGGTGGCCGCCTCGTTGGGCGCGGACCGGGTCTTCGCCGCCGAGGACAACACCATCCGGCTGGCCCTGATCGGCTGCGGCGGGCGGGGCACGGGGGCCGTGTCGAACGCCCTTACGGTCAAAGGACAGGGACCGGTCCAGCTCCACGCGATGGCCGATTTGGTCGAGGACCGCATGCTCAAATCCCTGGCCACTCTGCGCAAAAGGCATCCCCGGCAGGTGGATGTCCCGCGCGACCGGCGCTTCATCGGCTTCGACGCCTACCGCAAGGCCATTGACATCCTGCGGCCGGGCGACGTCGCACTCTGCACCACCCGGGCCTACATCCGCCCGGTGCACGTGGAATACGCGGTGTCCCAGGGCGTCAACGTCTTCATGGAAAAACCGTTCTCGCCGGACCCGGGCGGCTTGAAACGCATGCTCCGGGCGGGCGCGGAAGCCGAGCGCAAGGGGGTCAAGATCGCTGCCGGCCTGCAATGCCGCCATTCCCGCGCCCGGCAGGCGCTCATCGAGAAGATTCGCGCCGGTGAGATGGGTGACATCACCCTCATCCGGGCCAATCGCTGGGGCGGCGCGAGCTGGTTGAAACCTCAGGGCGACAAGGCGAACGACTTCCTCGCCCAGCTCCAGTTCGGCAAGGTCCACCTGTTCTGGGTGGGCTCCGGGCACATGGTGGACAACCTAATCCACCAGATTGACGAATGCTGCTGGATCAAGGGCGAATGGCCGGTCGAAGCGCGCGGCATGGGCGGGCGCGTGCCCTACAGCGAGGATTGCGGCCAGAACATTGACGTGTATTCGA
>CAZRPT010000220.1:0-8492 GCA_964601985.1 uncultured Verrucomicrobiota bacterium
GCCGCGCCTTTTGCAGGACCGCCAGATCCTCCCGCCGAAGCACATGCTCCGGACAGCCCGCTGCCCCCACAACGATGTCGCTGACGGCGAGGACAGTCCGGCGCCGCGTCCAGGAAACGGCTTCTCCCTGAACCGCCTCCGCCCGGGTCGCGAGCGCGTCCGCCGGCACGGCCACCCGTTCGCGCCACTGCACCGGCGCGGTGCGATGATCCACCCCGGCCACGAAAAACTCGCCGCCCCGCCCAGCGCGCGGCGCCACGGCCCCGGAAACCGCCGGCGGTTCCCGTCTCCGGATCGCCTTTCCCCAAGCCTGAATCGGCGCGCATGACGCGTGAAAAGTTATCATCCGCAACTCAAAGAAGAGGAAGAGGACTTTTTTGTCAAGAACAGCGATTTTAATTTTCTGCTTTTCCCAGTTGAAAAAGATTTATCAAACATTGTCCCTGCGATGGCAATTTTTGCACACCTCCTCGATTATCCGCTTTTTTAAGGGATAAAATGATGTCCGAACGGAATCTGTGATTCTAATTTCTTATTTTAAAATATCTATTTTTTAGTAAAATTTATTGAATTTTCTTCGCAAAAAACGGAGGTCCCGGGCTTGCCGAAGTTTCTCAACCCGAAAACCGTCGGTGGCAAAAAGGAAATTTCTTTCCGTTATCGCTCTCCGGATGCCGGAGCGGAAGCCCCACTCCCCAATGGACGCCGCCTCCCCGTGGGTGACGCCGGCGCGCCGGTTTTCGTCCGCGCGAGCGGGGAAAGCGGAGGAAACAAAGAAGCGAACGCCCGAAGGAAATCCGAAGGCACCCGAACGCCGGGGCAGAAACTCCGGCCGGTAGCGGGCGGGCGCTGTCACTCTCCTGAAGGCCGGTGGCCCTCAACCGGCGTTGGGGCGCCTTGTTGTTTCGGCGGCCCCGGGAGGAAAGCGAACACCCCGCCGCGTGCCCCGCCGCGAAACAGCAGGCTGCCAGCCGGCGCTACGCGGGGGGATGCCAGTCCGAACCAAGATGCGCTTTTCTTTCGGATTTCGGGATTCGGATTTTCCCGCCCGGGTCAGGCCGCCTCACTCGCGATCGCGGAGGGGGGCGAATTCCTGGTTCCGCTGGCATTCAAATTGCTGGCAATTGGGTCTCCTGCTGGCAGACTGGCGGAAGCATTGCGGGAAGACGGGAGACCCGTCTCCCCCCAATGAACCCAAACCCAACTCCAAGCAGGTCAGGCGGCGCGGGCCGTCGGAGCAAACGATTGATGATGGGCCGAAACATGTGGATGAAAGCAACGGGCTGGGCGGTGACGACGGGAGCGGTGCTCCTGGGGCTGGTCGCGCGCGGCGGAAGGCGGCGGGTCGCAAACCAACCGGGTGGTCGAGATCACGAGCACCTGGCAGTACCACGTCGCCAAGGAGGACCTCGGGACGGCGTGGCGGGCGCCGGATTACGATGACAGCGCCTGGGCCTCGGGCGGCGGGTTGTTGTACGTGGAGAACAGCGAGCTGCCGGCGCCCAAGACCACGGCCCTGCCGTTGACGCCGCATCAACTGCCCACCACCACTTATTTCCGCACCCGTTTCACGCTGGATCTGGCCACCGGCGGGGTGTTGGGCGTGGTGGCCCACACGGTGATTGACGATGGCGCGGTGGTGTACCTGAACGGCGAGGAGGTGTTCCGGTTGCGGATGCCGGACGGCGATCCCACCTACGACACCCACGCCGCTCGCAGCGTGGGCAACGCCCAGTGGGAGGGGCCGTTCGATATTCCCGTCACCAAGCTGCGGGACGGGGTCAACGTGCTGGCGGTGGAGGTGCACCAGATCAACGCCACCAGCAGCGACGTTGTCCTGGGAATGACGCTGGACGTCATCGGCCAGCCGCACGACGCGGACCCGCCCGTGATCGCCCGCCTCTTTCCGGAACGCGGGGCCGCCGTGGCCTCCCTGATGCAGCTCGAGGTCTGGTTCAACGAGTGGGTGAAAGGGGTGGACGCGGGGGATTTGCTGGTGAACGGCGTCCCCGCGACCGAGGTGACCGAGCTGGCGCCGGATCATTACCGGTTTCAGTTCCCGCAGCCGGACGCCGGCACGGTGACGGTTTCCTGGGCGCCGGATCCCGGCATCACGGATTTTTCCACGCTCGCCAATCCGTTCGGCGGCGGGGAGTTCAAGTATGAGCTGGACCCCACCTCGTTCGTGACCCGTTTGGATTTTCTCGAAGTCTCCCAATCTTCCGACGCCAGTCCCGCCCAGGCGGCCGGCAAGGCCGTGGACGGCAAGGAAGCGACCTTCAGCCGGACCGCCGATCAGCCGGGAAGCTGGTGGCAGGGCCGGTGGGGCCGGCCGTATCCGCTGGATCGGATCGTGGTGGTCCCACCGCCGGATCCCGCCGCCCTGGAGGGGGTCGTGCTGCGCCTGTTCAATCTGGACGACCAGAAGGTGTTCGAGACCACGCTCTCCAATCCCGGCCCGTCCGCCGTGGCGGTGGTGTCGCTGCCGGAGGGCACCGTGGCCCGCACGGTGTGGTTCGGCCTGCCCGGCGACCGCGTCAACGGCGCGGGCCGGCGGCAGGTGGCGCTGGCCGAGGTGCGCCCGTTCGGCGCGCCGAACATTCCCCACGCGCCCGATCCCTACGTCCCGCCCGGCGCACAGAAGCCGGTCCGGGTCTGGCAATCGAGCGAGTATCCCGACAGTCGTTTCCCGGCCTCCAATGCCATTGACGGCAACCTGGACAATTTCACCCACACCGACGACTTGGAGAACAGCTACTGGATGGCCTGGCTGGGACAGGAGATGCCCGTCGAGCGGATCGAGGTGGTGAATCGCAAGAGCTGCTGCGACACCCGCCTCGAAGGGCTGACGTTGCGGCTCTTCGACGGCAATTCGAACAGCGTGGATTCGGTGGTGCTGACCAATCCCGGCCTGGGCAAAACGTGGTCGTACACCCCGCCCGCGAACACCCGCGCCCTGTTTGTGCGGATCGGTCTCGAAAACGGCGCCAAGAACGGCGACGACAACTACTACGTCAGCCTGGCGGAGGTGCGGGTCTTCTCCCGCGGCGTCAACGTGCTCCGCACCGATTCCGACGCCCCGGTGCCGGTGTTCGCCAACCTGGCCTCGTTCAAGCACAGCTACATGCTGCGCCTGAACGAAACCGTCCGGCCGGCCGGCAACGCCAACGACGACGACATGAGCACCGAAACCAAGACCACCTCGCGCACGGTGGACGCTTATTGGGAGGTGGATTTGGGCGAGACCCACGCGCTGTACGGGGTCCGGCTCGTCGCCGCCAGCGACATCGGCGGGCGGCTCACCAACACCGTCGTCCGCCTGTTCGACGCCGACCACCGCTCGGTGCATGTCCAGCCGGTGACCGGCCAGCCGCCGGTGTTCGACGTGGACCTCAACGGGCCGCATCTGGCGCGTTACGTCCGGGTGGGCCTGGAGAACAAGCAGCGCACCGACCCGTCCGGCGGCATCGAGTGGTACATCGGCTTCCGGGAGGTCGAGGTCTTCGGGCGGGACGCGGACGCGGTGGGCGTTCAGGCCTTCACCGCTTCCGCGACCGATGTCGGCGCCGGCGAGCCGGTGACCCTGGCGTGGTCGGTCGAGGACGTGCACCGGGTGGAGCTGCATCCCGGCCTTGGTTCGGTGGGCGCGCAAACGGACGCGGACGGCGCCGGACGGCTTGAAGTCACGGTGACCGAGCCCACCGAGTTCATCCTCGTCGCCACCAACGCCACCGGCCGGTTCAGCCGCGCCGTCGAAGTGGGCGTGGGGGGGCGGCATCTCTCCGTGCGGCTCAGCGAGCTGGTGGCCGACAACAAATACGCGCTCAAGGACGGTTACGGCGATTCGCCGGACTGGATCGAGCTGCGCAATTCCGGCAACGAGCCGGTTTCCCTGGCGGGCTGGGGCTTGAGCGACGATCCCGACCAGCCGATGAAGTGGACCTTCCCGGACGTGACCCTCGCGCCGCACGCGATGTTGGTCGTGTTCGCCGACGGACGCGGCGGTCCGGCGGATCCCCGGGGCTGCCTGCACGCCGGATTCGCCCTCGGCGACGGCGGCGGCACGGTGCTCCTGACCGATCCCGACGGCACGACGGAGCGCGACCGGGTGGATTATCCGGCGCTGGACACCGACCTGGCCTACGCCCGCGATCTCGAAGGCGCGTGGACCTTCATGGAACCCACCCCGGACGCGGTGAACGCCGCCCCGGTTTACCAGGGCTGGCTCAAGCCGGTGAAGTGGAGCCACCCGCGCGGCTTCTGCGACGCGCCGTTCACCCTGACGCTGACGAATCCCAATCCCGACGCCGAGCTGTATTACTCGCTCGACGGCTCGGAGCCCGACCGGTTGTACGCCGGGCCGCTGACCGTTGACGGCACCACCGTGGTGCGGGCGCAGGTGCGGCGCGCGGGTTACCGTCCGCCGCGCGTCCAGACGCGGACCTTCCTCTTCATTGACGACGTGATCACCTCCTCCGTCATGCGGCGGAACATCACGCAGGATCCCCGTTACAGTTCCCGCCTGCGCAAGGGCCTGCTGGCGCTGCCCACCATCTCGCTCACGGTGCCCGGCGGCCAGCCGGACTACCCGGAGGAGGAGGGCTCGCTGGAAATCCTCTGGCCCGACGGCCGCCAGCCGGTGCAGATCAACTGCGGCATCTCCCGCTTCGGCAACGCGTGGACCAAGTTCCAGAAACGCAGCTTCCGCATCAAATGCCGCGCGCGTTACGGCTGGGCCCGGCTCAAGGCGCCGTTGTTCGACGGCTTCGACCACGGCATCCAGGCGGCCCGTTCCTTCGACAAGCTGGACCTTCGTTCCGGTTCGCAGGACATGTCGCAGCGGGGCTTCTACATGGCCGGACGGTTCGTCGAGGACAGCATGCTCGACATGGGCAGCCTCAACCCGCACGGGCGGTTCGTGCACGTCTATATCAACGGCGTCTATTGGGGGCAGTACGACTGTCGCGAGCTGCTGGAGGAGCATTTCCTCGCCAGCTACCTCGGCGGCGACGACGAGGATTACGTGACGGTGAATGGCAACGACAACGTGGGCAGCGATTTCGTCATCGGCGCGCCGGATCCGCCGAACCTGGCGCCGTGGGAAACGGCCCGCTCCGTGCAGGGCTCCTACCAGCAACTGCGCGCCTGGGTGGACATCGCCCACCTGACGGATTTCATGCTGCTCTGGTTCTATGGCAACTGCGAGTCCGAGTTTCGCGCCTGCGGGCCGATCGAGCCGGGCAGCGGTTTCAAGTTCTGGATCGCGGACGCGGACGGCTTCCTGCGCACCAGCGCGCTCGGGAAAAACCGCACCTCGCGCAACGGCCCGGGCGGCTTCTTCGGCAGCCTGCGCCGGGAGGGCGATCCCGATTTCCGGATGCTGGTGGCGGACCGCATCTACCGTCACTTCTTCAATCACGGCGCGCTCACGCCCGAGGCGAACCTCGCCCGCCTGAACGCCCGCATGGAGGAAATCCAGGACAGCCTCATCGTCGAGTGCGCCCGGTGGGGCATCCGGACGCCCTCCAACTGGGAGGACGCCGCCGACACCATCCGCACCCGCTTGTTCCCGGCCCGCACCGCGGAGCTGCTGCGTTACCTGCGCCGGGCGGGACTGTATCCCGACTTCGACCCGCCCGCCTGCCATCCGTTCGGCGGCGTGGTCGCGGCGGGCTTCCAGCCGTCCATCACCGCCGCCAGCGGCACGATCTATTACACCCTCGACGGCTCGGACCCGCGCCTGCCCGGCGGGGGGGTGTCGCCCGACGCCCACGTCTGGCATCCGGGCGCGGTGACCGTCACCGACGAGCTGACCCTCAACCTCCGGCTTCGCACCGCCGACGGGCGATGGTCGGCGCTGGCCCAGCCGCGTTTCGTCGTGTCGCCGCCGCGCGTGCCGACGCCCCGCGATTTGCTCGTCAGCGAAATCCACTACAACCCGGCCGGCAGCGACGACTTCGAGTTCGTCGAGCTGTGGAACGCCGCCGCGTATCCGCTCGATTTGTCGGGCGTGTCGCTGAACGACGCGGTCCGTTTCCTGTTCCCGAACGGGTTCACCCTTGCGCCCGGCGCGTTCGTGCTGGTGGTGGAGGATCCGGTGGCCTTCGCCGCGCGGTACCAGACCCCCGGCGCGCCGGATTACATGCCGGACCTCGTGGTGGCCGGCAAATGGAGCGGCGCGCTGGCCAACGAGGGCGAAACGCTCGTCCTCCAGGCCGCCGACGGCACGGTGCTGTCCGCCATCCCGTTCAAGCCGTCCGGCGACTGGCCGGCCCGGGCGGACGGCCGGGGCAGCTCGCTGGAATTGATTCCGCCGCCCGCCGACGCCACGGACGCGGAGGCGCAGGCCTGGGTGGCCGACGGACGAAACTGGCGCGCCAGCGTCCGTTACCACGGCACGCCCGGTCGGTTCGACGACTTCACCGGCGCGGTCCGGATCAACGAGCTGGCCTTTGACGACGGCGAGACGCCCGGCTGGATCGAGCTTTACAACGCCGGCGACCAGCCCGCGAACCTCGGCGGCGTCGCCCTGACCGACGACCTGGACCAGCCGGCCCGGTGGGTCTTCCCCGAGAACACCGAGCTGGCGGGGGGCGGTTTCCTGCGGGTGCCGACCGACGAGCTGGGCTTCTCCTTCCGGCCCGCGGGCGAGAGCGCGTATCTGCTGGAGCGGGACGGCGACCGGGTGATCCGCTTCCTTGATTCGGTCACGTGGGCGGACATGCCGCGCGACCTCACGCTGGTCCGCCACCTCCGCGGCGACGGGCGGCTCGACTTCACGCCGGCGCGGGCCGCGACGCCGGAGGCCCCCAACGCCCTGCCGCAGGTGGGGCCGGTGGTGATCAGCGAAATCCAGTTCGCCCCCGCCGGGGAAAAGGCGGCCTTCGTCGAGCTGGCCAACCTTTCCGCCGAGCCGGTTCCGCTCTTCGATCCCCAACACCCCACCAACACGTGGCGGCTGGCCGGCGTGGGCGGTTTCACCTTCCCCGCCGACACCACGCTTGCCCCCTGCGGCACGCTCATCGTCTGCGCGACCGAGCCCGCCGCCTTCCGCGCCCAGTACGGCTTGGACGATTCCGTCCCGGTCTTCGGCCCGTGGGACGGCGCGCTGGATCCGGACGGCGAACGGCTCAAGCTGTTGCGCCCCGGCGCGCCGAAGGAAAGCGGCAAGACGCCGTGGATCCTCGAAGACGCCGTGGCCTACCGGATTCACGCCCCGTGGCCCGCGACGCCGGACGGCGGCAGCCTCGAACGCGTCCCGCTGGCCGCCTACGGCAACGACCCGGCCAGTTGGCGCGCGGCGCCCGCGCCCGGCACGCCCGGCGCGCGGCCGGAGAATCGCCCGCCGGAGCTGGAGCTGCTCGGCGCAACCACCGTGCCGTCCGGCGTGCCCGCCACGTGGACCGTTCGCGTGAACGATCCGGACCTGCCCTGGCAGCCGGTGCGGGTCACCGCCGACCAGCTTCCGCCGGACGGCGTCTTCGATCCCGAGACCGGCACGCTTGCCTGGACCCCGCCGACGACGGCGGTGGGGCGGGAATTCCTCCTGCGCTTCACCGCCACCGACGGTCCGGCGTGCGGAGCCTTGACGACCGAAACGGAATTCACCATTCGCGTCGCCGGACCGCTCACCCTCACCGCCCGCTACGGCGACGGCCGGATTCACCTGAGCTTCGTCGCCCGCCACGGCCGGCGTTACCGGGTGGAATACTGCACCGACCTGGGCCGGCCCGACTGGCGGCCCCTGCGGGACATCACCCCCGGGCAGGACGGCGAAGTCACCGTGGACGACAACGCCCCCACCGACGCCGCCCGCTTCTACCGCGTTCAGTGGGACCAAGGCGGCGCGTTTTAAGCCGCGCTTCGGGGAGCGTCCACGCCGGAGAGGCGGGGGCGCTCCCCGTGGCTGCCGGATGCGGAAGGCGGGCGGAGGAAATTCGAGGGACCGCGGGCCGAGGAAAATCCGAATCCCGAATCCCGAAATCCGAAAGAAAAGCGCCTCTTGGTTGCCGGGCTGGTAGCCTCCTGTAGCGCAGGCTGGCAGCCTGCTGTTTCGCGGCGGGGCACGCGGCGGGGCGTTCGCCTTCCTCCCAAGGCCGCCGGGATGGAAGGGCGGCTCTTTCGTAGCACAGACTTCCAGCCGGCCAAGCGGGCGGGCAAAAGCGGCCGCCGCGTAAAGGGGAAAGCCTGGCCGGCTGGAAGCCGGCGAAACGGCGGATTACAACCCCGCGGGACGCGGGTGTTGTCCCTTGAACAAGCAAATTCTCCTTCGGGCAGAAAATGCAAAAACAGCTGCAACGGCTGTCAATCCCACTTTTCGGAAGCGAAAAAAACGCTCCCCGGCCCGATGACGCGGGCGGGGGAGCGGTGTTTGTCGCGCCGGGGTTATTGAGCGGCTTTTTCCGCCGTGGCGATGATTTTTTCGAGTTCGGGATTCCGGGGCTGGCCGCCGGCCACCGCTTTTTCGTAGTGGTAGCGGGCCAGGGCGGGGA
>CAZRPT010000221.1:0-40293 GCA_964601985.1 uncultured Verrucomicrobiota bacterium
TTCACCCTCACGCCGGTCGGCGGCAACGCGGAGAAATGGGCGGCCCGGGCGCGGGAAATCCGCCTCCGCCATTGACGCTCCGGCGCCCGGCATCCCGCGCCGCCCGATTTACCGCACACCCAAAACCCTTCGACGCGGAACGCAAAGCCCGGCAACGCCGGTCCCAAGGGGAAATCCGGGGGACCGAAGGAACGAAGGCCCGAAGAAAATCCGAAATCCGAAAGAAAGCGCGCGTCTTTCGGTGACTGGTCGGATTTCGCATTGACCCGCATGCTCATCGCCCGCGCCCTGCCTCGCTGCCGGTTCGTGTTCCTACGGTCGTGCCTTGGATCCACGCTTCCTTCACCGCCCCGGTCGCCCTCGGCGGCTGGTGCTTCACTACGGTTCTTGGTCACTCTTTCCGAACTGCTCTTTTCAGTTGTTTGGTTGTCGTCCATGCCGGGCGCACGGGCGCCCGCCTCCGGCGGGTCGGTTTCGGCGGGACGCTGAAGCCTTCCCTGCGTTCTTTGATCGCGGCCGCTTCAACGGCATCACGCGCGGCGGAGCGACCGGAGCCACGAAGACCGCGCACCCGGACCAAAGAACCCCGTTCCCGCGCGGAGCCGGGCGCCCCCCCCGGCTTGGCCCGCGAGGCGCGGGTGCTCCCCGGGCGCCTGCCGCCCCGGCGTTTGGGGGGGCGTTCCGCGCCGAATCGTTTTCGGGGGCGGTCTCAGGGGGTGGGGGCGGCGCGGTTGGCGGCTTCGGATTCCGGCGGGTGGGCCGGCAATTCCACGTGGAAACGGGTGTAGTGTCCCCGTCGGGTCTCCACGCGCAACCGCCCCCGATGATCCTGGATGATGCCCAGGCTGATGGACAGTCCCAAACCGGTGCCTTTGCCGCGCGGTTTGGTGGTGAAAAAGGGTTCGTAGATGCGGTCCAATACTTCCGGAGGAATGCCGGCGCCGTGGTCTTCCACCGTGAAACGCACCCAGGGTTTCCCTTTTTCCGTGAAGGCGCTGGTGATGATGCGCAGGATCTTGTCGGGATGGGGCTCGGGGTATTTGGCGTTGAGCGCGTCGCGGGCGTTGGTCGTGAGGTTCATCAACACCTGCTGAAGCTGCTGGAACTGGCAGTAAATGAGGGGCATCTCGGGGGCCAGCTCGGTTTCGAGCCGGATGTGATCCTGTTTGACGATGGCCTGAACGAGGGACAGGGTGGCCTCGATGAGTTCCGGCACGGAGGTGGGGACGTGTTCGGGCTCTTCCTGTCGGGCAAAGGTGAGCAGGTTGCGGACGATGGTGGCCACGCGCTCGCTCTCGTGGAGGATCTCCCCGGCGAATTCCCGAATTCGGCTCCCTTCCGGCGCTTCTTCGCGCAGGATGTCCGCGTAGCCCATGATGCCGGAGATGGGGTTGTTGATTTCATGGGCGACGCCGGCGGCCAGCGTGCCGACGGCGTCAAGTTTCTCCTGCTGGCGCAGGTGCGCTTCAAGTTTGCGGTGTTCCGCCTGGAAACGCTTGCGTTCGGTGATGTCGAGCAGGGCGCCCACGATGGCCACGGTGCGGCCCTCTTTGACGACGGGGGATTCGTGCACCTCGACCCAGAGTTTGCGACCGTCGCGGGTCAGCAGCTCCAACTCATAGGGAGGCTGGGGGGTGCCGGTGTCAATGGCCCGCTGGGTGGCGCGGATGCCCTCCTGGTTTTGGGGGTGGTCGCTGAGGAAGTCCTTCCAGTGCACGCGGGCCTCCTCGGGGGAGCAACCGAGGAAGTGCCAGGACTGGGGGCTGACGTAGGTCAGCACGTGGTCCGGGGAGTGCTCGTAATGAAGCTGGGTGGAATGCTCGATGATGCCGCGAAACCGCTCTTCGCTGGCGCGTTGTCCGGCCACCGCCTGCCGGTGCGGGGTGATGTCCTGCACGATGCCGGTGATTCGGCGCAGGCGTCCGTCCGGCGTCATTTCCACTTCGGCGTTGCTGCGAATCCAGCGGATTTGCCCCTTTACCACCACGCGGTATTCCAAATTGCGCGGATGTCCGAACCGCATGTTTTGCCACGCCTGGTCCACCCGGGCGCGGTCTTCCGGGTGAACAAAGTCCAGAAGGAGCTGGTAGCTCATCGGGGTTCCCGGCGCGATTTGGAAGATGCGGTAGGCTTCCTCCGACCAGATGACCTGGTTGCGCTCGAAGTCCCGGCACCAGCACCCCACGTGGGCCATGGCCTGGGCGCGACGCAGGATTCGCTCGCTTTCCTGAAGGGACTTGCGGGTGCGCTCCTGCTCGATGGCCAGCGCGGCCACCCGGCCGCTGCGTTCGAGCAGGGCCAGCTCGTGAGGTTCGGGGCGCCGGGGTTGCCGGGAGTAGATGTGGAAGGTGCCCACCACCTCGCCGGCCGCTTTTTGCAGGGGCAGGATCCAACAGGACCGCAGGCCGTGTTTCCGCGCCAGATCGCGCAGTTCGTCCCCCGGCGGCAGCGTGTCCAGGTCGTCCACGATGACCGGTTCGCGGGAGGTGATGGCCGCCCCGCAGGAACCGCCCGCCTGTTCGAGGGAAAGCCCGTCCAGGGCCCGGCGACAGGCCTCCGGGAGGCTGGGCGCGGCCTGGAGGCGGAGTTTCCGGCGCGGGGCGTCCAGCAACAGGACCGCGCTCAGGGTGTCCGGCAGAAGCTTCTCGTGACTGCGCGCCAGCAGGGCGAGCGTTTTCTCGAGGGGGGCGTCCTGGTTGATCAGTTCCAGCGCCTGCCATTCCTGATCGAGCAAATGCTCGTAGCGTTTGCAGCGGGTCACTTCCCGCATGACGTGGGCGTAGCCGTGGAGTTTCCCTTCCGCGTTGAAGATCGGGGTTGCGCGGATGTGGTACCAGCGGCCGTTGATCCGCCATTCCCGGCTGGCGCTTTCGCGGCTTTCCCGCGCCCGCAGCACGGGGCAGATGTGAGGCGGATGTTTCGTCTGATGCACGAGCCGGCAGCAGGGGGTGCCGATCAGCTCCTCCCGGGGGCGTCCGACCAGCTCCACGAAGGCCTGGTTGCACCGGAGCAGATTCAACTTCGCGTCCGCCAGAAACACCGCGTCCTCGGTGGACTCGAAAGCCGCCTCCCAATGGGCGATCTCCTGCCGCAGATGTTCGTGCGCGTTTCGCTGTTCCTCGATTTGCCGGTGGAGCCGCTCGTTGAGCTCGGTCAGGGCGGCGATTTGCGAACGGCTTTCCTGCTCTTCCCGCGCGTGTTGGGCGCGGAGACGATCCTCGGCCTGTTTCAGTCGCAACAGGGCGCGGAGCTGGGTGGCCAGCAGATCCGGCGATTCCAGCCGGGGGAGGCATACATCCGCCTGGGCGAGGAGCTCGGAGTTTCCGTTGTGGGGCTTGATCTCCCCGGGGGTGAGAACGGCAATCGGGATGGTCCGGGTGGCGGGAGCGCTTTTGAGCCGGCGCAACAGGGTGTATCCCTCGGATTCAGGGGCGGGAACTTCCAGAAGGATGAGATCGGGGGACTGGGTCCGGGCTTTCTGGATGCCTTCGGTGCACGAGGCGGCAATCAGCAGTTCCCAATCGGGCGCTCGTCGCGCCAATTGGGCGCTCAACGCGACCAAATTATCTGATTTGCCATCGACAAGCAGTATCCTGGGCATCGTGCTTCCTCTGCTTTTCGCCGAAATGTGTTTGCTGTCCTTCTGGAGCGGTATTGAAGCATTTTTGCGAAGGAAAAAAAAGCGTTTTTGATGGCCGGATTGATTTTTGTTTACCTTCGTTTGCGCACTCCGGCTTGTAGATGAAATGTTGTATTCAGAGTGACGAGTCGGAAATTAATCCGTCCGGGGGAGAAAGCTTTTTTTACCTCTTCCGGGAGAAGCATGGCTTGCGGAAGGCGCGGGATTTGCCTTAAAATCAAAAGGCAACCACATGGTTTACGGGATGTGCCATGCCATTGTTTATTGAACACCTTCATTCGCGCCGCCGGTTCCTGGGACGGATGTCCGCCGTGGCCGCCACGTTTGTGATTCATCCGCTGGGAGCGGCTGCTTCCGCCTCCTCCGCGCGGCTGACCCTGTTCTCGGACACTCACGTGCCGGAGGACGGGACCGAGAGTTACCGGGGTTTCTGGCCGGCGGAAAACCTCCAACGCGCCGTGGGAATGATGATGGAATACGGACCGGAAACGGCCGTTCTCAGCGGCGACGCCGCGCGGTTGGAAGGCCGGCCGGGCGATTACCGGCGCCTGCGGAAACTGCTTCATCCCCTGCTCCGGCAATGTCCGGTGGCCATCGGCATGGGCAACCACGACGACCGCGCCAATTTCCGCCGGGTGTTCACCGGGAAAGCACCCGGCGAGGCGCGGGTGGCGGACCGGCTCGTCATGGTGCTGGAATGGCCGGTGGTCCGGGTGATGGTGCTGGACTCGCTCCTTTTCGTGAATCACGTGCCCGGCTTGTTGGGCAAGGCCCAGCGTGAATGGCTGCGGACGTTTCTTGCCCGGCATGATTCCCGCCCCACCGTGCTGATCATGCACCACCCGCCCGGTGACAATGACGGCGATCTGTTAGACTCGGACCGGCTGCTGCGGTTGATCCGGCCGTACCGCCAGGTGAAGGCGTTGATCTTCGGGCATACGCACGTCTGGCAATGCCGCGCGCTCGAAGACGGCCTGCAACTGATCAACCTCCCCGCCGTGGGGTACAACTTCAGCGAGACGCAACCCATCGGCTGGGTGGGGGCGCGCTTCACCCGGGAGGGGGTGGACTTGACGCTGCACACGCTGGGCGGCAACGAGGAGGAGGACGGCTGGACCACCTCCCTTGCCTGGCGGCGTTGAACCGGGCGGCTCATGGCCGGACGGTCCGCTTTCGGGCGGCGCGCCGAAACGGAAAAAGCTTGTGCCGGAGGGCGGCTTTCGGTTCAGTATGGCGCTGGTCTTACACGCGGGCAATTCGGACAAGCCAGACAACTATGCCGTTGTACGAACAAGAGCATCTGCGGGACATTTCGCAGCAGTTCCGCATCTATGGACAGATTTTGCATGCGGAACTCTGCAAGATCGGCCACATCAATGAAACCTACACCGCCACCTATGACCAAGGCGGCGTCACGGTGCGCTACATCCACCAGAAAATCAACAAGGAGGTCTTCAAAAAGCCGGTGGAGGTGATGGAGAACGTGATGCGGGTCACGGAACACATTCAGCGCAAGCTCCAGCGCAACGGCGAGCGGCTGGCCACCCGCCGCACGCTCACCGTGGTGCCCACGCATGACGGGTGCCCGTACTACGTGGACGACGACGGCAACTACTGGCGCACCTTCGTCTTCGTGGAGCGGGTGCAATCCTTTGAATCGGTGCAATCGCCGGAACAGGCCTTCGAGGCCGGGCGGGCCTTTGGCGAGTTTCAAAGCCTGGTGGCGGACCTGCCCGGGGAGCGGTTGCACGAGACCATCCCCGATTTTCACAACACCCGCAAACGCTTCACCGCGCTGCAAGCGGCGATCAAGGCCGACACCGTGGGCCGGGTCAAGAAGGCCGGGCCCGAAATCGAATTCGCCCTTCGGCAGGAACCGTGGATCGGCACCCTGCTCGATGCCCAGGCCGCCGGTGAAATCCCGGAGCGCATCACCCACAATGACACCAAGTTCAACAACGTGATGCTGGACTGGGAGACCGGGCGGGCGATCTGCGTGGTGGATTTGGACACCGTGATGCCGGGCCTGGTGCATTACGACTTCGGCGACATGGTGCGCACCACCACCAGCCCCACCATGGAGGATGAACCCGACCTGTCCAAGGTGCGGCTTCAGCGGCCCATGTTCGAGGCGCTGGCGCGGGGCTACGTCGAGGCCACCCGGGATATTTTGACGCCCGCCGAGCGGAGCTACCTGGCCTTTTCCGGCAAACTCATCAGCTACACCATCGGCATCCGTTTCCTGACGGACTACCTCCAGGGCGACGTCTATTTCCGCGTGCACCGGCCGGATCACAACCTCGCCCGCTGCCGCACCCAGTTTCAACTGGTTCGTTCGATCGCCGAGCAGGAGGGCGAACTTCAGAAATTCGTGGACCAGCTCTAACCGTTTCCGTTCACGCCATGCCGGACCGGCAAGCCGTAATTGACCGCCTCCTGGACCCGGGCATCGTCGCCATCATCCGCGCCTCCGGGCCGGAGCAGGTCGTCCCCGCCGCGGAGGCCCTTCTGGCGGGCGGCGTGCCCGCCATCGAAGTCGCCCTGACCACCCCCCACGCCTGCGACGCCATCGCGGCGGCCCGGGCGCAACTGGGGCGGCGCGCCCTGCTGGGCGTGGGCACGGTGCTCGACAACGGCGCCTGCCGGCAGGCCATCGAGGCGGGAGCGGAATACGTGGTCACTCCCGTCTGCCGGACGGATCTGATTCGGGTGGCGCACCAGCGCGGATGCCCCGTGATGATCGGCTGCTACACCCCCACCGAGGCGCAAACCGCCCACGAGGCCGGCGCCGATTTCATCAAGCTGTTTCCCGCCGACCGCCTGGGACCGGCCTACATCAAGGCGCTCCGGGCGCCGCTGCCGCACCTGCGCCTCGTGCCCACCGGCGGGGTGACCCTCGACACCCTGGCCTCCTTCGTCCAGGCGGGCTGTCCGGCGGTGGGCGTGGGCTCCAGCCTCGTTTCGGGGGAAATCCTGGCCCGCGCCGACTGGCCGGAATTGACCCGCCGGGCGTCCGCCTTCGTTGCCGCCCTGCGCGCCGCCCGGCTGGCCGCCCCCCCCGCCGGAGATGCCGCGCAAATGAGGGTTTGACCGGCCGAAAGGGGGCTGGCAGAGTGGCCATCTCATGGTCATTCGCATAGGCAATACCTTCTACACCGTCAAGTTGCGGCTGGTGCTGTTGGTGACCGCGGTGGCGTTCGGGCTGGCGATGATTTCCTCGATGATGTTCACGGTACAGGCCGAGTACCAGTACGTCATCACGCGATTCGGCCGGTACGTGCGAACGGCCAACCCCGGGCTCCGTTTCAAACTGCCGTTCGGGATCGAGCAGGCCTACCCGGTGCCGGTTCAACGCCAGATGAAGCAGGAGTTTGGCTTCGGCACCCAGGGCGCCTCCAACCCCTACCAGTACAGCTCGCCCGGCCAGCAGGCGTTGGAACGCAGCATGGTAACCGGTGACCTGAACGCGGTGACGGTCGAGTGGACCGTGCAGTACCGCATCACCGACCCGGTGGATTACTGCTTCCGGTTCGCCGACCCCGACGCCGCCCTGCGCGACGTGTCGGAAGCGGTCATGCGCGAGGTCGTGGGCGATCGCACCGTGGACGAGGTCATCACCGTGGGCCGTCAGGAAATCGAGGTGGTGGCGCTGGAGAAACTGCGGCAGGTGGTGAAACGCTACGAGCTGGGCCTGAGCATCACCCAGGTGCAGTTGAAAAACGTCAACCCGCCCACCCCGGTGCAGCCCTCCTTCAACGAAGTCAATCAGGCCCAGCAGGAGCGCGAGCGGGCCATCAACGTCGCCAACGGCGAATACAACAAGGCGGTGCCCCGCGCCCGGGGCGAAGCCGAGGAAAAAATCAGCACCGCCGAGGGCTACGCCGTCAAGCGGGTCAACGAGGCCGAGGGAGACGTGGCGCGCTTCAACGCCCTCTTTGCCGAATATCTCAAGGCGCCCGAGGTCACCCGCCGCCGCCTTTATCTCGAAACCATGAAGGAAGTGCTGCCCGCCCTGGGACGCAAAATCGTGATTGATCAGGACGCCGCCAGCGTTCTGCCGCTGCTCCCACTGAACCATGAATGATTCCCGCCCCATGAAATCGCTCAGCCAGCTCATCGCGCTCGGCGTGGTGGCGGGGGGCGCGTTGATCCTGCTGTGGGCCGCGGCCTACCCCGTCAAGGAAACCGAGCAGGTGATCCTCACCCAGTTCGGCCGCCCGGTGGGCAACGCCATCACCAACGCCGGCCTGCACCTGAAAATCCCCTTCATCCAGCACGCCAACTTCATCGAAAAACGCGTCCTGCCCTGGGACGGCCGCCCCAGCGAAATGCCCACCAAGGACAAAACCTACATCATCGTGGACGCCTTTGGCCGCTGGCGCATCAGCGATCCCAAGCAGTACTTCCTGCGTCTGCACGAGGAGCGCCGGGCGTTGTCGCGCTTGGACGACATCCTGGGCAGCGAAATCCGCAACGCCATCGCCAAGCACGAGCTGATCGAGGTGATCCGCTCGACCAAGGATCGCAAAGCGGTCACGGACGACGTGATTCGGCGGGCGGGCACCTCGGTGGGACAGCTCTATCCCATCCGCAAGGGCCGGGCCGCCGTGGAACGCGAAATCCTCAAAAACGCCGCGCCGAAACTGGCCTCCTTCGGCATCGAGCTGCTGGACGTCCAGTTCAAACGCATCAACTACAACCCCAGCGTGCAGGAGCGGATCTACCAGCGGATGATCAGCGAACGGCAGCAGATCGCCGAGCGCTTCCGCTCCGAAGGCGCCGGCGAAGCCGCCAAGATCAAGGGCAAAAAGGAAAAGGACCTGCAGAGCATCGCCTCCGAGGCCTACCGCAAGGTGCTCGAAATTCGGGGCGCCGCCGACGCCAAGGCCGCCGAAATCTACGCCCAAGCCTACAATCAAAGCCCCGAGGCGGTCGCGTTCTACGAATTTCTCAACACCCTCGAAACCTACAAAAGCGCCCTTTCCAACGACACCACGGTCATTCTCACCACCGACAGCGACCTGTTCAAATTCCTGAAAACCGTGGATCCCGGAAGGGAGAAGTAACCCCCCGCCGCCCTTCGCCTCCGCGGCCGGACGCCCGGGACGCCCGCCCGCCGGGGGGGGCTCACGACAAGCAAACAATCCGGAAACACACCCCCCACGCCATGAAACGGGAGCAAATGGTAAAGCAGCTCGGGAAGATGCGCGATCAGCCGTGGGACGTGGTGGTCATCGGCGGCGGCGCCACGGGACTGGGCGTCGCGCTCGACGCCGTCACGCGCGGACTGAAAACCCTGCTGCTGGAACAGGCGGACTTCGCCAAGGGCACCTCGAGCCGCAGCACCAAGCTGGTGCACGGCGGCGTGCGCTACCTGGCCCAGGGCGACATCTCGCTGGTCCTGGAAGCCCTGCACGAACGCGGGCTCCTGCGGCAGAACGCGCCCCACCTGGTGAAAAACCAGGCCTTCATCATCCCGAATTACCGCTGGTGGAGCGGGCCTTTTTACACCGTGGGGATGAAGGTGTACGACATGATGGCCGGGCGGTTGGGCCTGGGACCCTCCGAGCACATTTCCAAACAGGCCACCTTGGAGGCGATTCCCAACCTCTCGGAAGACGACCTGACCGGCGGCGTGATCTACTACGACGGCCAGTTCGACGATGCCCGGCTGGCCGTCAACCTGGCGCAAACCATCGTGGAAAACGGCGGCGTGACGCTGAATTACGCGCGGGTGACCGGCCTGCTCAAGGATCCCGGCGGCATGGTCTGCGGCGTTCAGGCCCGTGACGAAGAAACCGGCGACTCGTGGGCCTTTCCCGCCAAAGCCGTGGTCAACGCCACCGGCGTCTTCGTGGACGACATCCTGAAAATGGACGACCCCCGGGCCGCGCCCCTCGTGAGCCCCAGCCAGGGAGTGCACATCATCCTGGACGCCTCCTTCCTCCAGGGCGACTCCGCCATCATGATTCCCAAGACCTCGGACGGCCGGGTCCTGTTCGCCGTCCCCTGGCGCGGCCGCGTGGTGGTGGGCACCACGGACACCCCGGTCCGGCAGGCCAGCCTCGAACCCCGCGCCCTGGAGGAGGAAATTGACTTCATCCTTTCCACCGCCGCCCGGTACCTGAAAAAAGCCCCGCGCCGGGAGGACGTGTTGTGCATCTTCGCCGGCCTGCGCCCGCTGGCCGCCGCCCCGGAAGGACAAGTGGCCACCAAGGAAATCTCCCGCAACCACAAACTGGTGGTCTCCCTCTCCGGCCTGGTGACCATCACCGGCGGCAAATGGACGACCTACCGCAAAATGGCGGAAGACACCGTGGACAAGGTGCTCATGATCGCCGGCCTGCCGCACCGCAAATGCGTGACCGAGCACATGCCCATCCACGGCTACGTCCAGGCGGTGAACTACGACGACCCCCTCCATTTCTACGGCGCCGACCGGGTGAAACTGCTGCAACTGGCGGATGAACATCCCGCGTGGGGCGAACCGCTCCACCCCCGGCTCCCCTTCCTGAAGGCGGAAGTCGTCTGGGCCGCCCGCCATGAAATGGCGCGAACGGTGGAGGACGTGCTGGCGCGCCGGGTGCGGGCCTTGTTTTTGGACGCCCGCGCCAGCATGGAAACAGCCCCCGAAGTGGCCCGCCTCATGGCGACGGAACTCGGATTCGACGCGTCCTGGATCGCCCGCCAGGTGGAAAGCTACCAGGCCCTGGCCCGAACCTACCTCCTGACCGCCTGACCCCGGCGCTGTTTTGCCCCGGACGCTCTTCGGCTTCGGCTCCCGCCGCAGTCTCCTCCGTGTCCTTCGATCACAGCCGCCTCAACACGCCGGAGAGCCGGGCGGGACGCCCGGCCCAACCCACGAGACGCGGGGGCTACCCGACGAAGAACAAGGGACCGAGACGGGGAAGCGGATGGCGATTCCATTTGACGCGGGGGCCGGCTTCAGGGAGCATGGGCGGCTCGCAACGCGAGTGAAGCAACGCAAAACCTGGGTGTGCCCCGCACACCGCAAACCAAACCGAGACAGAACACATGGCAGTGATTGACTTCGGCGGCGTCAAAGAGAACGTCGTGACCCGCAAGGAATTCCCGATGTCCAAGGCCCGCAAGGTGCTCAAAAACGAGACCATCGCGATCATCGGCTACGGCGTCCAGGGACCGGCCCAGTCGCTCAACCTGCGCGACAACGGCTTCAACGTCATCATCGGGCAGGCCAAGCAATTCAAGAAGGACTGGGACCGCGCCCGCAAGGACGGCTGGGTGCCCGGCAAGACCCTGTTCGACATCGAGGAAGCCGTCGAGCGGGGCACCATCATCCAGATGCTCGTCTCCGACGCCGCCCAGCGCGCCATCTGGCCGATGGTCAAAAAGCACCTTCACGAAGGCGACGCCCTCTATTTCTCCCACGGCTTCTCGATCGCCTACAAGGACCGCACCAAGGTCGTTCCGCCGGAATACGTGGACGTGATCATGGTCGCGCCGAAGGGCTCGGGCACCTCCGTGCGCCGCAACTTCCTCACCGGCGCCGGCATCAACTCGAGCTACGCCGTCGAGCAGGATTACACCGGCCGCGCCGAGGAGCGCTGTCTGGCGCTGGGCATCGGCATCGGCTCCGGCTACCTCTTCCCCACCACCTTCCAGCACGAGGTGTTCAGCGACCTGACCGGCGAACGCGGCGTGCTCATGGGCGCGCTGGCCGGCATCATGGAGGCCCAGTACGACGAGCTGCGTCGCCGGGGCCACACCCCCAGCGAGGCGTTCAACGAGACCGTCGAGGAGCTCACCCAGAGCCTCATCCGGCTGGTGGACGAAAACGGCATGGACTGGATGTTCGCCAACTGCTCCGCCACCGCGCAGCGCGGCGCGCTGGACTGGAAGCCCAAGTTCAAGAAGGCCGTGAAGCCGGTGTTCAAGGAGCTTTACGAGCGGGTGAAGAACGGCAAGGAATGCGCCCGCGTCCTCTCCGCCTGCGGCAAGGCGAACTATCAGGAGCAGCTCTCGAAGGAGCTGGACGCCCTCGGCAATTCCGAGATGTGGCAGGCCGGCAAGGCCGTGCGCGCCCTGCGTCCCAAGACCCCCAAGAAGGCCATCGCCAAGGGCACGAAGGGAGTCGGCGGCCGCGCCCGCAACTGACGCGCTCTCCCAACGCAAATTTCCGGCAACCGGCGGCCTGCGTGGTCGCCGGTTTTTTTCGTCCCCGTCCGGCTTTCCGGCGGGAGGGAAGCAGCGGGGGCCGTCCGGAAAACGCCGGGCACGCGGGAACCCGTTGAAACGGCCGCGATCAGGAGACGGGGAGGCGGCTCCGGCGGACGCCGAAACCAACCCGCGAGACGCGGACGCTCCCCGCTCGGAGAGCCCCCTTCCTCCGAGGAGAAAAGGCGAAAGGTGGTTGCAACCGGGATTACGGCAGCAGGAGCAAGCGGTAGAAGCGCGCGGCCCCGTTCGCGGAAACCGGACCGGGAACCACCCAGCTTTCCTCCCGCTTCGTGGCGACGCGCGGTTGCCCGGGAAGGTCCGCCGGCTGAAACGGGACGGCCAGCGCGGGGCTGGTCTCCAGCCGATACCGGCGGCCCGGAACCGCCAGCCAGGACAGTTCCAGCCCGCCGTCCGCCCGCAAGCGCGCCCGCAGGCGCGGCGCGGCGGACAGGGGGGGCAGTTGCACGGGAATCCCGTCCAGCACGGACGCCGCAAAGCCGCCTCCCGTGAATGACCGCCCCACGAAGGCGCGGTCCAGCCACCGCCGCTGATGTTCCCCGTCCGGGGGCGGATCCTTGCGCGCCACCACCACGCCGACTTGGAGCCGCTCGCCGCCCGTCAATCCCAGCTCCGCCAAGGGCAGGGAGACGATGGCGAAATTGGCGCTCTGCTCGTCCGGGACCCCCTCGTTCTGCGGCGAGCGGTTGAACTGCTGCACCCGCGCGCCCGCCACTTCGGGAAATCCCGCCCGCAGCCAGAACACCCCCTGGCCCAGCGCCTCCGGTCGCGTCACCACCCGGTTTTCGGTCTCCGGCAGCAGGAAGGAAACGGCGGTGGCGCGCACGAATCGGCGGTCGGTGCCGTCGGCGAATTCGTCCCCCAAAACGCACGCCACCGATGGCCGGAAGCCCGGGGCGAAGGCGAGATGCTCGAGCCGGTCCAACGCCCTGACCCCCTCGGCGGCGGAAGGCGGCCGGCCGTTGCCCAAGCCGGCCGGCGTCGTCACCCCCCTCCGCCCCGGCAGCGCCAGAAACAGGAGCGCGTCATCGCCCTCCGGCAGCTCCATGGCTTCGAGACCAAGGTAAAGGAAGGTTTCGTCCACGTTGACCCACAACCGTCCCGGATGGGCGAATGCCCCCGTCACGCCGCCCACCGGCCGGCCCGCGAAAGCGAACCGCTGTCCCACGTGATTGCCGTCGCCGTCGGCGGGCAGCGTCGCGCCGTCATCCGGCGTGTTCCGGGCGGCTTCGAGCACGGTGTCCGGGGCCGGCGGCTCGCGGCGCAAATACCAGCGGTCGAATTCCCCTCCCTGTTCGTCCAGCGCCCGCGCGGTCAGTTCCGCCCCGTTCACCCGCACGCTCAAACAGTGGGTGCGGCTCCACTTCTGGACGCTGGCGGCCTCCCGCCGCCAACTGGGATAAACCGAGGCGCCGCCCGCCCCGCTGACCAGCACCTGCACGCCGCGCACCGGGGCGAAACGCTCGTAAAGATGGTCGTGGCCGGTGAAGATGAGTTGCACCCCGTACCGCCCGGCCAGCGGCAGCAACGCCCGCGCCACCTCCACCGGGTCCGGGATCCCGTCGTGATCATAGTCGTCGCGCCCGTGCGGACCGGAACTCATGAGCGGATGGTGCAGGAACAGAAACTTCCACGGCTTGGCGCTGGCCGCCAGATCCCCGGCCAGCCATTGCATCTGCGGCGAATCCGGCGTCAGCGCGTAGGCCGGCAGTTGAATCGGCGCGTACAAGCCCGCGAAATGGACGTCGCCGTGGTCGAACGAATAAAAATAAAACCCCTCCGGCCCCTGTCCCGTGCCCGGTTGCTCGGGAATCTTCACGCTGTTGGTGGGCATGGCGAACTGCGTGATGAAGCTGTGGTCCGCCGTGTAAGTCACGTCGTGATTGCCCGCCACCACGAAAAACGGCGTGGAACGCAACAGCGGCCCGTACACGCTGTACCAACGAAAATCCGCCAACGCCTCCCGAAACGCCGGATGAATCAAATCCCCCGGCATCAACACCAAATCCGGCGCTTCCGCCCGCAGGACCCGGGCGATGCGGTACTGCCGCGGCAGCCCCGACCCCACGTCGGACACCACCATGAATTCGACCGGTCCCTCCGCCTTCAAGGAGTGAAACCGGCTGAGGGCCGAACGCGCCGTCGTGGCGCCGGCCCGGGAGACCACCCGGTAGTACCAGTCCGTGTCCGGCGTCAAATTCGTCAGCGTGGCCACGTGTTGAAAGGCCGGCGGCGTCGCCGGCGTCTTCCGGCCCAGCGCCGGCGTGGGGCCGTACTCCACCCAGCCTTCCGCGAGAAACGGCGACCGCCACAGGATGGTCTGCCGGTCCGGTCCGGCGGCTTCCAGCGCCGGCCCGCGCGTGCAATCCGCCAGCAGCTCGGGCAGCAGGCCGCTGGCGTAACCGCCGGAGGAATGCTCGTGCCACTGGATCGCCAGCACGTTGCGGCCGGGGCGCAGCAGGCCCCGCGCCGCCGAAAGGTCCAGCTCCTCCGGTCCGGTCCGGTCGCGCGACGGCGGCACGAAATCGTGCGGCGTCCATCCGTCCGCGTCGCCGGGCAGATTGCGGCGCGCCACCTCCCGCCCGTTCAAAAACGCCGCGAATCCCCCCGACCAGTCCACCCGCAAAATCAGCCACGTGAGGGCCGCCGGATCCGCCACCTCGAAGGCCCGGCGGCAATACACCGCGCCCACCGGCGCGGCGAAATCCGCCACGGAGGTGGCCTCGTACAACCCCGACGCGAACGTGAACCCCGCCGGCCCGCGCGCCCACGCGGAATCGTCGAACTCCGGCTGCCGCCATGCCGTGGGCGGATCGGACGGCTCCCTCACGCCCCGGAAATAGCGCCATTCATCGGTCACCCGCACCAGACCGATGTCATCCCCCGCGACCAGGCTTGCCGCCGCCAGCAGGCTCAACACACCACCGCGCCACATGGCCGCAGCCTAACCCGCCGGCCGTCCCGGTTCAATCCGCCCCCTTCAGGGCCTGTCGGAAAAGCGCGGCAACCCGCCGCGCGAGGGGTGCAAAAACACCCCCCAGGGGGCCGGCCGGCCCTCAGCGGCCGGCGGCCCAGGCCGTGCCCCGGCGGAGCAGCTCGCCCACCGCCGGATTGCCCAGCGCCTTCACGTCGTGCCCCAACGGCGTGTGAAACACCCGCCCCTTGCCGGGCGTCAACACGAACGCCATCGGATAATCCTTTCCGTCCACCTTCGAACGCGCGGTGGCCAGCACGGTGATGGGCGTTTTCCCCGCCAAACAGGTGTAGAGCTCGTCATCGGTCTCGAACGGCTTCATCCCCGCCGTGATGGGATGCGGCACGGCGGTGGGCGTCACCGTAAACGGCCCCCGCGGATCGTGCGGGCGCAGCTTCGGATCCCACACCCGGCCGGCCAGCTCCACAAACCCCGGCCAGTCCTGCCACGCGCCGCAGGCAAAATGCACCAGCACCAGCCCGCCGCCGTTCCGCACGTAACGATTCAGATTCTCCCGCGCCGCCGGGCCGGGCGACGGAGTCTCCCAGTTCATGAAATGCAGAAGCACCACGTCGTAATCCCGGATGGCCGCGGAATCGAGCAACCGGGGATCCTCGGCCACCCGCGTCACGAACCGCGAATCCTGCTCCAACTGACGGCGCAGAACCGGCGTGGTTTCCCGCCAATGATGGGATGGATAATCCTGTCCGGTGACAATCAACACGCGAATCGGCCCGGGGGCGGGCTCGGCGGCCGGCAACGACGCCCCTCCGGCGATCGCCAGAGCCATCCCCGCCCACCATCCCCGCGCGCCACGAAAAACAAACGCATTCATGCCCGCCATTGAGCACCCCTCCCGCCGGAAAGCAAGCCGGCAAACCAACCGGCCGTCCCCTCCCCGCGACCCCGTTTCACGGTCGCTCCCCCGGACCCCGGCCGGCGCGCCGAATGCCGCGCCTTCACCGCGGAAATTTTCGGTTTGCGAAGTCCGGATTTCCCTCCCTCCTTCCCCCGGATTTCCCCGCTTGCGGGCGGGTGAAAGCGCCCGCATCGGCGCCTTTCCGGTTGCATCCGGGCCGGGAACGTGGCTCCTCTGGAACGCGCGCGCGGGCACGGCGTTCCCCCGTCCCGCCCCGGATTTTGCTCATGCCCGGACGTGTTTTACTGATCAGCGCCAACCGCTACGAGACGCCCTTCCCGGTGTTCCCGCTGGGGCTGGCGTGCCTGGACCATGCCCTCCGCCGGGCCGGCCACTCCACCGCCTGGCTTGACCGGCTGGTGGACGCGCAAACGCCCGCCGAAGCGGTGGCGGCGTTTCGCCCCGACTACACCGGCATTTCGCTGCGCAATGTTGACGATGTCCTGATCCGCAAGCAGCAGACCTTCCACGGCGAACTGCGCTCCCTTTGCGCGGAAGCGCGCGCCGCGGGTGGGGGGACGATCATTCTCGGCGGCAGCGGCTTCTCGATCTTTCCCCGTGAAATCCTGGCGGCCACGGGCGCGGATTACGGCATCCAGGGCGAGGGCGAGGAGAGCCTGGTCCAACTGCTGGCCGCGTTGGAAGGCGGCGGCGACCCGGCCGCCGTGCCGGGATTGGTGTACCGGCGGGGCGCGGAAATCGTCATCAATCCCCCCCGCCGCTCCCCCGCCCCGCCCGGACCGGATTGGGCCGCGGTGCCTCCCCGGCTGATCCGGCATTACCTGGAACAAAGCTCGATGTTGTGCGCCCAGACCCAGCGGGGCTGCCCGTTTCACTGCGCCTACTGCACCTACCCCCTCATCGAGGGGCCGGCCTGCCGCCGCCGCGACCCGGAAGCGGTGGCGGAGGAATGGAGCGCCCTGGAGGCGCTGGGAGCGCGCTATGTCTTTCTCGTGGATTCGGTGTTCAACATCACGCCGGATCACGTCGGAGAAGTGTGCGAGGCGTTGATCCGGAAAAACGTGCGCCTGAAATGGGGCTGTTTTCTCCGCCCGCGGGAAGTGACGCGCGACTTGATGCGCCTGATGGCCCGCGCCGGACTGGCGCACGTGGAATTCGGCTCCGACAGCTTTTGCGACGAAGTGCTGGCGGCGTTCGACAAGCGGCTCACCTTCGCCGACATCCTCGAAGCCAGCGAGGCGGCCGCGGCGGCGCATGTGGAGTTCTGCCATTTCCTCATTTGCGGCGGTCCCGGCGAAACCGAAGCCACCCTCCAGACCACCTTCGCAAACTCCCGCCGGCTGCCGGGTGGAGTGGTGATGGCGGTGGCCGGCGTGCGAATCTACCCCGGCACCACCCTGGCCCGCCGGGTGACGCCGGACACGCCTCCGGAAACCCTGCTGGAGCCCCGTTACCACCTGGCCCCCGGCTGGGATCCCGAAACCGTGCTCCGCCGGCTGGAGGAGTTTTCCCGCCAGGCGCCCAACTGGATCGTCGGCGACCCGCCGGCCGCCTACCTCCACATGGCAAAGCGGCTGCGCGAGCGGGGCGTAATCGGCCCCCTGTGGAGCTACCTTGCCATGATGCAGCGGCTGGCCCCCGCCCTGCGACGCCAATAAAATCAAAGCCTCGAACGGCGGAAGCGGGGGACCATTCCCCGGCGTTCTCCCCAAGCGGCCTCGAAGGCATTCAGAGCGGCGCAAGTGAAGCCGCGACCTCGAATGCCGATCTTCCATTTCAATTGGGTAAAGAGGGCTCCACATACCACCAATCTCCGTGACCAACGACGGCCTCCGAAATTCATCCGGCGGCTCTCGGATGGCGCGGAATTTTCCGGCTGCGCCGCGGAAAGCCCCCTTCCCCTCGCTGCTCCGGCGGCCGTGAAAGAATGTTTTTCTTTCGGACTTCGGGATTGGGATTCCTTCAACGCCCCCGGTTGCTCCGCCCGACGTGGCGGCCGCCGGCCGGCCCGTCGGGCCGCCGGAGTCGCATTCCGCATCCGCGCCCGGCCCTCCCCCGGCTTGAGGCGGCATCTGCCCTCTGGTAGCTTTTCGGACGATATTCGCGAACAGGACCGGAGTCATGAAAAAAGGTTCATCGCTTGGCCGGGTGTTTTCGCCCGCGACACACGCCCTCCTCGTTCTGGCCACCGCGGGCCGGTTGCTCGCCGCCTCCCTCTCGATCACCCTGGACGCCCCTTCCGGGGCGGCGCGGGTGGGGGGAACGTGTGCCCCGGGACAGGTCGCCGTGCTCGAAGCTTCGAGCGACCTGCAAGCGTGGGCGCCGCTCTTCGCCACCCGGCAATCCGCCTGGACCTTCGCGGACGAAGACCGCCCCTGGGGGGCGCGCCGTTTCTACCGGTGTCGCGCGCAAACGCCCGTCTCCATCACGCCCTCGCCGACGTGGAAAAACCGGATTCGCCTGGACGACGACCCGTTTTGGAGCCAGCCGCCGAAGAGCGCCGAGGCGGATCCTTTTTCGCCGTCGAAATTCCCGCTCTGCTGGGTCAAGTTCACGCTGTTTCTGGACGACCCCACCACGGTTTATTTTCAGGACAGCCGGCATTACCCGCTCCATTACGCCTACGCGGTCACGCATCTGGACCCGTTTCTCGGCATGGAGCCGGCGGCCTACGACCGGGCCACGCTGTGCCGCCGGACGCAGCGGGCGGTGCTCGGCTCGGTGCTGTTCAACCCGGCCGCCCGGGAATATGCCATCCAGTTCGCCGGAACGGATCCCTACCCGCCGGAGATGGTCCGGTTTCTCTTCGAGACGGTGGACCGGGCCATTCTGGAGAAGGACGGCGCCCGGCGTTTCTACCTGCCCGGCGAGGAGCAAAGCGACGCGGCGTTCGAAAACGCGGCTTATTTCGCCCGTCATCAGATGCCGCTGGCGCGCCCCCAGCGCTGGCTGACCGACGGAACCATTTACGCCCCGGGATGGGCCATCGGGCGACTGGTCTGGGTTCCGGGCAAGGAGGCGCAAACGGCCCTTCACGAGGGACGGATCACGCCGGACGACATTTTGTTCACCGACCATGTTCCCGGCGAGCTGCCGGGAGTGGCCGGCATTGTGACCTTGTCCCCGGCCACGCCAAACTCCCACGTGGCCATCTGGGCCCGCGGTTGCGGCGCGCCGTTTGTTTATATCACGACGCCGGAGCTGACCAACACCCTGCGCCGTCTGGAGGGGCGCATCGTGCTGTTGCGCGTCATTGAAACCGCAAACCACCGGGATCTCCCGGAGCCGATCAAGGTGCTGGACCTGACGGAGGTGGAACCGGATTTTCTGGCGGCGGTGATGTCCCTGAAACGCCCGCCCGCGCTGCGCCTGCCCGCCAAGGCGCGATGGGGCGCGTATGCCATGTCGCTGGAAAACGCCACCCCCGCGGACGCCCGCCACGTGGGCGGCAAGGCCGCGCATTTCGGTTTTTTGCGGCGGGTCATTCCCGATCACGCCCCGAATCCGGCGATCGCCTTCACCTTTGACCTCTGGGATGATTATCTCCAACAGGTCCTGCCCAACGGCCGCACCCTGGCGGAGGAAATTCATCAACGTCTGGACAAATATGCTTATCCTCCGGACCCGGTGGCGTTCGCCAACGATCTGGCGGCCCTCCGGGAGTTGATCGTTCACGGCACCCGCTTCACCGCCGCGCAACGGGCGGCCATTTTGGACGCGTTGTCGGTCTTCGATCCCCACCGGAAGCTCCGGTTCCGCAGCTCCGCCAACGTGGAGGACGCGGAGCAGTTCTCGGGCGCGGGGTTGTATCGCAGCTACAGCGGCTGCGTGCTGGACGACCGGGACGCGGACGACGCGGGCCCCTGCGCGTGCGATCCGGAGCACCGCCACGAACACGGCGTGTTTCGGGCATTGCGCAAGGTGTTTGCCAGTTTTTACAACGAAAACGCCGTGCGGGAACGCCTGCGCCACCGGGTGAAGGAATCCGAAGCGGGCATGGCGGTGCTGGTGCATTATTCCTTCCCCGACGCGTTCGAGCTGGCCAACGGCGTGGCCACGGCGACCTTCTCCCGCGAGGGCAACACCCGCCGGCTGCGCACCACGATGGTCACCCAGAAGGGGGCGGTCTCGATCACCCACGCGGAAGGAAACGCCCGCCCGGAAGTGGTGGAGCTGGATTCCTCACGCGCCGGCGACGCCGCGCAAACCACGCTGCATTTGACGCAACACTCCACCCTCCCGCCCGCCGGGGGGGATTCCGTGCTGGCGTGGGAGGCGGATTATCGCACGTTCCAGGATCTGTTCTTTGATCTGGCCGAAGCCTACGCGGCGTATTTCACCAACCGGGAAACCTTCACGCTCGACTTTGAATATAAAAAGACCCGCACCGACGGGCTGGTCGTCAAGCAAATGCGCGCCGTGCCCGCGCCGCCGGCGCCCCCAACCGCGCCGGCGCTGCTCAACGAACCGATGACCCTGCAAATCTCCCAGGGACCGCATGCCTCCGTGTTTGCCAACCATCGCCTGAAATCGTTGTGGACGGTCCGGACGGATGATCGCTGGCTGGACGAAACCGGGCGGGCCACCTGCTGCTTCACCCGGGTGGAATGGACCCACGCGCTGCGCGGGCGGGTGGAACAGCAGACGGGCACGTTCTCCGAATGGGAAAACGCCCGCCACCTCGCGCAAAACGGCGACCCCGTCCAGCTGTTGGATCGCTGGACCGTGGACACCGACCAGGGCCCCGTGACGCTCACGTGGAACGTCACCCTCCCTTCCGCGGACTTTCTGCGCCAATGCCCCATTGTCACCCCGCGCGACTTCCGGATCCGCCTGACCGCCGATTATTCGACGCCCCGAACAAGTTATGACTCCTGGAAGGACCAGGTGACGCACACCACCCATGACGAGGTGCTTCTGGAACCGGTCCCGCCCGAAGGACGGCGCCTGCCGCCGATCACGAGCGATTCGTACACCGTGGGCGCGAAACTGCGATTTCGGGTGGACTTTTATATCAAGCCGGAAAACCAGCCGCCGGGCATGACGGGATACACCCCCACCGTCTGGCGGTTCCGGCAAACCCTCATCACCGGCCTGCTTCCGGACGCCCCCCTGCGGCTGCGCAGCTACTGGTCGCAAACCGTGCAAACCTACCACAAACCATACCGGGGCGACTTCCTCTTCGAGCCGGCGCTGGACCCGGAGGTGGGCACGGACCAGCTTGAGGCGCTGCGGGAGCGAAATATAAAGATCATTTTCCTCCGCCCCGGCCGGCCGTGGGAGCAGCCGCAAGCCAAAATCATCGGGCGGGATGGGATTTTGCGGAACGCCCCCTGAGGGGGAGCCTTCCCCCCCCGCTGCCTCCCCGCCCACCAACGCCGTGAAGATCACGCGGGGGCAACCGACGGAGCGGGCGGGGCGCGCGGCAAGCCCCCCTGCCCTGCCGCGGGAACGCCTTCCTCCCCTCCGCGCGCCCGCCGCTTTTGACCGGCGAACCGGGCAAAGGCTTTCCCCCCCGAACCGGAAGGAGAAGCATCCCGCGAAGGGGGCAGACGGCCCCGGCGGGACAACCGCCCGCCCGCCGGGCTTGATGACAAACCTTTTTCGCAAAATGGCGAAGCCCTCTTGACACGTGACGGGGTGTCTTTTATGATTCATGTCATGCGTGATTTTGGATGCCTCGAGGCGGAATCCGGGCGGGCGAAGCCCGGCGCCGGGGCATCTCCGGACTAGCAAAACCGCGCGGCCTTTTCCGCGCGGCATCCCGGCAACCCGTGAAACTCCTGCAGGCCATTGTCCGATTTTACACCGACGGCTTCCGCCGCATGACGGTGGGGCGGAAACTCTGGCTGATTATTTTTCTCAAACTTTTCGTGCTGTTTGCCGTCTTCAAGCTGATTTTCTTTCCCAACCTTCTGAAAACCCGGTTTTCAACCGACGCCGAACGAAGCAACTACGTCCTTGAACAACTGACCCCCTAACCTCCGAGCAACAAGCAACCATGCACAATGTTGATATGTCTCTGGTGGATTGGTCGCGGGCGCAATTCGCGCTGACGGCCATGTATCACTGGATCTTCGTCCCCCTCACGCTGGGGCTTTCCTTCATCGTCGCGATCATGATGACGTTGTACGTGAAGACGGGCAGCGAGGAGTGGAAGAAAATCACGCGGTTTTGGATGACGCTGTTCGGCATCAATTTCGCCATCGGCGTGGCCACGGGCATCATCCTCGAGTTTGAGTTCGGCACGAACTGGTCGAACTATTCCTGGTTCGTCGGCGACATCTTCGGCGCGCCGCTGGCCATCGAGGGCATCATGGCCTTCTTCATGGAATCCACCTTCATCGCGGTGCTCTTTTTCGGCTGGGACCGGGTGAGCAAGGGCTTCCACCTGCTTTCCGCCTGGCTGGTGGCCATCGGCTCGAACCTCTCCGCCCTCTGGATTCTGGTGGCCAACGCGTGGATGCAAAATCCCGTGGGGATGAAGTTCAACCCCGCCACCGCGCGCAACGAAATGCTCAACTTCTGGGAGGTGCTCTTTTCCCCCACGGCCATCAACAAGTTTCTGCACACCATCACCTCGGCCTATGTGCTGGCCTCGGTGTTCGTCATCGGCATCAGCGCGTGGTTCCTGCTGAAACGGCGCCGGACGCTCTTCGCCAAGCGCAGCATCCTGGTGGCGTCGGTCTTCGGCCTGATCGCCAGCCTGTATCTGGCCTTCACCGGCGACGGCTCGGCGCGGCAGGTGGTCAAGACGCAACCCATGAAGCTGGCCGCCATGGAGGGGCTCTACCACGGCCGGGAAAACGCCCCCCTGGTGGTGTTCGGCGCGCTGGGGAAGAAACCGCCGGTGGAAAAAACGGACGACGAAGGTTTTCTCTTCCGGTTCGAGGTGCCCGGACTTTCCTACCTGGCCTACCGCGATTCGAGCGCGTTCGTGCCGGGCATCTACGATCTGGTGCACGGCAACGCGGCGCACAACATTCCCTCCTACCGGGAGAAAATCACGCAGGGCAAGCTCGCCATTCAGGCGCTCAAGGACTTCAAGGCGGCGCAAAAAGCCGGGGACGACGCCCGGGCCCGGGCCGCGTTGAAGATCTTCGAGGCGAATTACCGGAATTTCGGTTACGGCTACTACGAGGATCCCGAGGATCTCGTTCCCAACGTCCCGCTCACCTTCTACTCCTTCCACCTCATGGTGGCGCTGGGCGGCTATTTCATCCTGTTGTTCATCGTGATGCTGGTTTTGCTGTTCAAAAACCGGCTCGAACAAAAACGCTGGCTGTTGTGGCTGGCCCTGGGGAGCATTCCGCTGGCCTATCTGGCCCAGCAGTGCGGGTGGATCGTCGCCGAGCTGGGCCGGCAGCCGTGGGTGGTGCAAAACCTCATGCCCACCGTCAGCGCCGTCTCGAACATCAACAAAACCAATGTGATGATCACCTTCTTTCTCTTCGCGCTCACGTTCACCGTTCTGTTGATCGCGGAAGTCAAGATCATGGTGACCCAGATCGTCAAAGCATCCCAAACCGAAGGAGAAAACTGAAATGTTCGAAAATCTTTCTCAAATTGCGTTGCAGCATTACTGGTGGGCCCTGGTCTCGCTGCTGGGCGGGCTGCTCGTTTTTCTTCTCTTCGTGCAGGGCGGCCAGACGCTTATTTACACCCTGGGCAAGTCCGAGACGAAGCGCAAGGTGCTGGTCAATTCGCTGGGGCGCAAATGGGACCTGACCTTCACCACGCTGGTCACCTTCGGCGGCGCGGCCTTCGCCTCGTTTCCGCTGTTTTATTCGACCTCCTTCGGGGGCGCCTACTGGGTGTGGATGCTCATCCTGTTCGCCTTCATCGTGCAGGCGGTCTCCTATGAATACCGCTCGAAGGCCAACAACTTCCTCGGCCAGCGGGTCTATGACGGGTTCCTCTTCGCCAACGGCCTGCTGGGCACCGTGCTGCTGGGCACGGCGGTGGCCACCTTTTTCACCGGCTCGCCGTTCTCGGTGGACGAATTCCACCGCTCCTTCTGGCGGAGCCCGTGGGGCGGTCTGGAGCTGGCCTTCAATCTGGCGCGCCCTCAGACTTACTTGAATCTGGCGCTGGGGCTGGCCGTCTTCTTCCTCGCCCGCACGCTGGCCCTGCTTTATTTCATGAACAACGTGGACGACGAGGAAATCCTCGGGCTGGCGCGCCGGCAGCTGCCCAAAAACGCCGTGCCGTTTCTGGTGTGTTTCCTCGCCTTTCTGTTCGGCATTCTCCTCTCCCGGGGCTTTGCCTATGATCCGGAAACCCACGTGGTCGCGATGGAGCCCCATAAATATCTCCACAACCTCGTCGGCATGCCGTGGGTGGCGGTGGTGTTTCTGCTGGGCGTGGCGGGCGTGCTGTTCGGCGTCTATCAAGGGTGGTTCGCCTTCGACCGCGCCCACCGCCAGGCCATCTGGTTCGCGGGGCCCGGCACGGTGTTGACGGTCTTCGGGCTGTTCCTGCTCGCCGGCTATCACCATACCGCGTTCTATCCTTCGACCTACGACCTCCAAAGCTCCCTGACCATCGAGAACGCCTCGTCGAGCCATTACACGCTCGCGGCCATGAGCTATGTTTCGCTGCTCATCCCCTTCGTGCTCGCCTACATCTGGTTCGCCTGGCGTTCGCTCAACAAGCAGCGGATCACCGCCCGGGAGATGGAAGGAGACGAACACGCCTACTGAACCCAACCCCCTTTTTTCCATGATTGCCGAAGTTCTTCTCCTGTTCAGTTGGCCGGTGCTGATCTGGGTCAGCTATCAGGCCGTGAAATTCGCGGTAAACAAGTTCGAAGCCAACCGCGAATCCGGCTCCTGATCCCCCGTCCTCCGCGGGGGCCGAATCACGGGCGCCGGTGGACCGCCCACCGGTGGAGGCGGCGTTGCGGGGCGTTACCGTCCGGCAGCGGCGGCTTCGCGGGCCCAGGCGTCGGCGGCGAGGATTTGCTCCAGGGTGGGGTGCGGGACCACTTCGTGCCGGTCCATCACCCGGCGCACGGTGGCGGTGATGCCGGGGAAATCAATTTGCCGGTCGCAGAAGGCGGCCACGGCGACCTCGTTGGCGGCGTTGAGCACCGCGGGCAGGGTGCCGCCCACGTCGCCCGCCCGCCGGGCCAGGTCGAGGGCCGGGAAACGCTCCGGGTCCGGTGCTTCGAAGGTCAACGTGCCGATCTCCGCCAAGCTGGTCTGGACGCGGTCGCTGGCCACCCGGTCGGGGTGGGTGAGGGCGCATTGGATGGGCAGGCACATGTCCGGCGTCGAGAGCTGGGCCAGGATCGAACCGTCCACGAACTCCACCAGCGAATGAACCACGCTCTGCGGATGCACCACCACCCGCACCCGCTCCATCTCGATGTCGAACAGCCAGCGCGCCTCGATCATTTCGAGCCCCTTGTTGAAGAGGGTGGCGGAATCAATCGTGATCTTGCGGCCCATGACCCAGGAGGGGTGCTTCAACGCGCGCTCGACGGTGATGCCGGCAAACTCCTCGCGGGGCAGTTTGCGGAACGGCCCGCCGGAGGCCGTCAGCCAGAGGTGGCGCACCGAGGCGGGGTCGCGTCCGTCGAGGCATTGAAAAATGGCCGAGTGCTCGCTGTCCACCGGCAGCACCCGCACGCCGCGCTCGCGGGCCTCGCGCATGACGATCTCGCCCGCCATGACGAGGATTTCCTTCGAGGCGACGGCGATGTCCTTGCCGGCGCGGATGGCGGCGAGGGCGGGTTGCAATCCGGCGATGCCGACGATGGCGATCACCACCACGTCGGCGGAAGGCAGGGTGGCGAGTTTCAGCAGGCCCTCCTCGCCCGCGTACACCCGGGTGCGCGGCTCGAACAATTCCCGCAGCCCGGCCACCTCCCGGCCGCCGCCGATGGAGATGGCTTCGGGCGCGAACCGGCGCGTCTGCTCGATCAGCAGCTCGCGATTGCGCCCCGCCGCCAGCCCCACCAGACGCAGCCGGTCGGGCAGGTCTTCGACCACTTTGATGGTGCTGGTGCCGATGGAACCGGTGCTGCCGAGGAGGACGACGTTTTTCATGTGCGCGGAGGACAGCCTAACAGGCGGGGGCTCAATTCGTCAAAACGTGCCGCAGGTAGAGGTACATCAGGGGCGCGTTGAAGAGCAGGCTGTCCAGCAGGTCCAGAATCCCGCCGATGCCGGGGAACAGGCGGCCGGAATCCTTCGCGCCGGCCTCGCGTTTGAACACCGACTCGATCAGGTCGCCCAGCACCGCCGCCGCGCCCAGCAGCAGGCCCAGCAGGAGCGCGTGTCCCCAGGCCATGCCGGTCAGGTGGTTCCGGCCCCAATGGGCGAGCGCCAGGCTGCCGCCCGCCGAAAACAGCAGCGCCCCGCCGAAGCCCTCCCACGTCTTGCCCGGACTGATGCGCGGGATCATCTTGTGCCGCCCGATGAGCGAGCCCACCGCGTAGGCCCCCATGTCGCTGAATTTGGTCACCAGGATGAAATAGATCAGGTACCAGGTGCCGTCCGCGCGCGGAAAGAAGTAGATTTTCTGGATGAAGTTCAGCAGCCACGGCACGTAAAGCAGGCCCAGCAGCGTAACGCCGATGGCGACGAACCCGTTCGGGTTGTCCTTGTCCAGAAACTGCCGGAGGCAGAGGCCGAGAAAGCAGAGCACCACCACGCCGGTCTCGAAATCGTGCGCCTTGGCGGGCTGGGTCTGGGGATGAATCACGCCGGAGAGATAGACCCAGGTGCTGGCCACCAGAATCACGCCGAAGGCCAGGCCGGTGGCCTTGAAGCAGGGCAAACCGCGGCGCGTCACCAGACCGTAAAACTCCCACTGCCCCGCGAACGCCAGCCCCACCATCACCGTGACGAAGCAGGCCCCCGCCAGCAGCGGATGGGGGGCGAACAGGGCCGCCAGCACCACGCTCCACAGCAGCACCGAGCTGAAGAGCCGGTTCAGAAACACCCGGCCTTTTGCGGGTCGGGGCGATGGGGATGGCGCGCGATCGGACATCGGAGGCAGCAGATAACCGCGCGCCCGGGAGTGTGTCCAGCCCGCGGTAAAGGGTCGCGCTCAGCTTTCGGGATCCAGAAAGTCCGGAACACCGTTGCCATTGCGATCGGCGGCCCCTTCCTCCCAATCGCTTTTTCCGTCGTGATCGCTGTCCACCTTCCGGAGATCCAGAAAAGCGGCGGGCATCTGGTAGGCCTCCTTGTCCCCGTGGGCGTAGGCCACCCACAGCCGCAGGGCGGTCGCGTCGAACACCACATCCTCGACGTTGCCGCCCCGGATCGGAATGCTCTGGGCGAGCTTCATCATCAACGGACCGTCGAACTTGCCATAATGGGCCTTCAGAAAGGGAAACGCGCCCCGCCCCTCGTCCTGGTACACCACCCCGGGCAGCACGCGCGGCGCCAGTTCGTCGGTGGGATCGTTGTCGCGCCAGACGCGCAGCCGACGATCCGGAGGCTCCGGCGCATGGAGGCGGATTTTCACCGCCCGATGCTCGTTGCGCCCGTCACCAAACACGAAATGGTAGCGCTTGGTGGGCGGTTGGGCGCGAAAGAGGTCGAGGGCTTCCGTGAGGGAGCCGGCGTCGTACAACAGGGTGCGAAACCACGTGGTGAAATGCGGCGCGCGCAACCGGTATGGCGCCTCCCGGCCGGGGGAATCCCCCATCTCCGCCAACGCGATGCCGGCGGCGTTCAGACCGCAATGCGCGCCGGAAAAACCGGCAAACGTCGGCAGCACGTGCGGATGCCCCTGACGCGGGAGATACAGCACAATCACCGGCACTTCGTGCGCCTTCGCTTCGAGACTCCAGTCCAGGTCGCGGGTTTGATACAGATGCCCGTCCCGGGTGGCCCCGCCCCACGCGGCGATGCTGCTGCACGAGTAGGACATCAGCAACGGAAAGCACTGCACCTGCTGCAACGCGCTCAGCGAAACCCCGCTGCCCTCCGCCATGCCCAGCAACTCCTGCTCCACCCGGTCGTCGGTGTACGGCGCCGTGGCGGCCCAGACGCGCGCCAGCCCGGCGTCGCCGATTTTCAGGGCGGCCTTGAACCGGGCCAGCGCCGCCGGCACAAACGCCTGAATCTCCGCCCGCATCAGCCGGCCCAAATGATACCCCATCTGGTACGGCGTGCCGCCCACCACCACCACCGGGATGGGGCGGTCCCCCTGCAAAATCCGGAACCGCCGGCCGCCGCCGCCCACCGTTTCCCCGCGGCGAAACCACGCGTCGGCCGCCGGGGTTTTCGCGGCTTCGCCCCGGATGGCGGCCTGTTTGGCGGCCTGGCAATGCGCCGCCGGCAGCCCGGTCAACCCCGTCACCCCCGCCAGGAGCACGCTCATTACTCCGGCCGGCAAGCCCTTTTTCGTTGCATCTTTTTTCATGATTCGCGTCTGCATTGGCCCGCTGTCCGCCCGCCGATCGCGGAGGGGAACCATGCCGGTTTCTACCGTGGAAACATTCCCGAGGACAAGCCCCATTCCCCCCCCCGGAAAGCGCGCCTCTTCGGAAGAAAAGTTTTCCGCCCGCGGAAGCGTGAAATTCCCCGCGTCCCGTCCGCCATGGAAACTCCCGGGCGGAAAGCGTGAAAAACGAACGAAAAACCCATGACGCAGCGCATTGCGCGCTGGCATCGGGCCGGGCGGAAGCGCAGAATGGCGCGTTGGCTGATGAGTGTTTTCCCCCGTCCGGTGGCGGACGGGAGGAGCCCCGCGGGACGGAGGGTGCCGCCGGAGTACGGTCGGGCGCGTTTTGCCCCTCCCCCGGGAAACCGGCACCGGTCAACCTTGTTACACTGATGATGGATCACTGACGGTTTACGGACATGAAAACCAATCGACGTACTTTCTTGAAACAAACGGCCCTGGCGGGTTTGGCGGGGAGCGCCCTGCCGACGCTGGTCCCGGCCAGCGTGTTCGGGGCGGACGCCCCCAACAACCGCATCGGCGTGGCGATCATCGGGCTGGGGCTCATTCACAACGGACACCGGCAGCACATGTGCGGCCGCTCGGACGTGCAGGTGCTGGCGGTGTGCGACGTGGACCGGGGCAAGCGCGAGCGGATCAAGGCGGCGGTCGAGCAGGCCTACGCCCGGCGCAACAACGTCCCCAACTATCGCGGCTGCGACGCCTACCTGAAATTCGAGGACGTGCTGGAGCGGAAGGACATTGACGCGGTGATGGTCACCACGCCCGACCACTGGCACGCGCCGATCTCGGTCATGGCGATGCGCCGGGGCAAGGACGTGTACGTGCAGAAGCCCATGACCCTCACCATCCGCGAAGGCCGCGTGATGAGCGACACGCAGCGGCAGTACGGCGCCATCCTGCAGGTGGGCTCCCAGCAGCGCTCGAACCGCGCCTTCCGCAAGGCCTGCGAGATCGTGCGCAACGGCTGGATCGGCCGGGTCCACACCATCTACGCCGGGTTGGGCCAGTTCGGACCGCCCCGCACCCTGCCGGAACAGCCCATCCCGGACGGCTTCGACTACGACCGCTGGCTCGGGCCCACGCCGTGGTACCCCTACAACATTGACCGCGTGAAGGGCGACTACGGCGGCGGCTGGCGCTGCTTCTGGGATTACGGCTCCCGCAAAAACGGCGACTGGGGCGCGCACCATTTCGACATCATCCAGTGGGCCCTGGGCATGGACGACAGCGGCCCGGTCGAGTTCATTCCGAAGGGCTACCAGGGGACCCAATACCAGACCCACATCTATGCCAGCGGCGTGAAGGTCCTGCGCGATCACCCCGACCGGCGGGGGCACATGATCCGCTTCATCGGCACCGAAGGCGAAGTTTGCGTCAGCCGGGGCGACCGGATTCTCACCATCCCGGAATCGCTCAAGGACAAGCCGCTCGCCCCGTGGGACACCGCCCTCTACGCCTCGAACCATCACGAGAGCAACTGGGTCGAGTGCATCAAGACCCGCCAGCCGACGATCTGTCCGGCGGAAGTGGGCCATCGCACGGCCACCATCTGCGAACTCAACGGCATCGCCGAACGGCTGGGCCGGCCCATTCACTGGGACCCGGTCCGGGAGGAAATCCTGAACGACCCCGAAGCCAGCCGCTGGATGGATCGCCCCCGGCGCGCGCCTTACGTGTATCTCTGAACCGCGGCCGCGCGAAAAACTGCTGATCGTTGAAATGTGAACCCTGGGTTGAAAACGAAACTTCCATGAAACTCACGAAATCTTTGCTCGTTGTGCTGGCGGGGGCCGTTTGGGCCGTCGCCGGTCAGGCCGCGGATTACGCCGCCGCCGTGGATGCGCTCATCCCCCGCATGGCCGACGCGGACGTGCCGGCACGTTATCCCGCGCAGATGGAACTCCAGAAACTCGCCTCCGAGGCCTCCGCGCCGGGGCATGCCGCCGAGCGGCGCGCCCTCGGCCGGGTGCTGGCGGAGCGGGTGGCGGACGAATCGCGGCCCCAGCCCGCCCGGGTCTGGATGGTGCGCCAGCTCCAATACATGGGCCGTGAGGAGGCCGTGCCGGCATTGGCCGGTTTGCTGACGAACGACGACGCCCAGCTCCGCGAGTGCGCCCGGCGCGCCCTCGAACAAAACCCCTCCCGGGCCGCCGAAACCGCCCTGCTCAAGGCATTGCAACGCGGGGGCGACCTCACCTGGCGTCTGGGCTTGATCCGCTCCCTGGGCGTGCGGCGTTGCGCGCGCGCGGTGCCCCTGCTGGCCAAGGCGCTCCATGACCCGGACACCACCCATGCCGCCGCCGCCGCGTTGGGGCGCATCGCCACGTCGGAGGCCCTCGCCGAGCTGGAGCGGGCGTTCAACACCTCGCCTTTCGTCGCCGAAGCCCTCGTGCAGGCGGCGCACGAATCGGTGTCGCCGGAGACGGCGCGCAAATTGTATCGGACCCTTTACACCCGCTGCATCTTCGCGCTGCCCCGCGCGGCCGCCTTGGTCGGCTGGGCCGGCGTGGATCCGGAAGGCGCGTGGGCAAGCGTGGCGCAGGCGCTGGACAACATGGATCCCCGCCTGCGCCGGGCCGCCCTCAACGCCGCCGAGGCGCTGGGCGAGGACGGCATGGCGCTGCTGGTGGCGCGGTTGCCCGACCTGGCCCCCGAAATGCGGGCGCAGGTGGTCGGCCGGCTGAACACCGTGGCGGAGCCCGCCCTCATCGGGGCGCTGAACGACCCCGCCGATCCGGTGCGTTTGATGGCCATCAAACGGCTGGGGGAAGTGGGCACGGCGGAGGCGGTGCCCGCCCTGCTGGCCGTGATGAATGATTCCCTCCGGCCCGGCGCCCGGGAAGCCCTCACGGCCCTGGTTCGCCTGCGGGGCATGGACGCCGCCCGGGCCATCGCCCAGGCGGCAGGCGCCGACGACCCGCTCACGGTGGCCGCCCTGCAAGTCCTGACCGCCCGCCGGTGCGCCGGCGCGCTGCCGCTGTTCGTGAAACAGGCCCAATCCCGGAACCAGGAGGTCGCCGTCGCCGCGCTCGACGGATTGGCCAAGCTGGGCGGCGACGACGAATTGCTGCCGGTGGCCCGGCTGGCGGTGGAGCGGAACAACCCCGCCGCCTGGCGGGCGCTGCCGAAAATCGCCGCGCGGGTGAAGGATGGCGAGACCGCCGCGCGGTCGCTGATCGAGCTGGCCAACGGCTCGGAAGCCACCCTGCTCCGGCTGCTCGACGTGCTGGGCACGCTGGGCGGTCCGGACGCCCTCGAAGTGGTGGGCGGGTTCGCCAAGGGGGCGCATGCCGAAGCGGCCCTCCACGCCCTGGCCCGCTGGCCGGACCTCTCCTCGGTGTCGCTGCTGGCCGGATGCGCCGGCGACCACGCGCTCTCCGCCGCCCTTCGCGCCCTGGCGTTGAACGGCGTGCTGGACCTGGTCAGCGAGCACGACACCGCCCCGGCGGACCAACGGGCGGACGCCCTGCTGGCGGTCCTCAAGACCGCCCCGGGGCCGGCGGAACAGAAGCGCATCCTCGCCGCGATGGGGCAGGTGCCCTCCGCGAAACTCGCCGCCGCCCTCAAGCCGTTCCTCAAGCAAAAAGACGTCCAGGCCGAAGCCGTCATGGCGGCCGCCGGCCTGGCGGAAAAGCTGGCCCAGACCGATCCCGCCGCCGCCGCCGACCTGGCGAAAGCCGCGCTGGCGACGAAACCGCCCGCGCCGGTGGCCAAGCGCTTGAAGAAGCTGCTGAAGTAATCCCGAACGCGCGTCCCGTCGCGCCCCATCACGCGGCGGGGTTGCGCCCCAAAAAAAATCCGCCGGCCGGTCCCGAAGGACCCGCCGGCGGTTCGTTTTCTTGCGTTACATCGCCCGGGCCAGCAGCTTCCGGGTTTGTTCCCGAATGCGTTCCTGGCGTTCGGCGATTTGTTTCGCTGAGGCCACTTTTTCCTCGAGCAGCGTGGGAAAGACCAGCAGCGGGCAGGGGGTGAACCATGCCACCGCCGCGGCTTCGTTGGCCGCCCGATGAATCGCGGGAATCAGCTCCAGGTTGGGCGCCGCCATCACCTGCTGTCGCAGCAGTCGGACCTTCAGATCCTCGATCCGCCGCGACAACTCCCGCCGGCGCCGGCCTTCGGGAGCGAGTCGCTCCTCGAAACGCCGTTCCAGCGAGGTGGGTGAAGGAATGCGCCCCGGGATGGTTGCATTCATATATGCCTTGCGCCCGGATTTCGTGAGCCGGGAGCCCGTTGGGCGTCCCCCTGATCTCCGGCCCCGTCGCGTGACGCGACCGCCGGACATCACTTGCTCCCGGGGAGGACCGTGGCCCAAGCCGTCCGGTTTTCCTCCTTGTTGACGCCCCGCGGGGATGAACGCGCCCAGGCGCGCCATCCGCCCCCGAATTCCGGGCTTCGACCGTTTCTTGCGATTCAGTCGCCGTTACCAGAATCCCCTTCTCCCCGTTTGTCAAACGCGGGAGCGATTTTTTCCCGTAAATTTTCCGCTCCCCCCGCGCTCCGGCGGCGGCCGGGAAGTCTTTGCGTCGCTTACAAATCGAACCGGCCCGGCAGCGTGGCGAGAATCTTGCGCAGCTCGGCCTTCATTTCCGCCAGCTTCTTCCGGTAGCGGGGATCGTTCGCGAGGTTGTGCTGTTCGCCCGGATCGCGGGCCAGGTTGTAAAGCTGGTCCCGGTCGTAATAGCCCGGATAGGCGCCGGTGGATTCCCGTTCCGCGTCGCCGCCGCCGGGGATCGGCGTCAGGTGGCTGAAGGGCCGGGTGGGATCCTCGGTCACGATCCGGAGGTGCTTGCGCCGCCGTTCGGCGTTCCACGCCTTGAGAACGCGGGTCCGCTCGGCCAGGGACATGTTCTCGACCGCCGCCGGGTAGCGGATGGCCATGTATTTCCAGTCACCCCGGCGCACGCCCCGGGCGTAACCCAGTTCGAAATAGAGCACGCGGCCCGGTTTCTGCGGCCGCCCCAGCAAACAGGGCAGGAAACTTTCGCCGTCGAAGGGGACGCGGGAGTAATCGTATTTCGCCAGGTCCAGGATGGTCGGCGCGAAATCCACGATCTGCACCAGCGCGTCGCATTCGTGGCCGCGGGGAAAGCCGCCCCGGCGCCACACAATGCACGGATCATGCACGCCGCCCTGGTAGATGGTGCCCTTGGCGTTCTGGCCGTGGTCGCTGAAGAAGAAGATGACGGTGTTGTCCAACTGGCCGGTGGCTTCGAGCTTTTGAATCAAGGCGCCCAGGGCGTCGTCCAGCCAGAGCAGGTTGCAGGTGTCGTCATTGACCGGAAAGCCGGCCGCCTTGAGCCGCCGGGGAATGCTGTCGCGCGGCGGCTGGACGTGCGGCGCCTTCTCGAGGTAGCCGGTGGCGCAGATCAGGGGATTGGCGTTCCAGGAACGCGCCGCCCGCGTCGGGCCGTGCGGCACCGTGGTGGCGAAATAGAGGAAGAACGGGCGGTCGCGTCGTTGCTCGATGAAACGGAGACCGCCCTCGGTGATCCAGTCCATGTTTTGCACCGCCACCTCGTGCAGGCCCAGAAAATCCGGGTTGTTGTGGTACACCCGGTCCGCGTAGTCAAAACCGATCGCCCGCATCGCCTCACAGACCCGGTCGTGATTGGCCTTCAGTTGGGCGGCGTTTTTCGGATCGCGCGCGCTGGCGTCGAAATCCGGAAACCGCCGCAGCCCCGGCGCCTCCACCACGTGATTCTTGCCCACCATGCCGGTGACATACCCCGCCTTTTGCAGCAGCCGCGGCAGGGTGATGTCGCCCTTGACGATGTAGGTGTTGAACTCGACCACCGTCTGCCCCTCCTTTTTCGTGCGCTGCTTGAACCAGGCGTTGTTCGCGCGGCTGGCATAGCGGCCGGTCAACACGTTGTAGCGGCTCGGCGTGCAGATCGGGGAGCAAACGTGCATCTGCGTCAGGATCGTCCCCTCGCGGGCCAGCCGGTCAATGTTGGGCGTGAAGACCTTCGGGTGATCCGGATGCAGGCAGTTGAAATGCCGCGGCCGCATGTCGTCGGCGATGAAAAACAAAATGTTCGGACGCGCCGTCCCGCTTCCGCCCCACATGTTTCCCGCCAGCAGAATGCCCGTGGCGCAAACCAAAACTCGTTGCCTCAATTTCACTTTGGATTCCTTTCGTTGTCGCGGGGGCAGGATAACGCCCCGCTCGCGCGAACGCAAAAACTCCCCCGCTCCAAGCCCGCCGGATCACCGTGAAACCGCGGACCGCGGCGTCCGAAAGCGGCCGGTTTCAGCGCCCGTCGGAAAACGCCGGTTGAGGAACCCCGGCCTGCCGCCCCGGGGCATTTGCGCCCTTCCGGCGGCCGCGGCCCCTCCTCGCGCGGCGGAATGCCTCATTTTTCCGGCAGGCGCTCAGAGCCGTCCCGGGCGGATTCGGCGGCGCGGGGGGGCGAATGCACCGCCGTTTCTTTCCCCGGCGGCGCCGTCGCCACCTCCCGTCGCGCCGTGGGCGGAACCTGCCGCAGCACCCGGGCCAGTTCGTCCGCCACGACGGCCGAGCCGAGCGCGGTGAAATGGGTGTCCACGATCGGGTTGAACAGCAGCTTTTGCGTGGCGCGGGTTTCGCGGATCAGGGCCGGGGTCAGGTCCACGAAATACAGGCCGTGGTCCCGGGCCAGCCGGCGGAGGTATTCCGGCAGGTCGGTGGGCTGCCAGTCCGAGGCGTCTACGCGCGTTTTTTCGTTGAACTCCAGCATCCCGTGCCAGACGCGCACCTTGCACGGAAAATAGAACAACCACGGCTGGACGTGATGCGCCCGGGCGAAGGCGGCGTATTCCCGGAAGACGTATTCCAGCGCCTCCCGCGTCTCCGGAGCGACCTCGGCGCTGCCCACGGGCACGTCGTCGAAACTGACCGGAATCGTGCGCCCGCCCAGGTGCAGAAAGGCATCAGGGACCACCTCGTTCGGCGGCGAATGCCTCACGTCGGCGCGGAGGATGGCCTGCCCAATGGCGCGCAACAGGGAGGTCTGGGGATGAAACAGGCCAGCGGGACGCCAGCCGGTTTTCCGGAACCGCCGCCACTGGGAATACTTCAGGTCCAGGTTGTCGAGGTCGTTGCCTTCGTAAAACGCGATGGCCACCCGCCGGGTGGAGGGCGCGAGGCCGTAGGTGCGCAGGTAGTGAAGCTGGGTCAGCGGGCCGGTGTGGCTGACGCCCAGATTGCGCACGCGCACGCCGAGCTTTTCGGCGAGCAGCGTGGTGAAAAGCCGGTCCTGCGGCAGAAACCCCAGCTCGGTGAACGAATCCCCCGCCACGGCGATCTCCCAGTCGCTCAAAGGCGGGTCGTTGCGGAACCCCTGCGCGTCGTAGCGGACGGTGATGGGGTGTTCGTCCCGGTAAAAATCGGTTTGCAAATGCAGCGCCTCGACCGCGCCGGCGATCACCTTGCCGGTCCACACCTGCGGGCCGGGGCGCCGGAAATAAATCTCGCCGGTCCGCACGCTGGGCCGGCGGTAGAAAGGCGGCAGATGCCGCAGGGCGGCCTGCTGCCGGTCGAAGTCGTAACCGATCACCCGGAAAAGCACATCCGCGCCCGTCAGCACGACGATCAGCATCATCACCGCCACGCAAAAACCCGCCGAGAGCCGGGCCAGCCGCGGCCGGTAGGTCAGCCAGCCCAACAGGGCCAGAATCACGCCCGCCGCCGCCAACGGCTGGCGCAGGGCAATCCAGCACGGCGCCAGTTCGATGAACCAACCGGGCACGATGACCGCCAGCACCAGCATCGCCCCCGCCAGCCCGTGCAGGAACAGATGCAACCGCCGGCTGTGCGGGCCGGGCCGCCGGGCCGTCGGCGAAACCTCCGCCGCGGCGGGGCTCGACGGTTCTTCCTCCGGGTTCGTTGGCGTTGCACTTTCCATGATCGCCCCCGCCGCTCAGAACATCCGCTCGAACCCGCCCCCGCGCCGGGCCGGTTGCCAGTAGCTGCTCCGGCGCGGGTCGCGTCGCAACTGGAGCAGATCCTTGCCGGCCAGCCGCAGCGCCAGCCCCACCGGCGTCAGCAACAGAAAGAAGAGCAGCGTCAGGAGGAACTGCCCCATGAAATGCCCCACCCGCGCGCTGACCGTCAACGCCCCCCGGTAAAAGGCCCGGTTCCAGCGCGGAAAGAGGAACACGCTGAGCTCGAACAGCGCCAGCCCCGCCCCCAGCCCGGCAAAACCCCGCGGCCCGAGGACGCCCTTCCACCACAGCAGCCCGCCCACCACCAGCGGCGCCACGGCGAATTCCAGCGCAAAACGCCGCCACGCGCGTCGCTCTTCCTTGAATCGCACCTTCATCTCGCGAGTTTAATCCGGCATCAGCCCGGCGCGTCGCGCCACCGGCCGCCGGGGCTGTTGCTTCCGGTCCAGCAGAAAATCGCCCAGCGCCAGAAAATCCATCTCGGTGTTCACGAAGCAGCGGTAGGCGTCGTCGGGGGTGCAGACGATCGGTTCGCCGCGCACGTTGAAGGAGGTGTTCACCAGCGCCCCGCAGCCGGTGACCGCCTCCCAGCGGGTCAGCAGCGCGTGGAAGCGGGGGTTGGACTCCGCCGTGACCGTCTGCACCCGGGCGGAATAATCCACGTGCGTGACGGCGGGCAGCGTGGAGCGGGGCGCCCGCAGCAGCTCCAGTCCCCGCAACCCCGACGGCACGGGCCGGCGCAACGCCTCCTTCACCGGCGCCACCAGCAGCATGTAGGGCGATTCCTGCGCCAGCTCGAAATAATCCCCCGCGCGATGGGCCAGCACCGCCGGGGCGAACGGGCGGAAGGATTCGCGGAACTTCACCTTCAGGTTCATCACCGACTGCATCTCCGCCGAGCGGGGATCGCCCAAAATGGAGCGGCTGCCCAGCGCGCGCGGGCCGAACTCCATCCGCCCCTGGAACCACCCCACCACCTTGCCGGCTTGCAGCAACGCCACCACCCGCTCGATCAGCGCGTCCGGCGCCAGCGCCTCGTACACCGCCCCGTGCTCCTTCAGGGTGGCCTCGATTTCCGCCCGGGAAAACTCCGGCCCCAGCAGCGCGCCTTGCATGGCGTCGGGCCGGGCCGGCGCGCGCGGTTTCTGGCAATGCTCGTACCAGGCGGCCAGCGCGGCGCCCAACGCCCCCCCGGCGTCGCCCGCCGCCGGCTGGATCCAGAGCCGGTCAAACACCCGCTCGCGCAGGATGCGCCCGTTGCCCACGCAATTCAGCGCCACCCCGCCCGCCAGACACAGCGCCGGCAGACCGGTCGTCTCGCGGGCGTGCCGCGCCAGCCGCAGCATCACCTCCTCGGTGACCTCCTGGATCGAACGCGCCACGTCCATGTGCCGCTGCTCGATCGGCGTCTCCGGCGGCCGCGGCGGCCCGCCGAACAAGCGGTCGAAGCGCTCGTTGGTCATCGTGGTCCCGCGCAGGAAGCGGAAATAATCCAGATTCAGCCAGAAGGAGCCGTCCTCCTTCAGGTCCAGCAGCTCGCGCCGGATCACGTCGGCAAAGCGCGGTTCGCCATAGGGCGCCAGCCCCATGAGCTTGTATTCGCCGGAATTGATCCGAAATCCGCAGTAGCTGGTGAACGCCGAATACAACAGGCCGAGCGAATGGGGGAAACGCAGCTCCTGGCGCAGCTCGAGGGCGTTCCCGCGCCCCACCCCGACGGTGGTGGTGGCCCATTCACCCACCCCGTCAATCGTCACGATGGCCGCCTCTTCGAAGGGCGACGGGAAAAAGGCGCTGGCGGCGTGGGCCTGGTGATGCTCGCTGAACAGAATCGGGCAATCCGCCCGCAAGCCGGGGATTTCCTCGCGGATGGTGCGACGGAGGTCCAGCTTCTCGCTGAGCCAGCCGGGCAGCACCCGCGGAAACGTCCACCACCCGCCCGGCGCCACGGCGAGGTAGGTTTCCAGCATCCGGGCGAACTTCGTGATCGGCTTGTCGTAGAAGACCACCGCGTCCAGCTCCGCCGCCGAAATGCCCGCCCGCGCCAGACAGAAGGCCACCGCGTGGACGGGAAAACGCTCGTCATTCTTGCGACGGGAAAAGCGTTCCTCCTGGGCGGCGGCCACGATCTCCCCGTCGCGCAGCAACGCCGCCGCGGCGTCGTGGTAAAAGGCCGAGATGCCGAGGATGAAGAACCCGCCGGCCATGAATCACATGAAGGGGTAGAGCGCCCAGGCGATCCCCGAGCTGGAGGCGAACACCACCAGCACGCCCAGCAGGATCAACACGATGGCCAGCGGCCAGAGCCACCACTTCTTTTCCTGCCGGAGAAACTGCGCGAATTCTTTGAACAGCGCCCACATGTCATCGCCAATCTAGGCCACCCCCCTCCCTCCGCGCAACGGCAAAGCCCCCTTCCCCGCCGTCGCCGCCGCCGGTCGGGGGGAATTCTGTTTGTGCGGAGCGCCCGCGCGGTGGTAACACTGACGCCCATGAAACACGCTCGTTTGAACGGTATGATGGCCGGCTTGGGGCTGGCCTTGTTGGGCGGCGGCGGCGCGGTCCACGCCGCGACGGATCGTCCGCCGAACATCATTTTCATCATGGCCGACGACCTCGGCTACGCCGAGCTGGGCTGCTACGGCCAGGAGAAAATTCGCACCCCCTACATTGATCAACTGGCGCGGGAAGGCATCCGGCTGACGCGCCATTACGCGGGCAACGCCGTCTGCGCGCCCTCCCGCTGCGTGTTGATGACCGGCCTCCATCCGGGGCACGCCTGGGTGCGGGACAACCACGAGGTCAAACCGGAAGGCCAGGAACCGCTGCCCGCCGGCACGTTGACGATGGGCCGCGCCTTGCAGCAGCAGGGCTACGTGACCGCCGCGATGGGCAAATGGGGCCTCGGACCGCCTCATTCGGCGGGCGATCCGCTCAATCAGGGCTTCAACCACTTCTTCGGCTACAACTGCCAGCGGCACGCCCACAATTATTACCCCACCTACCTCTGGGAGGATGATCACCGGATTCAACTGAACAATCCCCCCTTCTCGCCCTACCAGAAATTGAAGCCGGGCGAGGACCCCTATTCGCCGGAAAGCTACCGGAAATTCCAGGGACGGGATTACGCGCCGGACCGGATCAACGCCGCCGCGCGGAAGTTCGTCCGGGCCAACGCCGATCATCCTTTTTTCCTCTACCTGCCCACCACGGTGCCGCATCTGGCGTTGCAGGTGCCGGATGATTCCCTCCGGGAATATCTCGGTCTGTGGCCGGACCCGCCCTACCCCGGCGGACACGCCTACCTGCCGCATTACAGCCCCCGGGCGGCCTACGCGGCGATGGTGACCCGGATGGACCTCGAAATAGGCCGGCTGATGAAGCTGGTCCGCGACCTCGGCCTCGAAGAGCAAACCATCTTCGTGTTCACCTCGGACAACGGCCCCACCTACAACCGGCTGGGCGGCTCGGATTCCGACTTTTTCAAGTCCGCCGACGGCATGCGCGGCCTGAAGGGCTCGCTCTACGAGGGCGGCGTCCGGGTGCCGGCCATCGTGCGCTGGAAGGGGCACCTCAAGGCCGGCGTCGTGGTGGACCGGCTGACCGGGTTCGAGGACTGGCTGCCCACGCTGCTCGACTTGATCGGGCGCCGGGACGCCATCCCGCCGCGCTTGGACGGCATCAGCTTCGCGCCCACCCTGCGCGGCAAAACCCAGCCGCCGCGCCCGTTCCTCTACCGCGAGTTTCCCGGTTACGGCGGCCAGCAGGCGGTGTGGCTGGGCGATTGGAAGGGCATCCGCCAGCACCTGAATCCGCCCCGACGGAGCAAGGCAAAGCCGAATTACCATATCGAGCTCTACAACCTGCGCGCGGACTTGGGCGAGACCCACGACGTCTCGGCGAAGCATCCGGAGCTGGTGCGCAAGATCGCCAAAATCATGCGCGATCAGCACACCCCCTCGCCGGTGTTCCCCTTCCCGGCCTTGGACCATCCGCCGGCGGACCTCCCGCAATAACCCGCGCGATGAGCCAACCGATCCCCGCCCCCCCGCGGAGCCTTTCCCGGCGGGCCTTTCTGGGTGTCGCCGCCACGGCCGCCGCTGGCACCGCCACGCGCCTGGGCCGGGCGGGGACGGCGTCCGCCGGCGCGTCGCGTCCCCTCCCCACGCCCGCCCAACTGAACTGGCAGGACGCCGAGGTGGGGGTGATCTTCCACTTCGACATGCCGGT